>NC_011894.1:1412500-1712500 GCF_000022085.1 Methylobacterium nodulans ORS 2060
GCCGGGCAGAACTTCGTCCGCGATCTCGGCTACAGCCAGACCTCGGGCGGGTTCCTCGCCGGCTCGGACGTGGTCATCAGCGGGCTCACCAAGCCCGATGACGGCCTGATCCTGGGCGTGATGGGCGGCTACACGCTGGCCGGCGTCGACCTCAACCGCAATGCGGGCCGGCAGGACTACGAGGGCGGCACGGTCGGCGTCTACGGCACCTATCTCAACGGGCCCTGGTTCTGGGATGCGCAGTTCAAGGTCGACCTGCTCGGCCTCGACATCACCGCGCCCGGCCTGCGCCAGCGCACCGGCCTGCAGAACTATTACGTCTCCACGAATGTCGGCTACCGCATCCCGCTCGAGCACAACATCTATGTCGAGCCGACGGCGGGCCTCGAATACGTCTCGACGGTGTTCGACCGGACGCCGGCGCTGGGGGCGAACCTCGTGCCGCTGCGCGACGGCGACGCGCTGCGCGGCCGGATCGGCGCCAGGGTCGGCACCGAGTTCGTGCAGGACGACATCCGCATCGAGCCGAGCATCACGGGCTACGTCTACAGCGTGCTGACCGAGTCCGGCACGCTGGGAGCCTTCACCGGGGGGATCACGAGCGTGACCGGCCTGCGCGAGGAGGGCAAGGTGCGCGGCGAGGTCCAGGCGTCGATCAACTTCTTCAACCTGAAGACCGGCCTGTCGGGCTTCATCCGGGGCGACTACCGGGTGGGCGGGGATCTGGTGGCCGGCGGCGGCCGCGCCGGCATCCGCTACCAGTTCTCGACCTTCTGACGCCCGGCGCGACGCGCTGCACGACCAAGGCCCGGCCCTGTGCCGGGCCTTTTTTCTTGCTTTCTTGCTTTCTTGCTTTCTTGGGCCGCGCCTCGCGAAGCGGGTTCGGCCTGGGCGAGGCGCCGGCGCCGCCGCATCCGAAGTCCCGACGGGGTCCGCCGAACCCGATCAGACGAGCCGCTGTTCAGCCCCTGCTCAGGTGTGCAGGCGCACAGTCCTAGCCTGGCCGTTCGCCTACGAGCGCGAAGACCGGACCTTGCATCGGCGGGTTCGAGCGTCCATCTATTAGCGGGATACTTGGTCGTCCTCGCCGTACCCAGCCTCGAACGGAGATCCTTGATGACCGTGCGTGTTGCCACGATCCTGTCCGCCCTCGCCTTGGCGGCTCCGCTCGCTGCAGCCGCACCGGCGCAGGCCTCTCCCTGCCGCGGCCTCTCGCCCGAGGGATGCGCCCGGGTGAGCCTGCTGCGCGAGACGCGCCGGACGCAGCTCGCCTTCGCGGACGAGGTCTATGCCCCTTACGCGTGGCGCCGCTGGGTCCCGGCCGAGGCGCGTCCCTTCACCCGCTTCGACATCGAGGGCATCCGCCTGATGACCCGGATGCCCTGATCCGGGTCAGGCCCCGAGCTTGAAATACGCCACCGCGATCCCCGCCGGACGGGGGTCGCGGTCGAGTTCGTCGCCGATCTGCCGGAAGAGCTGCTCGGCCCGGGCGTTGATCCCGGAGCGCAGGCTCGTCAGCGGCTTCTGGCTCGTCACCACCAGCACGAGCTGCGGCCGCGGCGAGCCGCTGCCGTCCACCCGCATCGAGAACCGCACCGCCTCGCCCGTGCGCTTGGCGTAGCGGCCGAGATTGGTCACGCGCCCGTCGTCCGAGACGAGGAGCAGGTCGATGCTGCGGTCGCCGCGCGTCTCCACCGTGCCCACCAGATCCTGCCCGCTATGCAGCAGGTCCGCGGTGATCGTGATGCTCGCCGCGCGCGCGTCGCGTTGCGGATAATGGCGCGCCAGGAAGGCGACGACCGGACATTGCGCCTCGCTCACCTGACGCAGGCTGATCTGCGGCTCGACGCCCAGCGTGTTCTGGAACGCCTTGTCGAAATCGAGGAAGGGCTGCGTCGTGCGCCCGAAGGCATCGACCATCACGTCGGGCGGCTGGGTCGAGACCGGCGTGATGAAGAAGCAGTCGCCACCGTCGTATTTGCGGATGAAGCTCTCGACCTCCTCGGCCGTCGGCATGCTCGCCGGAGCAGGGGAGGGCGGCTCGCGCCGCGGCTCCCGCGGGCGGGCCGGGGACAGATCGGGATCCTCGCCCGGATCGGGCAGGGCGATGATCGGGGGCGGTTTCGGATTGGCTCCCGGCGCGGCGGGCTTCTGGGTCTCGCTGCGGGGCGGCTCGGGCCGCGGCAGGGGGGCGCTCGGCGTCACCACCGGCTCGGCCGGGCCGACCACCTGCGGCGTCGGCGTCGGCAGCGGAGCCTCGCCGTGGCGGGCCGGAAGGGCCAGATAGGCGAGGGCCGCGAGCGCCACGGTGGCGGCGACGCCCCCGCCCGCAGCCGCAAGCACCGCGGCGGGGAACCGGCGCACGGCTGGCTCCACAGCGGCGAGCGCCGCCACCGCCGCCATGTCAGCGGGCCGGTCCTTCGGGTTCGGCTGCAGCATCGCCTGCAGCACCGTCCGGATCGGCTCCTCCACGCCCGCGAGGTCGGGGACGCGCCGGCGCTTCTCCACCACGTCGACATGGTTGCTGCCCATGTCGAGCGGGCTGCCGCGGGCCGCATGGGCCATCAGCAGGCCCAGGCTGTAGATGTCGGATTGCGGCGTGACCTCGCCCCCGTAGAGGCCGAGCTGCTCGGGCGAGACATAGGCGTACTTGCCCGCGAAGCCCGCGCCGATGACGGTGCCGTCGGCGTTCGGCGCCCGCGCGATGCCGAAATCGATGAGCTTGGCCCGCGCGACGTTGCCCCCCGGCAGGATGACGTTGTCGGGCGAGACGTCCCGGTGGATGATCCCGAGCTCGTGCGCGGCCTGCAGCCCGGCGGCGAGGCGGCGCAGCAGCAGCCGCAGGGTCGGCCCGTCGAGGGGGCCCTCCTTCAGCCGGTCGGAGAGCGAGACGCCGTCCACGAACTCCATGGCGAGATAGGGGAGTTCGAGCTTCGGATCGATCGAGAACACGAAGTAGCGGACGATCGCCTCGTGGTAGAGGTTGTGCAGGGCCGAGGCCTCGCGCCGGAAGAGGGCGAGCGCCGAGGCGTTGCGGGCCAGCTCCGGCTTGATGACCTTGATCGCCACCGCGTCGCCGGTCGCCAGCGCCTCGCCCCGGTAGACCTCGCCCATGCCGCCGGCCGCGATCAGGCTGCGAATCACGTAGATGTCGTTGAGGCGGGTGCCGGGCGCGATGAAGCACCGGGACGGGGGCGGGAGGAAAACCGTCTCCTCGCTCATGGGTGCGACCCTTCCGGGGGCCTGGGCGCGGGGCCGAGATAGCGCACCGCCACGACCGTGACGTTGTCGGCCGCCCCTCGGTCCAGGGTGAGGGCGAGCAGCGCGTCGCAGAGCGCCTGGGCGTCGGCCGCCGCGCCCGGTCCCGCCGCGGCGGCCAGGATCTCGCCGTCCTCGACATGGCTCGTGAGCCCGTCCGAGCACAGGATGAACAGGTCGCCCGGCTCCAGGAGGCCGTGGTCGAGGTCGAGTTCCGGCCGCGCCTGCACCCCGATGGCCCGGGTGATCACGTTGCGCCGGGGCCAGGTCTGGGCCTCCTCCGGGGTGATGATGCCGCGCTCCATCAGGGACTGGATCTCGGTGTGGTCGCGGGAGATCTGCACGAGCGCGCCCGCCCGCACTCGGTAGATCCGGCTGTCGCCCGACCACAGGCAGGCGAAGTGGGGCTCGTAGATCAGGAGGATCGCCACCGTGGTGCCGACCACGGCGCCGCGCGCCCGGCCGACCGCCCGGATGTCGGCATTGGCGGCGGTGAGCCGGGCCTTGAGCTCGGCGAGCAGGTCGCCCGCCGAGGCCGCCGGCGCGACGCCCGCCAGGGATTCGACCACCGCGGCGCTCGCCACCTCGCCGGCGGCGTGCCCTCCCATCCCGTCCGCCACCGCGAAGATGCCGCTCTCGGGCGCCAGCAGGAACCGGTCCTCGTTGAGTTCGCGCACGCGCCCGACATGGCAGGCGGAGCCGAGATCGAGCGCCGCCCGGGGGCGCCGCGGGGTCGGCTCGATGGCGTCTGTCTTCATGGTCCGACCGATCATGCGCGGCGCATTGCGGACCCGGCCGGATCGGGATGGCAGCCGGGGATTACGCCCCCGGCAGGCCCCGCCGCGACCGTCGGGCCCCCGTCACCCTGACCGAGGCGAATCCGTTCGGCAAGGGCTCCGACCGGGCTGTCCAGGGCAATCCGGGCGCGGTCGCCCGCGCAGCCTCCCGTTCGATCGCGGCTGATCCTGTCGAGGGCAAGGGATCGAGGGCAAGAGAGCGGGAGCGTGGCGTTTCCTCTCGTCTTGTGGCGACAGTCGATGTTCAGACGCTCACCAGTCGTTCCATGTCGTCGCGAGCCGCAGGCGTTGACCCTATGCTCAAGCTGCGCCATAACTCCAGTGTTGCAGGGGGAAAGCGACGATGCGCGGCAAGATCACGGTTTCTGTTCTCGCGCTGGCGGCGGTCTGCGTCGGGACGGCAGCGATCGCCGGGCCGGCTTATACGGCCGAGGACATCGTCAGGAAATTCGCTCCGGCCGACCCGCTGGGCAAGACCCGGGGTCTCTGTGTCGGCACCCACAGCGAATGCAACACCAACGTCGACAGCCGGTCGAAGGCGGCCGGCGCCTTCGATCTGGTGGTGAACTTCGAGTACAATTCCGACGCGCTGACGCCGGCCGCCAAGCAGAACCTCGACGAGTTCGCCAAGGCGCTGCAGGATGCTCGCCTCAGGTCGGCGAGCTTCGTGGTCGAGGGCCACACCGACGCGCGTGGCGGCGAGGAGTTCAACCTCGGCCTGTCCACCCGGCGGGCGGATGCGGTGGTGAAATACCTGTCCGGCCGCGGCGTCCCGCAGGGCCAGCTCACCGCCCGCGGCTTCGGCAAGTCCCGCCCGCTCACCGACGATCCGCTCGATCCGGCCAACCGCCGCGTCGAGACCCGTCTCGCCATCCAGTAGGCGCGCCCCCGCGCTCGGCCGCATCGCGACGGGCGCCCCGACGGGGATCGGGGCGCCCGTCGGCGTTCCTGCGTCGGGCCCGGTGTGCCGTCGCACCGCCTCCCGCAGAGCTGCCATGTAGAGCCTGAACCGTTCCGAAGCTTCGGGCGGCTCGGTTGTACCCGGAAACTGGCGCAACCGCTCGCACGGAGAGCGGGACATCTCGGGCGGTTTATTGACCTTGGGTGAGGTGAGTCGGCAAAGACTGAGCTTTCTCTGTTTCTGACAGTAGTCGAGCTGTGGATCGGGGGGCGCTTTCGGGCGCGGGCAGCGGCCGGACACGGTCGTTAAACTTGTCAGCGCGCACCGGACGCCATAAGCTTCCGCCGCTGCGTCGTGACTGCTGCGCAATTCTTCGAGGACGGCATGCGTGCGTTGTGGATTGTCGGCATCGTGCTCGCGTTCAGCGCGTGCCTGGCGATTCAACCTGTCTTCGCCCAAAGCAAAGCGGGCGACCGAATCGCTCTGGTGATCGGCAACGCGCAATATCCGGACAGTGATACGGCGCTGACCACGCCGGTGCCCGATGCACGGGCCCTCGCGACGGCCCTGCAGCAGAAGGGCTACACCGTCGACGTCAACGAGAACATGGCCAAGCTGGCCATGCAGGCTGCCCTTGCGCGCCTCTACGACAAGATCAAGTCCGGATCGACCGTTCTGTTCTACTTCAGCGGCTATGGAATTCAATCGAACAAGCAGAATTACCTGATTCCGGTCGATGCCCAGATCTGGACCGAGCCGGATCTGCGTCGCGACGGCTTCAACGTCGAGACGATCATCGGCGAAATCCAGAAGCGCGGGGCGGATCTCAAGGTCGTGATTCTCGATGCGGCCAACCGCAACCCGTTCGAGCGGCGCTTCCGCAGCTTCGCGAACGGTCTCGCGCCGGTCGCCGAGGCGCCGCCGAACACGCTGGTCTTCTACTCGACCCAGCCCGGGCAGATGCTGCGGCAGGTCTCGACCGCGAAGAGCGCCTTCGCGGAGGAGCTGGTGCGGCAGATCGGCAGCACCGATGCGCTGACCCGGACCGTCTTCGACAGGGCCCGCTCGGCCGTCTCGACGGCGACGCAGGGCGCGCAGCTCCCGTGGCTGTTCTCGACCCTGAAGGACAGCCCGGCCCCGAAGGACAGCCCCACGGCTTGGGTCGATCCCGGGCCGGCGAAGAAGACCCCCGAGAAGGAGGCGCGGATCATCGAGATCCCGGGGCCGGGCCCGGGACCGACCCCGGCCGGCCGGCCGGAGCCGTCGCCCGATCCGGCCGGCGAGTTCAGCACGGCCCGGCGCGCCGGGACGAAGGAGGCGTTCGAGCGCTTCCTGGGCAGGTTCCCGGACGGCGCCTGGGCCGAGCGCGCCCGGGCGGAGATCGCCCGGCTGGACGAGCACGCCAAGCCCGCCCCGGCGCCGAAGGTCCCGCAGCCGCCGCTCCCCTACAATCGCGAGGAGGAGCGGCTGAAGGCCGAGCTGAACAAGGCGCTGGAGCGCAACCCGGCCGATGGGGCCGCCCTCTACCGGCGCGGGCAGCTCTACGCGATCCACCGCGAGTACACGCTGGCGCTCGCGGATTTCGACGAGGTCATCCGTCTCAACCCGCAGGATGTCGAGGCGCTCAACAACCGCTGCTGGGTGCGTGCGATGATCGACGAGCTCGACCGGGCCCTGCGTGATTGCAACGAGGCTCTGAAGCTGAGACCCAATTTCCCCGACGCGCTCGACAGTCGTGGACTGGTCAACCTCAAGATCGGGCTTCCCGGTCTCGCCATCCGCGATTACGATGCTGCCCTGAAGGGCAATGGAAAGCAGGCGTCGTCTCTGTATGGACGCGGGATGGCGCGGGTGCGGACGGGTGAGACGGAGGAAGGCAAGAGCGACATCAACGATGCGCTCCGGATGGATCCGGGCCTCGAGAAGGAGTTCGCTCAATACGGGATCCGTTGAGACGACCGCATTCCGCGGGACCGGCTCGACGCGACTATAAAGGGGGAGGCCAGAGCCGAAAGCAGGTTTCGGACTTGGCCGCCGCCGAAAAATGAATGATGAACGTCTGGCGATGGACCGAGATCGTCTGAGGAGCACAACGATGACTGGATGTGTCGACACTTTCTCGCATCGCATGAGGCGGGCGGCCCTGCTGGCCGGCCTGCTGGTCCTGGGCTCGGGAGCGGGCGCCTATGCGCAGGCCCCGAGCGAGGCCGACATCGTCAAGGCGCTGACCCCCGCCCCGGCGGCCCCGGCCACCGGCCTGACCCGCAGCCTCTCCACGACGGTGCGGGGCGAGGCCGGCAGCGTCGCCGGCGACGACCGCGGCTTCCTCGATTCCCTGCGCAACCGCACCTCGCTGACCCCGAGCGAGCGCAGCAAGCTCGCCGCCGCCTCGGCCGACAAGCCGAGCATCGACCTCGAGATCCCCTTCGACTACAATTCCTCGAAGATCGGCCCGAAGGCGCTGCCGGTGGTCAAGAGCCTCGGCGCCGCCCTGGCCCGGCCCGAACTGAAGGGCAACACCTTCCTGATCGTCGGCCATACCGACGGCAAGGGCAAGGACCAGATCAACCAGACGCTCTCCGAGCGCCGGGCCGAGGCGGTCAAGCAGTACATCGTCCAGAATTACGGTGTGCCCGCCTCGAACCTCGTCAGCGTCGGCTACGGCAAGTCGCAGCTCAAGGACACGGCCAACCCGCTCTCGGCGGTCAACCGCCGCGTCACTGCCGTCAACATGTCCGGCGTGAAGTCGGCCTCGCGCTACTGAGCGCGGTCCGGCCTCGCTCCGCTCCTCATGCGCGAGACCCCCGGCCCGCCCGGGCCGGGGGTCTCGCGCCCGTCCCTCCGCGGACCGTTCGGCGAGCCCTGATGTATGCGTCCTGACCGCGAAACGGCCCTCCATCGGCGCCGGACCGGCGCCCTTCTCGTCGCCCTCTGCCTCGCCGCGCCCGTCGTCGCGCCCGTCCTGGCGGCCGAGGACGCCCCGACCGACACCATCCGGGCGCGCCCGGCCTGCTTCTCCGACAACGTGCGGGTGACGGGCTACGTGATGCCCCGCCGGCAGTCCTATGTCAGCCTGAACCTCGACGGCTACCGGGTCTCGGACGTCCTCGTGCACGAGGGGGACAGCGTCGCCGCCGGCCAGGAGCTGGTGCGGCTCAACCGCATCGGAGCCGACGATCCCGTGGCCCAGGCGATGGCGCCGCCGACCCGCCTGCCCGCCACCCTCACGCTGAAGGCCTCCGCCGCCGGCACCGTCGTGCGCAGCACCGCCCGGGTCGGCGGGCTCACCAGCGCCCAGATGGAGCCGCTGTTCCAGATCAGCCTCGACCGCGAGCTCGACCTGATGGTGCAGGTGCCAAGCCTCTACGTCTCGAAGATCCGGGCCGGGGCCGAGAGCCGCATCCTCGTCGGCAGCGAGCTCGAGCTGAGGGGGGAGGTGCGGGTGCCGGCCACCGACGTCGATCCGGCGACGCAGTTCGGCCGCGCCTTCCTGTCGGTCAGCGCCCATCCCGACCTGCGCCCCGGCCTGTTCGCGCGCGCGCTCATCGACACGGCGCGCAGCTGCGGCGTCGCCGTGCCCCGCTCCGCCATCCTGCGCCGCAGCGACACCACCAGCGTCCAGGTGGTGCGCGGGGGCAGGATCGAGATCCGGCGCGTCGTCGTCGGCTCCTCCTCCGAGGACGATGTCGAGATCCGCAGCGGCCTTAGCGAGGGCGAGACCGTGGTGGCCAAGGCCGGCACGGCCTTCTGAGGCGAGAGCAGGATCCGTTCCAACGGGAACGGATCCTGCTCTCGCTCTTTGATTTTGCCGCATTTTCTGCGACGAACCGGGATCCACTTCGTCGGAAAATGCTCCAGAGGGTGACAGGCCCCGATGCAACCCGAACCGACGCGAGCGCGCTTTTGTCCCTGAATGTCTCCTCGTGGGCGATCCGCCGGCCGCTGCCGTCGATCCTGATCTCCCTCATCCTGCTCGTTCTCGGCTGGCTCAGCTTCGGCAAGCTGCCGATCACCCGCCTGCCCTCGGCGGACATCCCGATCATCTCGGTCGCCGTGGCGCAGTTCGGGGCGGCGCCGGCGGAGCTGGAGGCGCAGGTCACCAAGACCGTCGAGGACGGCGTCTCGGGTGTCGAGGGCGTGCGGCACATCTCGTCCCTCGTCACCGACGGCGTCTCGGTGACGACGGTCCAGTTCCGGCTCGAAACCAACACCGACCGGGCGCTCAACGACGTCAAGGACGCGATCACCCGCATCCAGGCGGACCTGCCGCGCTCCGCCGAGGCGCCGCTGATCCAGCGCGTCGACGTGGTGGGGCTTCCCATCGTCACCTACGCGGCGATCGCGCCCGACAAGACCCCCGAGCAGCTCTCCTACTTCGTCGACACCATCGTCAAGCGCCGGCTCCAGAGCATCCGCGGCGTCGCCCAGGTCGAGACGATCGGCGGCTCGGAGCGCGAGATCCTGGTCTCCCTCGATCCCGACCGGCTCCAGGCCTTCGGGCTCACCGCCGTGGATGTCAGCCGCCGCCTGCGCGGCATCAACGTCGACGTGGCGGGCGGGCGCACCCAGCTCGGCGGGCGCGACTTCGCCATCCGGGCGCTCGCAGGCGCGCGCACCCTCGACGAGCTGAAGGGCACGATGATCCCGCTCGCCTCCGGCGGGCAGATCCGGCTGCAGGATCTCGGCGTCGTCACCGACACGGTCGCCGACCGGCGCACCTTCGCGAGCCTCGACGCCAAGCCCGTCGTCGCCATCGGCATCAAGCGCGCCAAGGGCGCGAGCGACGTGGTCGTGGCCAAGGCCGTCCAGGCCAAGATCGATCAGATCCACGCCGAATACCCGGACGTGAAGCTGTCGCTGATCGACACCTCGGTGGACTACACGCTCGGCAACTACGAGGCGGCGATCAAGACCCTGTTCGAGGGCGCGGCGCTCGCGGTCATCGTGGTGTTCCTGTTCCTGCGGGATCTGCGCACCACCGTGATCGTGGCGGTGTCGCTGCCGCTGTCGATCTTCCCGGCCTTCTGGGCGATGGACCTGCTCGGGTTCTCGCTCAACCTCGTGAGCTTCCTCGCCGTCACGCTCTCGACCGGCATCCTGGTCGACGACTCGATCGTCGAGATCGAGAACATCGTCCGCCACATCCGGATGGGGAAGTCGCCCTTCCAGGCGGCGATCGACGCGGCCGAGGAGATCGGGCTCGCCGTCATCGCGATCAGCCTCACCATCGTGGCGATCTTCGCGCCGGCGAGCTTCATGGGCGGCATCGCCGGCCAGTTCTTCAAGCAGTTCGGCATCACCATCGCGGTGCAGGTGCTGTTCTCGCTGCTCGCCGCCCGCTTCGTCACGCCGATGCTCGCGGCCTACATCATGAAGCCGCATGTCCATGCGGAGAAGCCGCCGGGCCGCATCGAGCGCGCCTATCTCTGGCTGGTGTCGCTCTCGGTGCGCCACTACCTGCTCACGGTGGTGCTCGGCATCGGCATCTTCGCGGCCTCGATCGCCAGCATGAAGCTCCTGTCGCAGGGCTTCCTGCCGGCCCAGGACACCGCCCGCTCGCTGCTCTCGATCGAGCTGCCTCCGGGCTCCCAGGCCTCCGACACCCAGCGGGTCACCGACGTCATCGTCAAGAACCTGCGCCAGATCCCGGAGGTGAAGAGCATCTTCGTGGATGGCGGCCGCGCGGGCGGCACCATCGAGGTGCGGCGCGCCTCCCTGATCCTGAACTACACCCCCAAGACCAGCCGCTCGATCACCCAGCGCCAGCTGGAGCAGCAGGTCGAGGCGCGGCTGCAGCAGATCCCGGACATCCGCTACTGGTTCGTGGACGAGAACGGCCTGCGGGCGATCTCGCTCGTGGTCAACGGCCAGGACAGCAACACGGTGGCGAGCGTCGCCAACGAGCTTGCCAACCAGATGCGCCGCCTGCCGACGGTGGCCAACGTGATCTCGGGGGCGACCCTCAACCGGCCGGAGCTGCGCATCCGCCCGCGCATGGACCTCGCGGCGCGGCTCGGCATCACGGCCGACACCCTGTCGGAGACGATCCGGGTCGCCACGATCGGCGATGTGGGCCCCGCGCTCGCCAAGTTCGATGCGGGCGACCGGCTCGTGCCGGTCCGCGTGCAGCTCGACGACAGCGCCCGCCTCAACTGGCAGATCGTCGAGCAGCTGCGCATCCCGACCCCGGCGGCCAAGGGCGGCGTCCCGCTCTCGGCGGTGGCCGATCTCGGCTTCCAGGACGGCCCCGCCAACATCGCCCGCTACGACCGCGAGCGGCAGGCGACGGTCGCGGCGGACCTCGTCGGCGATGCGGCGCTCGGCGACGTGCTGCAGGCGATCAACCAGCTTCCGGTGATGAAGAATCTGCCGAAGGGCGTGCGGGTCAACCAGTCGGGCGATGCGGAGAACCTGGCGGAGCTCTCGGACGGCTTCGCCGAGGTGATGCGGGCGGGCCTGCTCATGGTCTACGCCGTGCTCGTGATGCTGTTCGGGTCGTTCCTGCACCCGATCACCATCCTGTTCTCGCTGCCCCTGTCGCTGGGCGGGGCCGTGATGGCCCTCCTCGTCACCGGCAAGCAGCTCACGACCCCGGTCTGGATCGGCATCCTGATGCTGATGGGCATCGTGACGAAGAACGCCATCATGCTGGTGGAATTCGCCATCGAGTCGATGCGCCACGGCCTGTCCCGCAATGAGGCGATCATCGATGCGGGCCGCAAGCGCGCCCGTCCGATCATCATGACGACGATCGCCATGGTGGCCGGCATGGTGCCGAGCGCGCTCGCGATCGGGGCCGGCGGCGAGTTCCGGGCGCCGATGGCGATCGCGGTGATCGGCGGCCTGCTCTTCTCGACCGTGCTGTCGCTGATCTTCGTGCCGGCGGTGTTCTGCCTCGTCTGCGTGATCTCGAACGTCCCCCAGGCGGTGGCGGCGCGCCTGCGCGACCGCGGCCACCGCACAAGGGAAGCGCCGGCCGGTGCGGCGCAGCCCTCGCCACACGGCCACATGGCGACCCCTGCCGCGCCGGGGGAGTGACCGACGTCCCGTTGCCGGTCACTCCCCGAGCAGCAGATCCAAATCCTCCGCGGTCATCGCGGTCGTGGGCGCGCCGTCGTGGTCGAAGAGCGAGCCGGCGAGGGCGCTCTTCTTCTCCTTCAACACCTCCATCTTCTCCTCGATGGTGCGGACTGCGACGAGCTTGTGGACGAAGACCGGCTTGTCCTGGCCGATGTGGTGGGTGCGGTCGATCGCCTGGTCCTCGACGGCGGGGTTCCACCACGGGTCGTAGAGGATCACCGTATCGGCCGCGACGAGGTTGAGCCCGGTGCCACCCGCCTTCAGGCTGATCAGGAACACGCCGGCCTCGCCCGCCTCGAAACGGCGCACCACCTCGGCCCGGTCTCCAGACGGCCGGCGCGGCGCTTCAGCGAGATCACCTGCAGGTAGGGGGCGCGCTGGCTGCCCTTGACCTCGCCCTCGATGACGGAGCCGTCGATCTCGACGGAGAGGACGCGGCCTCTCTGGAGGTAGTCCCGTCCGTTCCGGAGGGCATTCTGGCCACAGGCGGCGAGGATGTCGGCTTCGGTGTAGTGCACGAATCCGTCCGGTCACGCAGCAACGCGAGTTGCGACAGAGCGACGAACCCTAAGCATCCTTCGCCGAAGTGTCCCACGGTTCGGCGATCGGAATGATGCGGAATCAAATTAATCCAAGCCGGGAGGCGCGGCTGCGTCACCCGGCTTGGGAATCGTCTGCCTCAGCGTCCAGGCCTGGATCCCGCGCGCCGTCATGACAACGGCCGGGGCGATGCCCCGGCCGCACGGTCCTTCTCGAACCCGCCCGATCAGCGGCCGGGGGTCGGCTCGCTCGGCTTCGGCGCCACGCGCGAGTCGCCACCCGGCATGGTGCCGGTCCCCGTCACGGTGCCGGTCGCGGCCGGGCCCGTTCCGGGCGCGACACCGGTGGCGTCGCGCTCGGGCATGCCCTTCTCGGCGTTGCTCTTGACGCTGCCCGGATTGTTCAGGTTGCGCTCGGCGCTGCCGGGAGCCGTGGTGCCCTGCGCCAGCGCCGCGCCGCCGATGGCAACGATCATCGCGCCCGCAAGCGCCATCCGCTTCGTCTGCATGGGACCGTCCTTTCAAGTCACGTCGGGTCCGTCCAACGTCGAGGGAGCGGCAAGGTTCGAGAGGGGCCGATTTTTTCCTCCGGCGCTTCTTCGGCTTGTTCTTGAACAAGGGCTGCCGTTGCAGTGGGTTCATCTGCGCGGATCGAGGTTTTGCGGTGCGGCATGCGGCCGCCCCGGCTGCGGCCACGGTCGCGGTGCGGGGGCAAAGGCTGCCTGCAACGCTCCGGCCGCTCGGGGGTTCTCGATGGGGAGCCGCGGCGACGCGGCTCCATGCGGGGCCGGAGACCCGCCCTGCCGCCTGCCGATAGGAGATCGTCAGTCGTTGCGATGAGGATGGATCATGCGCTCGCGGAGGCCGCGCCGGTCGGCCTGCCACCGACCCTGTTCGAACCCGGCCGCAACTGCTGGCAGGTCGCACGGGCGCGCCGCGCCGCCCTGCTCGTCGATGCTGCGGCCTATTTCGCCGCGCTCGACGACGCGCTGCGGCAGGCGACGCGCACCATCACCATCGTCGGATGGGATTTCGACGGGCGCATCCGCCTGCGGGAGGATGACGCCGCCGCGCCTCCGCTCGGCCCCTTCCTGCGCGACCTCGTGGAGGCCCGGCCCGATCTGGAGCTGCGCATCCTGGTCTGGAGCGTCGGCACGCTGCACGGGCCGGGCGCGGCGCTGCCGCTCCTGTTCGGGGCGGAGTGGCAGCGCCACCCCCGCATCCGGGTGAAGCTCGACACGTGCCACCCCCTCTATGCGGCCCACCACCAGAAGATCGTCTGCATCGACGATTCCGTCGCCTTCGTGGGCGGCATCGACCTCACGATCCAGCGCTGGGACACGCCCGCTCACCCGGCCGAGGATCCGCGCCGGATCGACCCCGACGGCGAACCCTACGGGCCGGTGCACGACACCCACATGGCGGTGGACGGGGAGGCGGCCCGGGCCGTCGGCGATCTCGTGCGGGCGCGCTGGCAGGCGGCGACCGGCGAGGCGTGGGCGCCCGCCGAGGCCGGTCCGATCTGGCCCCGGGGGCTCGATCCCGACTTCACCGAGGTGCCGGTCGCGATCGCCCGCACCATGCCCGCCCTCGAAGGCCAGCCCTCCGTGGAGGAGGCGGCGGCCCTCACCGCCGACATGCTGGGACGCGCCCGCCACCACATCTCCATCGAGGCGCAGTACCTCACGGCCCGGTTCGTCGAGGAGGTGCTCGCCGCACAGCTCGACCGGCCGGACGGGCCGGACATCGTCGTGGTGCTCACCCGACGCTCCCACGGCCTGGCGGAGCGCCTCGCCATGGGTGCGCCGCGCGACCAGATCATCCGGCGCCTGCAGGCGGCCGACCGCTTCGGCCGCCTCTTCGTCGCCTATCCGGTGGTGCCGGGGCCGGACGGCGACTGCCAGGTGCTCGTCCATTCGAAGCTCGTCATCGTGGACGACGTCGCGCTACGCGTCGGCTCGTCGAACCTCAACAACCGCTCGGTGGCCCTCGACACCGAGTGCGATCTCGCCATCGAGGGCCGCGACCCGGCAACGCGCCGCACCATCGCCGCCTTGCGCGACCGGCTCCTCGCCGAGCATCTCGGCGTCGCGCCGGAGGCCGTGACGGCGGCGATCCGGGCCGAGGGCTCGCTCGTGCGGGCGATCGCTTCGCTCAACGGCGGCAAGCGGGGCCTGCGCGTCTTCGACGTGCCCGCGGAGGACGGCCTCATCGACCCGCTGCTGGGCGCGGATCTGCTCGACCCGGAGCGGCCGTTCGGGACCTGACGCGGGTCGCCTCGCGGCGGCGGAACACCATCTCGGCCCCGGCGAAGACCAGGAGCCCGAGCCCCAGCGGCACCAGGAAATAGACGAAGCGGAACGCCAGCAGCGGGCCGATCACGTCGCTCTTCGGGAGAAGGTGCACCACCACGCTCTCGATCACCCCGACCCCGCCCGGCACGTTGGTGACGAGCACGGCCGCGTTCGCGATCACGAAGACCGAGGCGACGCCGAGATACGCCACGTCCGAGACCGCCCCGAGCATCTGGTGCAGGCAGGCCGAGACAAGGGCGAAGTTCACGGAGCCCACCGCCACCTGCGCGAGGGCGAGGGGCCAGGGCGGCACCTCGATCGACCAGCGCCGGAAGCGCAGCGGCCGGCGCAGGAAGACGGAAGCCGCGAGATAGAGCCCGACGCCGCTGAGGCAGGCGAGCGCCACCGCCCCGACCGCGCCCCGCCCGAGGCCGGTGATGTCCTGCGCGAGGCGGGGCTGGAGCAGGAGGGCCCCGGCCCCGAGCGCCATCAGCCCGAGCCCCACCGTGAGGCCGCAGAACAGCACCATCTTGGCGCTCTCGATCAGCGTCAGGCCGCGGCGGGCGTAGAAGCGGTAGCGGATCGCGCCGCTGCTCAAGCCCGACAGGCCGATGCTGTGGCCCACCCCGAGCGCCACGAAGGCGGCGACCAGCACATAGCGGTAGGGCAGGGGACGGCCGATCGCCCGCAGGGCGAGCCAGTCCCCGACCGTAAGGCAGAGATAGCTGCCAGCGGCGAAGGCGCCCGCCGCCAGGAGGCGGCTCGCCGGAATTGCCTGCACGGCGGCGGTGAGGTCGGCGAAGCTGTGGCCGCTGAGGACGCGATAGAGGAGGAAGGCGCCGAGCGCGATGCCGGCGATGGTGGTGCCGTGGGTCCAGAGGCGGCGGCGCCGGTCCCGCTCCTGAATCCGCGCCGATGCGCTCGCCCCCATCAGGCCGCCCCTGCCCGTTCGCCGAGGTGGGCGACGGCTCCCGGCCGCGGGCCTGCGACCTCCAGGTCGACGAGAAGCGGGAGATGATCGGAGGCGATGCGGGCGAGGGGCCCGCGCACCACCTCCACCCGGCGCACCGTGACGCCCTCGCTCACGAAGACGTGGTCGAGCCGCAGCAGCGGGCAGGCGGACGGATAGGTCCGCTGCCGGCGCGGCATCCCGGGGGCCCTCTGGGCGTCGGACAGGCGCCCGGCGAGGCGCCTGTAGGCGAAGGAATGCGGCACGGCATTGAGGTCGCCCACCAGCACGACCGGGGGGCGGCAGGCCGGGTCGGAGAGGAAGCGGGAGCCGAGCAGGGCCTCCGCCTGCCGGGCGCGCTCGCGGCGGCGCAGGCCGAGATGCGTGGCGATGACCTGGATCTCCGTGTCATGCGCGGTGATCGCGGCCCAGAGCGCCCCGCGCGGTTCGAGATGGGGCCGGTCCGGCAGCCCCGGCAGCGCCTCCGCCCGCACGAGGCGCGAGGGCAGTGCCGTCAGGATGGCGTTGCCGTACTCCTCCTCCATCACGCGCAGGGCCGCATGGAAATGGGCCCTCATGCCGAGATGCTGCGCGATGGCGTGGGCTTGGTCGACCATGCCGGAGCGCATCCGACCGACATCGAGCTCCTGCAGCGCCACCACGTCCGGCCGGCAGGAGGCGAGCACCTCGGCGATGCGCACCGGCGAGAGCCGTCCGTCGATGCCGAGGCAGCGGCGCACGTTGTAGGTGATGAGGCGAAGCACCCGTCGGAACCCTGGAACTGAAGCCTGTTCAACGGCGAAGCCGCCGCTGCGGTTCACGGCTCGGCTCGAGAGGATGTCCAGGCGAGGCGGATACCGGTTCCCCGGCACCTTTTCTCCGTCCGGACATCCGATCGATCAATAACTTAGAATCCGTCAGGGGCTTCCAGAAGCGCCTGACGGATTCTAAGCCGGCATGCAGGACAGCCTGGGAGGAGCGCGTGAAGGTCCAGGGCATCGCGGCCATCGTGACGGGGGGCGGATCGGGCTTGGGGGCGGCGACGGGCCGCGCGCTCGCAGCGGCGGGCGCCAGGGTCGCGCTCCTCGACCTCAACGAGCAGGCCGCTGCCGCGGTCGCAGGCGAGATCGGCGGGCTCGCGCTCGTCTGCGACGTCTCGGATGCCGCGAGCGCCGAAGCGGCGGTCGCCCGCGCCGCACAGGCGCACGGCCCGGCCCGGATCCTCGTCAACTGCGCGGGCGTGGCGACCGCCGGACGCATCGTCGGACGCAACGGCCCCCTCGACCTCTCGGCTTATGCCCGCGTGATCGAGATCAACCTGATCGGCACCTTCAACCTGATGCGGCTCGTGGCGGCGGGAGCCCTCGCCCTCGATCCGCTGGAGGGCGGTGAGCGCGGCGTCATCGTCTCGACGGCCTCGGTCGCGGCCTACGAGGGCCAGATCGGGCAGGCGGCCTACGCCTCCTCGAAGGCGGGCATCGTCGGCCTGACCCTGCCGGCCGCGCGCGAATTCGCGCCCGCGGGCATCCGGGTCTGCGCCATCGCCCCGGGCCTGTTCGAGACGCCGATGATGAAGGGGCTGCCGCAGGAGGTGCAGGATTCGCTCGGCGCCGCGGTGCCCTTCCCGCCGCGCCTCGGGCGGCCGGAGGAATATGCCCGGCTCGTCATGGCGATCATCGACAACCCGATGCTGAACGGCGAGGTCATCCGGCTCGACGGCGCGCTGCGCATGCAGGCGCGGTGAGGGACGTCCCGCCGCCTTCGCGCGGAGGCCGCCGGAGGAGCGGGGACGCATGAGCGTGTTCTTCACCAGCGACACCCATTTCGGTGATCCGCGGGTGCTGCGCATCGACCGGCGCCCCTTCCCGGGCCTTCCCGAGCACGACGCGGCCCTCGTCGCCCGCTGGAACGAGACGGTGGGGCCGGGCGACACGGTCTGGCATCTCGGCGACTTCGCCCTCGGGCCGCCGCCCGAGCGCATTGCGGCACTGCTGGCGGCGCTCCACGGGATCAAGCACCTCATCGTCGGCAACAACGACGGCCCCGCCACGCTGCGGGCGCCGGGCTGGGCCTCGGTGGCGCATTACGCCGAGATCGACGAGGGCGGGCATCATCTCGTGCTGTGCCACTACGCCTTCCGGACCTGGAACCGCATGGGCCGCGGGGTCATCGACCTGCACGGCCATTCGCACGGCAAGCTTAAAGCCATGACCCGGCAGTTCGATGTCGGCGTCGATGCCTGGGACTACCGGCCCGTCACCCTCGAGACGCTCCTCGCCTCCCGCCGCAGGCGCTCGGGCCCGCCGCGGGGCTGACCGTCATCGCGGCAGGAAAAGGCGGAACCGTCGCCGGGCGTCACCGTTTCCCGCTTGCCTCTCCGGGCCGCGCAGCAAGCCTCCTCGCCGGGGGCTGATTGCCGCGGTGGCGGCTCCCATTCCCGATCGAGTTCCGCGATGACGACCCTGCTTCGCCCTGCCTTCTCCCCGCTTGCAGCCGCGCTGCTGTTCGCCCTCGCCGCGAGCCCCGTCCTGGCCCAGCCGGCCACCTGCGGGCCCGCCCACCGCAAGATGGAGGAGGCCGCGGCCCTGCGCTTCCAGGCTCGCCAGGAGGCCCGGATCGGCGACCGCGACAGGGTCTGCGACACGCTCGGCGATGTCGAGGACCGCTACGAGGATGCCCGGGACCGGTTCGAGGAGTGCGGGGCCGGCCTCGCGGCCATCGACCTGCGCGGTGCGCTCCGCTCCGTGCGCCTGGAGAAACGCGCCTTCCGCTGCGACTGACCGCGTGTGCCATCGCACGGACGGCCAAGCCGTCGCGGCAGCATTCCTTCCCTCAACGACAGCCCCTCCCGCAGGAGAGATCCATGAACGCCGATCCGTTCCGCACCGAATCCGCTCCCCGCGTCGATGCCGCCGTGCCGGGCGCGCACTCCTTTGCGGCAGCCCTGTGCGGTTTCCTCGGCTCGACGGCGGCGGCGACCGTCGTGATGGTCCTGCTCAGCACCCTCTGAATCGAACCTGACCTGCGTGGAAGCCGCCCCGCTCCTCATGCTGCGGTGCAGCCGCAGCATGAGGAGCGGAGTTGGGTGCCATGGACGGGAGCGCTCATTCAGCCGCGGTTTCATCCGTCAGGGTCAGCCCGGCCGGTGGTGAACTGATTCCCAACGGCCCTTTTCAAGGCCCGTTGATATGAGGCCGGCCCTGCCTCCATCCGGATGCCGGATCGGGATTGCCCGGACCGCAAGCGGGTCAGCGCGGCGCCACCGACCAGAAACGCCGCCGGGCGAAGAGCATCTCGGGCTGCCCCACGGGCGCCATGCCGGCCATGGTCGATGCCGCGGGTGCCGGCGGGCAGACGGGCTCCGAGCGGCGCAGCTGAACCACGGGCGGCTCGGGCCGCACCAGGCCCATCCGGACCTGGACATCCGGATTGCGCACCGCCGCAATCGTCGCGACGACAGCCATCAGGGCGCCCGCAACGGCGCCGAGCACGAAGTTCAGCATGGTGGCCGGTGCATGATCCGACATCGTAGCGGTTTCAGGGCAGGATCCTTTTCAAGGCAGGATCCTTTGCGCCTGCTCGGCCCCATGCTGGCCGACGCCTCCACAACTCAAGCTTAACGCTCTCGTGCGATCGATTCGCGACCGCTTCGATCCGGTCCCGAGGAACCGCACCCGATGAGCTATGGAGCCCACGCCTACGCTAAGGTCTCTCAGGTGGCGCTGACGCCCCGCGAGGCGGAGGCGGCGGTCCTCATCAAGGCGGCGGCGCGCCTTCAGGCGGTCCAGGACAATTGGGCCGAGCAGCAGGCGGGGCTCAACGAGGCGCTCACCTTCAACCAGAAGGTCTGGACGCTGCTCTCGACCGCGGCCACGGAGCCCGACGCCCCGCTCCCGCCGGAGCTCAAGCAGTCGATGGCCCGGCTCGGCGCCTTCGTGTTCACCCGCACCTTCGACGCCATGGTCGAGCCGGCGGCCGAGAAGCTGACGGCGCTCATCCGCATCAACCGCGAGATCGCGAGCGGGCTGCGCGGCAATCCCTGACCGCCCGGCCGCCTCGGGCCGGACAGCGCCCCCCTTGTCCCGCCGCGGCGAATGGGAGAAGTCCTGCGCATGAGCGAGGCATCCGCGTCCCTGACCCGCCGCGACTGGCCCACCCTGTTCCTGCGCGCGGTGCTGTCCCTGTTCCTGGGCCTGCCCCTCGGCGGCGTCCTCTACGCCCTCGGCGGCGTGGCGACGGCCTGGTACGCGCAGGACCCCATCCTGCAGCATCCCTGGATCCTGACCTTCCGCAGCCTCGGGACAGTGGTCGGCTACGTCTTCCTCGGCGGCTTCGCCTGGTCGCCGGAAGCCGGCTACGAGAGCCTGCACGGCTGGTACGCGGCAGGCGTCCTCTTAGCCTTCGTCCTGCTGAGCAGGCCGTGGCGCCGCCGCCCGGCTGCGGCGGAGCCCTGGCCCCGGGCCTCGTGAGGGTGCGGCCTCCGGGCCGCGCTCAGCCGCGGGGGAAGGCGGCGCGAAGATCGCCCAGCCCCTGCCGGATCGTCTTCAGGGCGAGTTCTTTTCCCAGCATGGCGATGTAGTGCTGGGCGGGATAGCTCGATGCCAGCCCGATGAGGCCGAGATCGATGATGTCCGGCAGGTCGTGCCGGAGCAGGGCGCCCGTCACCGCAGAGAGGCGGGCCCGCAGCCGCTGGCCGAGGGCAGCGAGGTCGACGGCATCCGGATCGGGCAGGTCTGGAGCCGGGATCTCGATCGGCGTCTGCATGCGCGGGGTCAGCGGGATGATCGGGAAGGCCCTCTCCTGCTCCTGCCCCTCGACGGATCTGAACACCAGGGCATCCGCCGCTCCCGCATCCTCGCCGGGAGCGATGCTGCGCACCCCGTCCGGGGCCTGCTTGACGTACCACTTCCTCGCTTGGTCTCCGCGCTGGCGCACGAAATCGGCGAAGAGCGGGTTGCTCTCGCCCAGCATGAAGTTCCAGCGCAGGAAGGCCTGGGCATTGCGGCGGCCCAGCAGGTAGTCGTGCCGCCGGAAGGATTCGTGCAGGAACCCGCCGAACCCGCCGAGGATGCCGCAGGCGATCGGGTGCTTCGGCGTGGGGTCGTTCCGGGTCGGGCGGCTCGGCACGATGGCGAAGCGCGAGAACACGCGGTCGTTCTGCGCGAGGGCCAGCTCTTCCGGCTTGAAGCGCGCCTGATCGACCAGGGTGCCGAGGAAATGCGGGACCACGCTGGTCAGGCGCAGATCCTCGCGGCCCGGCCCCTGCGGCAGACTCGCATGGTTCGGGAACGGATCGACCAGGATCATCGCCTTGCTGGCTTGGGCAGCGTTGCGGTTGTTCTGGCCGGCGCCCGCGGCCAGATAGCGCCGCGCGATCTCGAAGGGCTCGTTGTCGATCACGCCGCCATCCACGGCGATGAAGTCGTACTCGGCCGGGGGCGTCTCGACGTGAGGCAGGATGGTGTGGCGTTGCCCCTTCTCGTCCTGGTATTCGACCGGCGAGTTGACTTGGTAATCGCTGAACTGCCTCTTCAGCAGCCGGGCCTGCAGGCCGATCGGAAAGGCGCCGGTCGCCAGCGCCGCCTGCTTGAGCAGGAACCAGCGGCTCGACGGGTCGAGAGCGCCGCGCAGCGGCAATTCGTCGGTGTTCAGGGAGAAGAAGCCCGCCACCCTGTCCGGGGGGGCGTCCATCGGCCGGCTTCCGACCATGAACCGCATGGCGTCGCCGTGGTTCAGCATGCCGTAGAATTCGTCCTTGTCCTCTCCGAAGAGCTTGAAGGCGTACGGGACACCTCGGAGGTTCGAGGCCGTCATGATCAGGGCCACGTCGCGGGTGGCGCCGCGCCCGAGCCAGGATCGGCTCCTGCGCCGACGCTCGGCCCGCAGCGTGTTCTCGACGATCCGGTCGAGGATGGCGCAGTTCAGGACGGAGAGCACGCCGTCGTCGAGACCCCCCGGATCGAGCAGCGGCGCGATGTCGATCTCCCGGACCCAGCTTGCATAGAGCCGGTTCGCCTCAGGCCCGGGCGGCTCCCCCGGACCGACATGCGTGAGGTCGGTGAACCAGCACAGGCTGGTGATCGCGGCCGTCATGCCGCCCGCCGATGCGCCGGCGATCACCGGAACCCGGACGCGATGCGTGGGGCCGTCCCAGGCCTCCTGCCGGGACCCGTTCGTGACGAATCCCGTCATGCACGCCTCCTCGTAGGCGTCGAGCGCCTCGGTGATGAAATCCATCACCCCGGCCGAATAGGCCCCCGCCGAGATCGCACCGGCCATGACGAAGCCGATCTCGAACCCGTCATCCATCGCGATCCTCCCAAATCTCGAATCAATTTGGTGGATCACAATATACATATATCCTGAAGTGCCGGTAATCGTTTATTTCGGTATCAATACACCGTCATGTGTCGGACCGAATGCTGAAGGCTGCATTCAGACTGCGGAGTGGCACGCATGCTTGTCATACGATTTTCGATTGATCTGTTCCGAGACGAGGACGCGCGGGATCCCCTCTCCCACTCGGGAGAGGGGATCCCGCCGGGCGGCTACGCCGCCGCCGGAACCCCGGTCTCCTCCCATTCCGGGCCCCATTCCTGAACCACATGGCCGGGAGAGACCTCCCGGTAGCGGCGCTCGGGCGGCTCATAATCCACCGGTCGGATCGGGCTGCGGATCTCGTCGGCGCGCACGCCGTGGCGGCTGCGGCGCCGGGCGGGATCCGGCACCGGCACGGCGGCGAGGAGCTTCCTCGTGTAGGGATGCCGGGGCGCGCCGAAGATCGCGGCGCGAGGGCCGATCTCCACGATCTCGCCGAGATACATCACGGCGACCCGATGGCTCACCCGCTCCACCACCGCCATGTCGTGCGAGATGAACAGGTAGGCGAGCCGGAGGCTCGCCTGCAGGTCGAGGAGCAGATTGACTACCTGCGCCTTCACCGAGACGTCGAGGGCCGAGACGGATTCGTCGGCCACGATCAGGCGCGGCTCCAGCGCCAGCGCCCGGGCGATGCAGATGCGCTGACGCTGGCCGCCGGAGAATTCGTGCGGGAAGCGGCCGGCCATCTCGGGCTTGAGCCCGACGCGGGTCAGGAGGTCCGCGGCGCGGGCCTGCGCCTCCCGGCGCGAGGCGAGGCGGTTGATGAGGAGCGGCTCGGCGATGGCCGCGCCGACGCTCATGCGCGGGTCGAGGCTCGCGAAGGGATCCTGGAAGATCATCTGCATGCGGCGGCGCCGCTCGCGTAAGGAGCCGGGCCCGAGCGCCAGGATGTCCTCCCCGTCGAGCAGCACCGAGCCGGATTGCGGCTCGATCAGGCGCAGCACCGAGCGGCCGGTGGTGGACTTGCCGCAGCCCGACTCGCCGACCAGGGCCAGGGTCTCGCCGGCTTGCAAGTCGAACGATACGTTCTCGACCGCGTGGACGCGCCCGCGCAGGCGCCCGAAGAGCCCGCCGCGGATCTCGAAGCGGGTGGTGAGGCCCTTCACCTCCAGCACCGGCCGCCCGGCCACCACCGTGTCGGCGCTCTCCGCCGGCGCCAAAGCTTCGCCGGTGACGCGGTCGACCACCGGAAAGCGGGCCGGCTGGGCGCGGTCCCCCATGGCGCCGAGCGCCGGCACGGCGGCGAGCAGCGCCCGGCTGTAGGGATGGGTCGGGCGGCGGAAGATCTCCTCGGTCGGTCCGCTCTCCACCGCCCGCCCGTCCAGCATCACCACGGTGCGGTCGGCGATCTCCGCCACCACGCCCATGTCGTGGGTGATGAACAGGACCGACATCCCCTCCTCGTCCTGGAGGAGCTTGATGAGGTCGAGGATCTGGGCCTGGATGGTGACGTCGAGGGCAGTCGTCGGCTCGTCCGCGATGAGGAGCTTCGGCCGGCAGGCGAGCGCCATGGCGATCATTACCCGCTGGCGCATGCCGCCCGAGAAGCGGTGCGGGTGATCGTGGACTCGCGAGGCGGCGGCCGGGATGCGGACCTTGTCGAAGAGCCGCACGGTCTCGGCCTCGGCTTGCGTCCGCGACAGGCCGTGATGGGCCATGAGCGCCTCGGCGATCTGGAAGCCGACGGTGAGCACCGGGTTGAGGCTCGTCATCGGCTCCTGGAAGATCATCGCGATGTCGCCGCCCCGGATCTTGCGCATCTCGGCCTCGGGCAGCCCGAGGAGGTCGCGGCCCTGGAGCCGCACCTCGCCGGTGATGCGGCTCGCATCGCGCGGCGTCAGCCGCATGAGCGAGAGCGCCGTGACGCTCTTTCCCGAGCCGGATTCGCCGACGAGCGCCACGGTCTCCTTCGGGCCGATGTCGAAGGAGACTCCGTGCACCACCGGGCGCCATGCCCCCTCCACCCGGAAGGCGGTGGCGAGGTTCCGGACGGAGAGGATCGGGGTCATGGGGGCTCCGGACAGGTCATTGGCGGTGCTGGAGGCCGCTTCGTCCCTAAATCGAAACTGAGACGGCTTCCGGTTGATCCGTTCGGAGACAAGAGGGCGCGGGATCCCCTCTCCCGTGCGGGAGAGGGGTAGGGGTGAGGGTCCCGGACCCTGCCGCAGTAAAGCTCTGACGGCAGTGCTGGCAGCGGGCCGGTTCCATCTTCTTGCTGAACCACCTGGACCCTCACGCGCGATCTTCGATCGCCTGCCCCTCTCCCGCACGGGAGAGGGGTTCCCCGCGCAGACTCGTCTCGGAAGGAATCAACCGGAAACCGTATGACATGCGTGGAGGCCAGATCGGCCTCATGCCGAAGCGCCCGCCGGGATCGGATCGTGGACACAGGCCCTCACAGCACCCGCCGCGGGTCGAGCGCGTCGCGCAGGCCGTCGCCGATGAAGTTGATCGACAGCACGGTCAGGAAGATCGCCGCGCCGGGAAACAGCGCCCAGTGGGGCGCCACGTCGAGATGGTCCTTGGCGTCGAACAGGAGCCGGCCCCAGGTCGGGATGTCGGGCGGGAAGCCGAGGCCGAGGAACGAGAGGGTCGATTCGGCGATGATCGCCGCCGAGACCTCGATCGTCGCCGCCACGATCACCGGCCCGAGCGCGTTCGGCAGGATGTGGCGCGTCACCTGATGCCAGGGCCCCGCGCCCTGCGCGCGGGCCGCCTCCACGAATTCCTTCTCGCGCAGGGACAGGAACTGCGCCCGCACCAGCCGCGCGACCGGCATCCAGCGCAGGCCCCCGATCACCGCGACGATCATCACGAACACGCCGCCCTCGATCCCGAACACCTCCTTCAGCCGGTCGCGGAACAGATAGATGACGAGGAGGAGCAGGGGCAGCTGCGGCAGGGACAGGAACAGGTCGGTCATCCACATCAGCGCCGGGTCGAGGAAGCGGCGCGACATGCCGGCCACCGCCCCCACCAGCACGCCGACGAGCGTCGCCACCAGCATGGCCGCGAAGCCGACCGCGAGCGAGATCCGGCCGCCATAGATCATGCGGGCGAGGAGATCCTGCCCGAGATCGTCGGTGCCGAAGGGGTGCTGGGCCGAGGGGCCCTGGAGCATCGCCGAGAAGTCGATCTCGTCGATGGCGACCGGCCAGAGGAGCCCGCCGAGCACCACCCCCAGCACCAGCGCGGCGAGGACCACGCAGCTTCCCACCGCCAGAGGGTGGCGGCGGAAGCGCCGCCAGGTGTCCCGGCCCGAGGCGGCCGGTGCGGCCGCCGCCTCAGCGGAAGGAGATGCGAGGGTCGAGCCAGCCATACAGGAGGTCCGCGACGAGGTTGAACAGCACGACGAGGCAGGCGAACACGAAGGTCACCGCCATCACCACCGGCGTGTCGTTGGCGAGCATGGCGTTGATGAGCAGCGAGCCGATGCCCGGCACCCGGAAGATCTGCTCGGTGACGATGGCCCCGCCGAACACCGCCGGGATCTGCAGCGCCACCAGGGTCACCACCGGGATCAGCGCGTTGCGGGCGATGTGGCGCAGCGTGACCACGCGCTCGCTCAGGCCCTTGGCGCGGGCCGTGGTGACGTAGTCGAGGCGCGCCACGTCGAGGACGGAAGCGCGCACGTAGCGGGTGTAGGAGGCGGCCTGGAACAGGCCGAGCACCGCGATCGGCATGATCGCCTGCCGGACGTGCTCCCAATACCAGCGCCAGCCGGTCGCCGCGATGTCCGCGTTGTAGACGAAGGGCAGCCAGTCGAGCTTGAGGCTGAACAGCAGGATGAACAGCAGCCCGGTGAAGAAGGTCGGCAGCGAGAAGCCCACGAAGGCGAGCGTGTTCGCCACCTGATCGAGCAGCGAGTAGGGCCTGAGCGCCGCCAGGATGCCCACCGGCAGCGCGATCAGGAGCGCCAGCACCTGCGAGGAGCCGACGACGAACAGGGTGGTCGGCAGCCGCTGCAGGATCAGGACGTCGACGTCGATGCGGCTCGCGAAGGAGAAGCCCCAATCCCCCCGCAGCATCGCCGCGAGCCAGTGCAGGTAGCGCACCAGGATCGGGTCATCGAGGCCGAACTTGGTGCGCAAGGCCGCCCGTACCTCGGGCGGCACGTTGGGGTTGGTGGCGAGTTCCCCGAATGGGTCCCCCGGCGCGAGCGCCAGGACGGTGAACAGGATCAGGCTGATCCCGATCAGGCTCGGGATCGCGATCAGGAGGCGGCGGAGGAGATAGGCGCCCATGTGCGGCGCTCCAGGCTCGCGTCGCGCTCACGCCTCCTTCCACCATTCGGCGAGGTAGGCCAGCGAGCTGTCCCAGCCGGTCTGGGGCGACCGGAGCTTGCCGTTGACGGCCGAGACCTGGGCGCGGTGGAGGAGCGGCACCACGTTCTCCGAGACCGCGATGTCGTTCATCCGGATGAAGAGGGCGGCGCGCTTCACGAGGTCGAGCTCTTCCTGAGCGGCGCGGTAGCAGGCATCCGCCTCGGCGTTGCGCCAGCGGCAGACATTGCGGCCCTGCCACTTGTTCTCCTTGGTGGCCGCCTCCCAGGACACGTATTGCAGCATGAACACGGCCGGGTCGGCCTGCGTCATGTTCCAGGTGTACATCTGCATGTCGGCGTAGAAATGCGGATAGGTGTCCGGGTTCGCCACGTCGGATGAGAAGAACACCGAGCCCGGGATCGATTTCAGCTCCATGTCGATGCCGGCCTTCTGGGCGGACTGCTTGATGATGGCCTGGGTCTTCTGGCGGGGAGCGTTGATCGAGGTCTGGAAGACGAATTTGAGCCGTTTGCCGTCCTTGGCGCGGATGCCGTCGCCGCCCTTCTTCCAGCCGGCCTCCTCCAGGATCTGCGCCGCCTTGTCGGTGTCGAATGCGAAGGAGGTGTTCTTCGAGCGGAACATCTCCGGGCCATTGAGGATGTTGGCGGTCGCCCGGCCGGTGCGGCCGTAGATGAATTGCTGCACCGCCGTCCGGTTGACGACGAGGTGCATCGCCTTGCTCACGGCCGGGTCCGAGAAGGCGGGGTGCTGCGTCTTGAGCGAGGCGCGCTCGCCGTCGACCTCCGTCCAGGGATCGGTGGCGTTGAGCAGGATGAACTCGACGTTGCCGCCATAGTACATCTCGACGCGCCCCTTGCCCTCGGCTTCGAGGCGCTTGAGGAGTTCGTCCTCGACCTGCATGTTCCAGGCGTAGTCGTACTCGGCCGTCTGCAGCACGGCGCGGGCGGCCGAGACCGCGTCGCCCCCGCCCTTCATCTCGATCGAGTCGAAGAAGGGCCGGTTGGGCACGTGGTAGTCGGGGTTGCGCACGCCCCGCAGGATGTCGCCGGGGCGGAACTCCACGAACTTGTAGGGACCCGTGCCGACCGGAGCGAGGTTGGCGGGCGCGTC
This sequence comes from Methylobacterium nodulans ORS 2060, assembly GCF_000022085.1. Lineage (NCBI taxonomy): Bacteria > Pseudomonadati > Pseudomonadota > Alphaproteobacteria > Hyphomicrobiales > Methylobacteriaceae > Methylobacterium > Methylobacterium nodulans. The sequence continues at coordinate 1,440,096 of NC_011894.1, forward strand.
GCGGGACTTCTCGCCGATATAGGCCTCGAAATGGTGCTTCGGGATGATCATCCCGGCGGTGGACACGAAGGCGTCGGCCCAGAACGGCGTCGGCCTGTCGAACAGGATCCTGACCGTGAGGTCGTCGATCTTCTCGACCTTGATATCCTTGTAGCTGCCCGACGTCACCGCGGCGGTGGCGGGGTTGGCGGCATATTGCCAGTTGAAGACGACGTCGTCGGCGGTGAAGGGGCGGCCGTCGTGCCATTTCACCCCGGGCTTGAGCTTCCAGGTCACGGAGCGGCCGTCCGCCGTGACGCCGCCATTCTCGCGGCTCGGGATCTCGGCCGCCAGGATCGGGAACAGGTTGCCGTCCGGGTCCCAGGCCGCGAGCGGCTCGTAGAAGATGCGCGAGCCCTCCTGGTCCTTGGTGCCGACCGCGAAATGGGGGTTGATGAGGGTCGCGGCCTGCCAGAACAGGAGCTTGAGCGGGCCGCCGCCGCCTGCCTTGTCGGGCTTGTAGGCGGCGCGCAGATCGGCCGCCTGGGCGAGGCCCTCCTGTGCGAGCATCATGCCAGCCATCGGGGCGGTGAGGCCGAGCGCCACCATCCGCTGCACGAAGCCGCGGCGCGAGAGCCGGCCGTCCTTCACCTCGCCGATCAGGTTCCGCAGGTCCTGCTCGTTCATCGGCCTTGCCCTTTCGTGTCGACCACCGGCAGCATGCACCAGTCGCGGGCGTCCGCAAGCGGCCCGCTGCGCGGGCCAGCGCTTTACGGACCAGCCCTTTACAAGTCTCGCGCCAACATCCCGGCCCGGGGGGCCTGCTTGGCGCCCGGGAGCCCTGCGGCGGCCCGCCTCCGCAGACGGGCCCCCGGCCTGCATATCTGGGAGGCGCCCCGGGGGCGCCCAGGCCCGAACCGGAGGGATCCGATGGACAACCGCAACGCCCTGTGGCGGCAGGTCGACGCCCACAAGGACCGGCTGATCGCCCTGAGCGACCAGGTCTGGGGCACGCCCGAGGTCTGCTACACGGAAGCGCGCTCGGCCGCCGCCCATGCGGCCGAGCTGCGCCACCAGGGCTTCCGGGTCACGGAGGGCGTCGCCGGGATCCCCACCGCCCTCGTCGGCGAGGCGGGGGAGGGCGGGCCGGTGATCGCCTTCCTCGGCGAGTACGATGCGCTGCCGGGCCTGAGCCAGGAGGCGGGCGTGGCGGAGCACCGGCCGATCGAGGCGGGCGGGCACGGCCATGGCTGCGGGCACAACCTGCTCGGCGCGGCGGCCTTGCTCGCCGCCACCGCCCTCAAGGACTGGCTCGCCGAGACGGGCCGGCCGGGACGGGTGCGCTATTACGGCTGCCCGGCCGAGGAGGGCGGGGCCGCCAAGGCCTTCATGGTGCGGGCCGGCGCCTTCGCGGATGCGGATGTCGCCATCACCTGGCATCCGTCGAGCTTCTGGGAGGTCGCGCCGCCCCTGGCGCTCGCCAACACCCGGGCCGATTTCGTGTTCACCGGCCGGGCGAGCCACGCGGCCGCGGCCCCCCATCTGGGGCGCAGCGCGCTGGACGCCGTCGAGCTGATGAATGTCGGCGTCAATTACATGCGCGAGCACATGCCGAGCGACGCGCGGGTGCATTACGCGCTCCTCGATACCGGCGGCATCGCCCCGAACGTCGTCCAGGCCCATGCCCGGGTGCGCTACTCGATCCGCGCCCGCGACCTGCCGGGCATGCTCGAACTCGTCGAGCGGGTGCGCAAGATCGCCGAGGGCGCGGCCCTCATGACCGAGACCATGATGGAGATGCGGGTCGTCAGCGCGGTCTCGGACCTCGTCGGCAACACGCCGTTGGAAGAGACCCTGCAGCGGGTCATGGCGGAGCTCGGGCCCCCGCATTTCGATGAGGAGGACCGCGCCTTCGCCCGCGCCATCCGGGCGACGCTCTCGGGCAGCGACATCGCGGCGGTCTACCGGACCATCGGCATGGCGCCGACCGACGCGCCGCTCGCCGATTTCCTCGTGCCCGCCGACGCTAGGCGCAACCCGGCGATCGGCTCGACGGATGTGGGCGACGTAAGCTGGGTGGTGCCGACCGTGCAGGCCCATGCGCCCACCGTGGCGATCGGCACCCCCTTCCACACCTGGCAGGTGGTGGCCCAGGGCAAGAGCCCGGCCGCCCACAAGGCGATGGTGCAGGTGGCCAAGGCCATGGCGGCGACGGGTGCCGCCATGCTCGCAGATCCGGACCTGATGGAGGCCGCCAAGACGGACTTCAGGGCACGCACGGGGAGCGGCTACGTCTCGCCGCTGCCGCCGGAGGTGGCGCCCCCGCTGCGGATGTCGGTGGAGTAGGGCCCCAGGGGCTAGGCCCCTCCGGGGCGCATCCCGCCGGTCTACTCCGCCGGCGTCGTTCCCCGCGCCCGGCCGAGGGGCACGTGCGGGACGAGGCTCGCCAGGACGACGCCCGCCACCGCGATGGCGAACATCGCCCAGAAGGTGAGGTGCAGCGCCTGCTGCAGGGCGGTGCGGATCTCCGCGAAGCCCGCGGCGGCGGCCTCGCCGCTGGCGAGCAGCCGCTGGAGCTGGTCGGTGCTCACGCCCGCGCCGGCATGGCCGAGGCCGTGATTGAGCACCGCACCGAAGACCGTCGCGCCGAGCGTGCTGCCGAGATTGCGCGCGAAGACGTTCGAGGCGGTGGCGCTGCCGCGCTGCGACCAGGGCACGATCTCCTGGATCAGCACCAGGGCGGCGGTGCTGAGAAGCCCCATGCCGAAGCCCATCACCAGCGAGGCGAGCCCGGCCACCAGCGAGGCTGAACCGGGGCCCAGCGTCAGCAGGAGGCTCGCGCCGAGCGGCAGGAGCAGGCTCCCGGTGAGCAGGATCGGGCGCAGGCCGAATCGCTTCAGGCTGCGGGCGGCGAGCGTCGCGCCGATCGGCCAGCCGAGGACCATGACGGTGAGGGCGAGACCGGCCACCAGGGGCGTCTGCCCGAGCACGCCCTGCACGTACATCGGCAGGAAGGTGGTGAGCCCGATCAGCGCCATGCCGGCGAGCAGCGAGCAGCCGTTCGAGGCCGCGATCGGCCGGCGGCTCCAGACCGAGAAGGCGATCACCGGCTCCGGCGCCAGCCGCTCCTGCACGACGAACAGCACCGCGCCGATGGCGGCCACGCAAGCCGCCATCACGGCGCCCCGGCCGTCGGAGGCGCCGGCCTCCGTCAGCGCGACCATCAGGGCGCCGATCGTCACCGTGAACAGGGCGGCGCCCGCCGCATCGATGCGGCGGCGCTCCCGCGCGACGCCCTCGTGCAGGAAGACGGTGAAGCCCGCGGCGGCGAGAAGCCCGACCGGCAGGTTGAGCCAGAAGATCCAGGACCAGGAGGCGTGCTCGATGATGAAGCCGCCCGCGAGCGGCCCGATCACCGCCGAGACCGCCCAGACGCTCGCCAGGAAGCCCTGGATGCGCCCGCGCTCCTCGGCGCTGTAGAGATCGCCCACGATGGTGAGGGAGATCGGCTGGATCGCCCCCGCGCCGATTCCCTGGAGCAGGCGGAAGACGATCATCGCGGGCATCGAGCGGGCGAAGCCGCACAGCAGGGAGGCCGCCAGGAACACGCCGATCCCTGCGAGCATCACGGGCTTGCGCCCGTAGACGTCGGAGAGCTTGCCGAACACCACCGTGGCGGCGGTCTGGGTGAGCAGGAAGGACGAGAACACCCAGCTGTAGAGGGACAGGTCCCCGAGCTGCCCGACGATCTGCGGCATCGCGGTCGACACGATGGTGGCCTCGATGGCGACCATGAACATGGAGGCCATCACCGCCGCGATCACGAAGGGGCGGCGGGTGGTCGGGAGTGCGGACATGATCCGTCCAGTCGGGAAAGGGTGGGGCCGGCACCGGGGCTGCCGCCAGCTCCCTGCAGCGATCAGCTAAACTGGTGGACTCGGTCTGCAAGGTCTGTCGATGCTCTCGCCGGTTCCCGGCAGGGCAGGGCTGCGCTCACCGCATGCGGTGATGGACCGCCCGCCCGCGCGGGATCGTCTTGGAATCCGTGAACATGGAAAGAGATCGTCTGTTCCTGATCGCCCCGGGATTCATCGACCCTGTCTATCCGGGGCGGACCTTCTACTGCTGGCACTGCGCCCTCCTGGAGGGCGTGCTGGCCTCCTGTCCGGATCTGGCGCGGCGGCTCGACGTCGTGAGGGTGGCCTGGCCTCGCCCGCGCGAGACGGTCATCGCGCTCGTGGGCGAGGCCAACCAGTCGCTGCCGCTGCTCGTCCTCGCGCAGGGCGCAGATTCCCGTTTCCGGACCGGCACGCATCAGGGCCGCCGCTTCATCGCGGATAAGGACGCGATCCTGGCGGCCCTGAGCGAGCGTCACGGTTTTCCGGATCCTCACCCCTGAGCGCCGGGCCCGACAGGGCAGAGCGGCCTTCCCGAAGACCTCACGGCGCGCGCCGCGGACCGGGGGCGCCGCCCACCGCCCCGGTCTCCGCGGCTCCCTCAGACCTGCACGCCCGCGCGCGCCACGTCGCCCGCATCCTTGAGATTGGCGATGTCCCAGCACAGGGCCATCACCCGGCGGATCTGCGCGTCGGGCAGGATGCCCTCGGCCAGATCCACGAATTTCCGCTCCAGATCCGCATCGGTCATCGGGTTCTCGACGCTGCCCACCGCGTGCTCGATCTGCCGCGAGAGCGTGCGGCCGTCCGCGAGCGTGATCGTCATCTCGACCTGCTCGGGCTTCACCCCGGGCGTGACGGTCGGCACCACCTTCCCGCGCAGCGCCGCGATGACGGGGTCGCGCACCGCCCGGTCGCTGAACTGCTTCTCGCCGCCTGCGCCCTCGACGAGCGCCACCGCCACCGCGTGATAGATGCTGAACTTGCCCTCCAGCCCCGAGCGCGGCGCGGTCTTGCCGGTGAGTTCGAGCACCAGCGGATGCACCTTGAGGTCGACGCGCCGGATCTGATCGGGGGTGAGCCGGTTCTCGTTGCGCAACTGCACGGCGGCGTCGATGGCCGGATGCATGACGATGCCGCAGGCGAACGGCTTGTAGGTGTTGAGCGCCGCCTCGTAGCGGCTGCCCAGCCCCTCGGTGATCTCGCGGTAGTCCTGCTTGGTCGAGATGGTGTTGGCCCAGCCGCGCTTGGCCTCGATCATCCCGTCCGAGCTCGTGTAGTTCTTCGAGGCCAGGATCGCCGCGAAGAGGCCGTTGGTGGCGGCCCGGCCCGGGTTGAAGCTCTTGTTCATCGAGCCGAAGGACTCGCGCAGGCCGACCGGCTGCGAGGCGGCGAGCCCCAGCGCCCAGACCATCTGCTGCTCGGTGAGCCCCATCAGCCTGCCGGCCGCGGCGGCGGCCCCGAACACGCCCGCCGTGCCGGTGATGTGCCAGCCGACATCGTAGTGGTTGGGATAGACCGCATTGCCGATCCGGCACTCGGTCTCGACGCCGAGCACCAGCGCGTTGAGGAAGTCGCGGCCGGAGACCGGCCGCATCTCGGCCAGCGCCAGGATCGCCGAGGCGACCGGGCCGGCCGGGTGGATCACAGTCTTCAGGTGGGTGTCGTCGTAGTCGAAGATGTGGCTCGACACGCCGTTGAGGAAGGCGGCGTTCATGATGTCGAAGCGCTCGGAGCGCCCGAACAGCCCGGCCTGGGGCGGGCCGGAGAAGGGCTGGAGTGCCGCGACGGCGACGTCGAGGGTCTCGTGATGCGAGCCGCCGATGGCGACGCCGACCCAGTTGAGGAAGGTGCGGGTGCCCTCGCGCCGGACCGGCTCGGGCAGGTCCTCGAAGCGGGCATCGACCACGTAGCGGGCGAGCGTGCGGGTGACGTCGCGGGCGGCGGCGGGCCCTGCCGGCGGGGCGGACGGCTCCGGTGCGGCCCGGGCGGCGCTCCCCGCGAGCGCGAGGCTCGCGGCCCCGATGAGCGCGCGGCGGTCGATGCTGGGCATGGGGTCCTCCCGGATGGCGTTATCTTGTGCTGGTAGACATAACACCAGCTGGGCGCCATGGGAGGCCCCGGGCGATCCTCAGATCGCCACCCGATCCCCGTCGAGCTGGTCCCCGTCGAGCCGGTCGTCGTCGGCCACGTCGCGGGCGGGGCGGCGGGCCCGGCGGCTGCCGCGCGTGATGAGCGAGCGGCCGAGCGCCCTGAGCGGCGCGGTCAGGCGGCGCAGGTCCTCGGCGCGCTCCATCAGGCGCTCGCCGTTGCGGATCTCGCGGTCGAGGCGGGCCATGGTGCGGGCGAGCGACGGGTCGTCGTCCTCGAGCCAGGTCTCCAGGGTGCGCGCGAAGGCGATCACCGCGCCCTGGAGCTTGAGGCGCCCGAGCGGCCCTTCGGTGTCGATCCCGGCCGCCGCCAGCATGAAGCGCTGCGAGTTGAGGGCGACGCCGTTGAGGGCGACGAGGGAGAGCGGGTCGGTGCGCAGCGCGAAGACGATGCGGCGCAGAGCCGTCCTGTAGGGCGCCATCGCGTCGAGGCGGCGCATCAGCACGTCGAACAGCCGCTCGCGGGCGGGCTCCTCCACGAGGTCGTCGGTCGTGCCCTCCAGAACCTTCTTGTCGATCATGCGGGAGAAGCCGCCGAGCACCGCACCCTTGGACGGGAACAGGTCCCGGAACTCGGCGAGGCTCACCCCCGCCTCGCGGGCGATGTCGGTGATCTCGATGTCGGTCCAGGGCTGCTCGGCGGCGAGCCGCATCAGGGCCTCGACGATCGCCTCCCGCGGATTCACGGCGGCGGGCGCTGCGGCGGTTGTGGGCTTGCTGGCCATGCGCGGCTCCGGTGCGATTTTCCCTTCCCGATGTAGGGAGCTGGCGGCGATTCGGCAGGGTGTGGGCGCTGCGGCGGGCTGTCGTAGCGATGCGGGAGATTGCCCATCCCGGCACCCGCCCCGCTCCTCATGCTAAGATGCGGGGCGGCGTCCACGCAGGTCAGGTTCGATGGAGGACGGGATGTGCGTTCCAGCAGCGAGGACCGCTCACCCCGACAATTCGGCCGAGCGGCTCTTGGCCGCCGCCACGGCCGCGCGCAGCAGGTCGGGGAGGCCGCCCGCCGCCATCAGCACGCCGAGCGCCGCCGCGGTGGTGCCGCCCGGCGAGGTCACGTTCTGGCGCAGGATCCCCGGTTCGAGGGGGCTCTCGGCGAGGAGCGCGCCCGCGCCCGCCACGGTCTGGCGGGCGAGGCGGGCGGCGACATCCGGCGGCAGGCCGGCGGCGGCGCCGGCCTCGGCCAGCGCCTCGGCGAGCAGGAACACATAGGCCGGGCCGGAGCCGGAGACGGCCGTCACGGCGTCGATCAGGCTCTCGTCGGCGAGCCATTCCACGAGGCCTATCCCTGAGAGGAGCGCGTCGGCCATGCGGCGCTGGCGCTCGCTCGTCTCGGGGCTCGCCGCCGCCCCGGTGGCGCCCCGGCCGATGCTGGCCGGCAGGTTCGGCATCGCCCGCACCACGGCCCGGGCCTGGGGCAGGCGGGCCTTGAGGTTCGCCACCGTCTTGCCCGCCAGCACCGAGACGACGAGGGTGTCGGGGCCTACGAGTGGCGCCACCGCGGAGGAGGCCGCCTCCAGCCCCTGCGGCTTGATAGCCAGCACGAGCGCCTCGGGCGGCGTCAGGCCCTCCGGGTTGAGGGCGATGCCGTGGCGCCCGCAAAGGGCGGTGAGATCGGGCGAGGCCCCGGGATCGACCACCGCGATGCGGGACCCGTCGAGGCCGCCCGCGAGCCAGCCCTCCAGCATGGCGCCGCCCATCTTGCCGGCGCCGACGAGGACGAGGGAGGCGGGGAGATCGGAGGCGGTCATGCGGCGGCCGGGCTTGAGAGGAACCTTGCGGGCCTGCCTATCCCGAACCGGCCCGCTCCCGCCAGCGGGATTTCGCGGGCCTCATCCCGACGGCCCAAGATGCTGACGCGCATGCTCACGCGTCGGGCCGTTGACCTGTCTCGCATTGTCGATGCCAAGCCTTTGGCTTGGCGAAAATTCGAGAGCGGAGATACCGACGGTCATTGGAAATGACCGTCGGTATCATCCCCCCGCCTGCGCCTCCAGCCGGTCGAGGTGCTGGCGGATATGCGCGGCCTCCGCAGGGGAGTGGGCGAGCGCAATCGCCCGGTCGAAGGCGGCCCGCGCCTCGTCGCGGCGGCCGAGCCGCAGGAGCAGCGCGCCCCTCACGCCGAAGAAGTGGAAATAGCCGGACAGCCGCGGCGCCAGGGGCTCGATCAGCGCGAGCGCCGCCTCCGGCCCGCGGAGCTTCGCCACCGCCACGGCCCGGTTGAGGGTGACGACCGGCGAGGCGAGCATGATCTCGAGGGTCGCATAGAGCCGGTCGATCTGCGCCCAGTCGGTCTCCGCCGCATTCCGGCTGCGGGCATGCAGGGCGGCGATGGCCGCCTGCACCTGGTAGGGGCCGGGGCTCGCGTGCCGCATCGCCTTGTCGAGGAGGGCGACGCCCTCCGCGATCATCCGGGAATCCCACAGGCTGCGGTCCTGGTCGTCGAGGAGCACGATCTCGCCCGCGGCGGAGAAGCGTGCCGCCGCGCGGGCGTGCTGGAGCAGCATCAGGGCGACGAGGCCCATGATCTCGGGCTCGGCCGGAAATAACCGGAGCAGCAGGCGCCCGAGGCGGATCGCCTCGTCGCAGAGCGGCGCCCGGGCCGGGCTCGTCGCCCGGTCGGCCGAGTAGCCCTCGTTGAAGACGAGGTAGAGCATGGCGGCGACGGCGGCGAGGCGCTCGGCCCGCTCGGCCGGCCCCGGCGCCTCGAAGGGCACCCGGTTCTGCGCCACCCGCGCCTTCGCCCGGGTGATGCGCTGCTCCATGGCGCTCTCGCCGACGAGGAAGGCGCGGGCGATCTGCCGGACGCTGAGCCCCGAGACGACGCGCAGCGCGAGCGCGATCTGCTGCGTCGCCGGCAGGTCCGGATGGCAGCAGATGAAGAGGAGCCGCAGGATATCGTCGCGGTAATGCGCGTCGTCGAGCCGCTCGGCCAGCGCCGCTTCCGCGTCGTCGAGGTCGGAGAGCTCGGCCTCCTCCGGCAGGGGCGCCTCGCGGCGGCTGCGCCGCCCGGCATCGAGGGCAGCGTTGCGCCCGACCAGGATCAGCCATGCGGCCGGGTCCCGCGGCGGGCCCTGCCGCGGCCAGTGGCCGAGCGCCTTCAGGCAGGCCTCCTGGAAGGCCTCCTCGGCGGTGTCGAGGTCGCGGAAGTAGCGCAGCAGCGCCCCCATCGCCCGCGGCCGGGCGGCGGCGAGCGCGCCGTGCATCCAGTCGAGGTCGGTCACGGCGTCCCGCCGCCGGGCCGGAAATGGGCGATCGGCCGGATCTCGTAGGCGCCGCCCGGATTGGCGCGCCCGAGTTCCCGCGCGGTGTCGAGGGCGTGGTCGAGATTCTCGCAATCGACCACGTAGAAGCCGAGGAGCTGCTCCTTGGTCTCGGCGAAGGGTCCGTCGAGGACGAGGCCGGGCTCGCGGTCCTTGCGCAGGGTGGTGGCCGCGGTGGTGGGCAGCAGGCGGGCCACCGGCCCGAGCCGCCCCTCGCGGGCGAGCCGCTCCTGGACGACCGCGAGCTTCTCCATGACGGCCGCGTCCTCTTCGCGGCTCCAGGCGCCGACGACCTCTTCGGAATGGTAGCACAGGATGGCGTAGAGCATGGCGCACCTCCTCGTCCGGACACGACGTCCGGCCCCGCCCGCAGCCGACAGGCTTGCGGAGCTGTTCTCCTGTGGCCCGCGGGTGTGGGGAGAGTGGGGCGGTTCAGCCGATCGCCGCCCGGATCGCCGCCCGCACGCGCTCGGGCGCCTCGAAGGGCAGGAAATGCGTCGTGCCGGGCACCGTCTCGACGGTGACGTGCGGCGGGCGGTCATGCGTCAGGGCGCAGGTGCTGCCGGAGGCCGCCCGCAGGATCAGCGCCGGGCGGGCGAGGCGGCGCAGCGCCCCCCAGCTGTCGTGGCCCTGCGCGAGGAAGTTCGCGGCCTCCCAGGCGGGCGAGCAGGCGAGTTCCACGGCTCCGTCCGGGCGCTCGCGAAACCCGTCCGCCACGTAGTCGGCGAGCGCGGCGTCGGGCCAGGTGCGGAAGGCGCCGCGCCCCCGATAGGCCGCGAGCGCCGCCGCCCGGGAGGGAAACACCGCGCGGCGCCGGATCGCCTGCTCCGCCAGGGGCGAATGGCGCCGGAACAGCCGCGGCGCGACGAAGGGCATCCGCGCGGCGAGCGCATCGCGACGCCGCAGGATCACCGGATCGAGGAGCACGAGGTTGCGCACCCGCTCCGGCCGGCGCGCGGCGGCGAGCAGGGAGGCGGTGCCGCCCATCGAGTGGCCGACCAGGGTGAGGGGTGGTCCATCGAGCCGGTCGAGCAGCGCGACGAGATCCGCCGCGAGGTCGTTCCAGCTCCGCCGGTGCCGCGGATCGGCGCGCAGCGTCGTGCTGCCGTGGCCGCGCTGGTCGCAGGCGAGGATGCGGGCCTCGCCGGCGAGCGGTTCGAGCAGGGTGCGGTAGGTGCGCGCGGTGAAGCCGTTCGCGTGCAGCACCAGGGCGTCGAGCGGCCGCTCGCGCGGCCCGAAGGCCAGGGCCGCGATGCGCCCGCCCGCGGGATCGCCGATGTCGAGCGTCTCGCGCGCGAGGGGGGCTGCGCCCAGCGTGAGGGCCTCGGCCGGCATCACGGTTCCTTTCCGATTCCAGCCGGAGGCTAGAGCATTTTCCGACGAAGCGGATGCCGGTTCGTCGCAGACGATGCGGCACAATCAAAAACCGAGAGCAGGATCCGTTCCACCGTGAACGGATCCTGCTCTAGCGTGGCGGCGGGGACGGGCGAAGCCCGCACGGGGGCGGGGCGACATGCGCGGGCGGCAAGGGATGGCGAGCGGGGGCCGGGGCCGGATCCACCGGCCCCGGCCCCCATGCGCGAAGCGCGCCGCGAAGTGCGCCGCGGAATGCGCCTCAGGCGAGCTGGACGGCCTGGGCCTGTGCCGTGCTCGGCGCCTCGGCCGCCGAGAGGTAGCGCAGGCGCAGGGGCTTCAGGACGAACAGGGCGAGCACCGCCGCCGCGAGGTTGAGCCCGATGATCAACCCGAACACCGCCGACCAGCCATAGGCGGCCGAGACCATGCTGGCGAACGGCACCAGGAATGCGGCCGATCCCTTGGCCGTGTAGAGGAGCCCGGCATTGCTCGCCGCGAATTTCGAGCCGAAGGTGTCGCCGCAGGTCGCCGGGAACAGGCTGTAGATCTCCCCGAACACGCCGAAATAGACGGCCGTGGCGATGACGAAGATGATGGGGTTGCGGCCGAACAGCAGCAGGGCGATCACGGCCGCCGCCGCCGTGCCGAAGGCGATGAACATGGTGTTCTCGCGGCCGATCGTGTCGGAGACCCAGCCGAAGAACGGGCGCCCGAAGCCATCGAAGATGCGGTCGAGGGAGATCGCGAAGGTCAGGGCCGCCATCTGCAGGCCGAGCATGCTGACGGGGACGTCCGCCACCTTGAAGTCGTGGGCGATCGGGGCGATCTGCGCGGCCGTCATCAGGCCGCCCGACGCGACCATGACGAACATGGCGTACATCACCCAGAAGACCGGCGTGCGCACGGCCTCGCTCGGCGTGCGGTCCACCTGGGCCTGCGGCAGGTGCAGGCTCTTGCGCTTGACCGGCACGGCGACGCTCGGCTTGCGCAGGAGGAACGACAGCGCGACCACGACCCCGCCCTGGATCAGGCCGAAGGTGAAGAAGGCGTTCTGGTAGCCGCTGGCGGCGATCATCTTGGCGATGGGGACCACGGTCAGCGCCGCGCCCGCCCCGAAGCCGGCCGCCGTCGCGCCCGCGGCGAGACCCCGCCGGTCCGGGAACCATTTCAGCGCGTTCCCGACGCAGGTGCCGTACACCGCCCCCGCCCCGATGCCGCCGACGACGGCGCCCAGATAGAGGAGCGGCAGCGATTCGGCATAGGCGTCCAGGAGCCATGCGAGCGCGATCATCACGCCGCCGAAGCACACCACGATCTGCGGCCCGTAGCGGTCGACGAACCACGCCTCGACCGGCACCAGCCAGGTCTCGGTGGCGACGAAGATCGTGAAGGCGAACTGGATCGCGGTCCGCCCCCAGTGGAACTTCTCGTCGATCGGGTCGACGAACAGCGTCCAGCCGTACTGAAGGTTGGCGATCATAGCCATGCAGACGATGCCGAACGCGAGCTGCCACCACTTCGCGGACGGGGAGTCCTGACATTCCATCCCTGTTTTTCCCTTTCGTCGGGCGCAGCGCCCGGCGGCTGAGAATGCATTAAATCTCCTGGTATGCAACATACCAAACGCAGATTTGCGGCCCAGGTGAGCTATCATGCCGGTCGTGGCTGCCGGGAGGCGTCGATTGGTCCCGGGCACCCGGGGCGCCTCACCCGGGGCTCCACGTCGCAAGGATCCAGGGAGGTTGCCCGGCGCGGCGCCGATCAGATCGATGCGCCGCTCCGGGCCGCACGACAGGCGGCCAATGACGGCACCTGCCGCTTCCGCAGCGATCTGGCCCGGGGCAGGCTTCGGCCCAAGCCGTTCTCGGCTGCCCGAAGACTCGGGATAGAAGATGCGACCGGAGATTGAGTATTCGTGGACTGCAAATCCGAATTGAAGCCTCGACGCAAGAGGTGTCGAGCCACATCGCGGCGGTGTCGGTGGCGGCGAACGAGACCGGACAAGTCGCCGAGATGGTCCGGAGCGTGGCCGCCACCCTCGCCGGGCACTCGGACGGGCTGAAGGGCAGCGTCACCCGGTTCCTCGCCGCAAGCTGAATAGAAACTGAGGTGCGTGGAAGCCGCCCCGCTCCTCATGCTGAGGTGCTCCGAAGGAGCCTCGAAGCACCCCAGACCGCTCGTCCAAGATTCGGGTGGCCGGGAAAACCGGTCCGGGGTGCTTCGAGGCTCGCTGCGGTGCGATCTTCGATCGCCAGCACCTCAGAGCATGAGGGCCGAGGTTGGCTGCCACAGGCGGGAGCGCTCAGTCAGCCGCGGTTTCATCCGTCAGGGTCAGCGCGGCTGGTGGTGAACTGATACCAACGGTCATTTCCATGTGACCGTTGGTTCCGGTCTCGAATTTTCGCCAAGCCTCTTCACGAAGCCTTCGGCTTGGCCTCGACAATTCGAGATGGGTCAATGGCCCAATGCGTCGGCATCTTGGGCCGTTGGTATGACGCGGCGTTTCATCCGCCCGTCACGGCGGCGGGCCTCGGCGCGATCTCGTTCAGCGCGAGCTCGGCGAGCCAGCGCAGGCGCCTCTCCTCCTCCGGATCGAGGACGCGCGGGCGCGTGTCGGCGATGCAGAGGGTCCCGATGCAGTGGCCGTCCGCCAGGATCAGGGGCTGGCCGGCGTAGAAGCGCAGATGGGGCGGCCCGACCACGGCCGGGCTGTCGGCGAAGCGCGCGTCGAGCAGGGTGTCGGGCACCACGAGCGGGTCACGGCAGCCGCCCCCGTCGGAGGCCGCGACCGCGTGGGCGCAGAGCGAGGCGTCGCGCGGGACTTCCCGGAAGGTCAGCCCGTGGCTGGCCTTGAACCATTGCCGGTCGCTGTCGACGAGGCTCAGCGCCGCGAAGGGCACCGCGAAGCTGCGGGCCGCCAGCGCCACGATCCGGTCGAACCGCTCCTCGGGCGGCGTGTCGAGGAGGTCGAGACGCCGCAGCGCGGCGAGCCGCTCCGCCTCGCCGGGGGGCTTGGCGGCGCGGGCCCAGCGGCAGGCCGTGCGCATCAGCCATGCGCGCAGGCGGGTGCGGGCGTAGCTCGGCGTGAAGGGGGTGACGAGCCGGTCGCTGATCCCGATCTCCTCGTCGCCGCGCCGGTCGCCCGAGCGGCTCACCAGCACGATCGGCAGGTCCTGCCCCTGCGCCCCGAGCGCCCGCACGGCCGCGCAGATCTCCGCCAGGCGCCCGGCCGGCTCCGGCCCGTTCGCGATCACCGCGAGGGCGGGCCGGTGGCGCAGGACGGCCTGCGCCACCGCATCGGGCGTCAGCGCGGCTGCGTGCACGCCGACGCCATCCCCACGCAGGATCGCGGTGATGCCCGCCGCCGCGGCCGGATCGGCGGCGGCGATCACCACCGATTGCGCCGCGAGCGCCGAGCCCACCGCCTCCCGGGCCGAGCGCGCCCGGGCGCCGGCGGGCGCGGCGATGCGCGCGGCCGAGAGGTCGATCACCTGGCCCTCGGCGGCGGCGAAGAGGTCGAGGTCGGGGACGCGGTAGCGGGCGACCAGGGCGTCCAGGCTGTCGTCGTCGCGGTCGGGGTCGTGGTGCATCAGGGCGAGCCGCGCCGCGCCCGCTTCCAGGGCGACGCGGCGGGCATACTCGACGGTGCTGTGGCCCCAGCCGATCTTCGCCGGGTACTCGGCGGCCGTGTACTGGGCGTCGTGGATCACCAGATCGGCGCCCTGCAGGAAGTCGGCATGCCGGCGGTCCTGCCCCTCCGGCGCCTTTTCCCCGTCGGCGCTCGCGGTGCAGAAGGGTTCGTGGTCGAGGGCGTAGACGAGGGTCGCCCCGTCCGCCGTGAGGCGATAGCCGAGGGTGAGGGCCGGATGGTTGAGGTAATGGGTCTCGACCGCGACGTCGTCGTCCTCGCCGAGCGCCAGCTCGCCCTCGACGAGTTCGTGGTAGCGGATCGTGGCGCCGAGCTGGTCGAGCGCGACCGGGAAGTAGCTGTACTGCATCTGGCCCGACAAGGTCTCGCGCAGGGAGGCCCCGAGGCCGCGCGGCGCGTAGATGTCCCACTCGTTGCCGGGCGTGAAGAAGGGCGCGAAGAAGGGCACGCCCTGGATGTGGTCCCAATGCGTGTGGGTGATGAGCACATGGCCGCGCAGCGGACGGCCCTCGGCGGCGAGTTCCCGGCCGAGGGCGTAGGCGCCGGTGCCCATGTCGAGGATCACGAGCGTGCCGCGCGCCGTGCGCAGAGCCACGCAGGAGGTGTTGCCGCCATAGCGGATCGTGCGCGGCCCGGGGACCGGCAGGGAGCCCCGCGTCCCGAAGAACCGAACCTGCATGGCCCTTCCTCCCGCGGCCGTCCGCGCCGCCTGCGCGCCCGAGCGGAGCCGGAACTTTTCGCGAGAACAGGCCGCGCTTCAAGAGGTCTCGGCGGCGCGGCTCGGCCCGTGAGGACGGCCACCTGTCATCTCAGCGTCGCCAGGAGGCCCGCGAAGAGCCGCCCCCGGCTGACGAGGCTCTCTTCGTCGAGATGCTCCTCCAGCGTGTGGTAGCCGCGCCCAATCGCGCCGAGGCCGTCGAGGGTGGGCAGGCCGAGCGCCCCCGTGAAGTTCCCGTCCGAGCCGCCCCCCGCGCTGCAATGGGGCAGCGGCAGGCCCATGGTCCCGGCGAGCCCACGGGCGGTCTCGTAGAGGGCGAGCGTGCCCGCATCCGGCTCCCAGACCGGGCGCGTGACGCCGCGCGTCACCGTGAAGGTCACGTCGTCCTCCATGCCGGAGAGGGCCAGCATCCGGGCGACGCCGCGGTCGAGGTCGGTCTGGCGCTTGGCCATGCTGAGCGCCTCGCCCCGGCAGACGGTCGGCACGCAGTTCACCCATTGGCCGCCATGCACGACGCCGACGCTGAAGGTGCAATCCTCCCCGGTCATCGCCTCGATCGCCAGGACCTTGCGGGCGAAGGCGCGCACCGCCGAGCGCCCGTCGCCGAGCCGCGCTCCGGCATGGCTCGGCCGTCCCACCGCCTCCAGGTTGAAGCGCGCGATGGCGTAGCGGCCCGTCACCACGCCGTTGTCCTCCTGGCCGGGCTCCGGCACCAGCACGAAGCGGTGGCGCGCGGCCTCCGCCTCGATCAGGTCGCGGGTCGCGGGGCTGCCGATCTCCTCGTCGCTCGTGAACAGCACCGTCACGGGCAGGGGGGTGCGGATGCCGGCCCGTCCGAGCGCCCGGATCGCCTCCAGGGCCAGCAGGTTGCCACCCTTCATGTCGAGGATGCCGGGGCCGTAGACGCGGCCCCCCTCGCGCCGCCAGGGCAGCAGCCGCAGCGTGCCCAAAGGATGGACCGTGTCCATGTGGCCGAGCACCAGGATGCCGGGCTCGTCGCGCCGCGGATGCGGGAAGCGGGCGCGCACGCAATCGCCGAGCCCCATCCGGCCGGGGATCACCTCCACGCTCGCCCCCGCCACCGCGAGGTCGCGCGCGGCGAGCGCCATCATGCGGTTGACCGCGAGCGGATCGAAGGTCGGGCTCTCGCACTCGATCCAGGGGCGTAAGGAGGCCAGCATCGCCTCGCGGTCGAGGGGAAGGTCGGTGGGGTTCATGCGGGCTCGAAGGGGTTGGGGTCGCGGGGCCACCAGGGCCCCGCTTTCCGGGTGAGGGGCAGGGAGGCGAAGTCCGGCGGCACGGCGCCGGGTGCCGCCACGTAGCGCACGGCGCTCGCGATCGGCGCGAAGGCCGCGTGGAAGTGCTGCATCGACTTCACGACCACGATTCGCTTGTCGTGCAGGGTCAGACCCAGCCCCGTGAAGGCGTCCGGGTCGAAGGGCTGCTGGCGCCGGGCCGTCAGCACGAGGTGGATGCCGTCCGCCTCCACCCAGGCGCTCGGTCCGAGCAGGGCCCGCCCGCCGCTCAAGCCCCCTTGGCTGTGCGCCTCCGACAGGCCCCGCACGGTGATGCGCAGGTCCACCGGATCGCCCGAGGTGACGCCGCACTTGCCGCCGATGCGCAGCGCGAAGGAGGCGCCCAGCCCCGCCTCGTGGCAGATGCCGACCGCCCCCGGATCCCAGTAGAGCCCGCTCGCCACGCCCCGCACGCCGCGCGCGACGAGGCGGCTCAGGATCGCCGTGTTGTCGGAGGGGGCGCCCGCCCCGGCATTGTCGGCGACGTCGGCGAGCAGCATGGGGCGCGGATCGGTCGAGGCGAGGGCCCGGTCGATTGCCGCGTCGATCGTGTCGTAGCGTGTGGCCGCCTCCTCGCGCATGGCGAAGACCGCCTGCGCGAGGTCGCGGGCGAGGGAGGCGGCCCGTCCCGCATCGCCATCCGCGACGACGAGCATCTTGGCGCCCACATCCGCCACGTCGGCCCAGGGGAAGCCGTGGCCGAAGGAGACCGACAGGATGCCGTCCCGGCCCTCATGCGCGATCATGCGGTCGACGAAGGCGCGCACGGGCGGGTCCGAGGTGCGCCAGAGGCCGACCATCCGGCAGTCGTGATAGGCCATGACCGGGCGGATCCGCCCCTCCGCCGTGCCGATCACCAGCGCGTAGAGGTCGCGGGCGCGGGCGGCGATGTCGGTATGGGGGTATTCCTTGTAGATGACGATGACGTCGGCGGCCTCGCGCATCGCCTCGGTGAGATGGCAGTGCAGGTCGAGTTCGACCCCGATCGGAACGCCCGGGCCGACGATCGTCCGCACCCGGGCGAGGGTGTCGCCCTCGCAATCGTCGTAGCCCTCCGCCACCATGGCGCCGTGCATGTAGAGCAGCACGGCATCGACCGGCCCCGCCGCCCGGAGATCACCGAGGAGCGTGTCGCGCAGCTCCTCGTAGACGCCGCGCAGGGTGATCCCGCCGGGCTGGGCGAAGGTCGAGAGGCTCTCGACCAAGGCATGGCCGTCGGCCTGCGCGAGGCGCCGCCATTCGATGAGCCCGATATTGCTGAGGCGGGGCGGGTTCAGGCTGCCATCGCGGCGGGCATAGTCGGCGAGGAAGGCGGCCCGTCCGGTCGGCAGCGGCGCGAAGGTATTGGTCTCGGTCGCGAGGGAGGCGATGAAGAGCTTCACGCGGGGCGGGTCTCCGCTGGGATTCGGTCCTGGCATCCGGATCGGCGCCAGCCGTTCTGCAGGGAGCAGAACCGCAAAAGCCGGGCCGTTCAAGCCCCCGCCGTCTCGGCGAGCCGCTTGCGCTGGACCTTGCCGTTCGGCGTGCGGGGCAGGGCCTCGAGGAACACGACCTCCCGCGGGCATTTGTAGCCGGCGAGCCGCTCCTGGCACCAGGCGATCAGCGCCTCGCGGTCCGGTGCATGGCCGGGCTTCGGCACCACGTAGGCGGCGATGACGCGCACATCCTCCCGCACGGCGCGCTCGGCCACCGCGACCTCCTGCACGTCGGGATGGCCGATCAGCACCGCCTCGACCTCGCTAGGCGAGACCCGGTAGCCGAAGGCGTTCATCACGTCGTCGTGCCGGCCCTCGAACCAAACGTAGCCGTCCGCATCGAGCCGGGCGAGGTCGCCGCCCGTGAACCACTCGCCCCGGAACACCGCCGCCTCCTCGTCGGGGCGGTTCCAGTAGCCGAGCATCAGGCCCGGATCGGAGCGGTGGACGGCGAGCAGCCCGGTTTCGCCCGCCGGCAGCGGCTCGGGCGGGCCCTCGGGAGGCAGGATGGCGATGCGCCGCCCCGGCTGGGGCCGGCCGGGCGAGCCCGGCCGCACCGGCACGGTCGGGCCCGTGGAGATGTAGGTCGAGATCTCGCTCATCCCGAGCGCCTCGTAGAGCGGCTTGCCCGTCGCGCGGGTCCACTCGGCGAGGAGATGGGCCGGCAGAGCCTCGCCCGCCGTGATGCCGTGGCGCAGGCTCGACAGGTCGTGGCCGGCGAGGTCGGCGTATTTGACGATCTGCCGGTAGAGGCTCGGCACCGCGGCGAAGAGCGTGGCGCGGTAGCGGGCGATCAGGGCGGGCCAGATCCCGGGATCGCGCCGGCCGGTATAGAGCACCGTGGTGGCGCCCCGCGCCCAGGGGTCCTGGATGCCGACCCCGAGCGTGTAGGTCCAGTTCATGGTGCCGGCATGCAGCACCACGTCGGTCTCCCGCAGCCCCAGCCAGTGGTCGTGCATCGGCCGCCGGCCCCAGAGGGTGCGGTGGGCGTGCAGCACCCCTTTCGGCCGGCTCGTCGTGCCGGAGGTGTAGACGAGATAGGCCGGGTCGTCCGCGGCGGTATCCGCGTAGGCCGGCAGGGGCGGCCCCGCCCGCAGATGCGCCACGTCGGCCGGGCGCAGCACCGCACGCCCGCGGCAGGATTCCGGGTCGAGGGGGCAATCCTCGGCCGCCACCACCGCCGCGGCGCCCGAATCGGCCATCAGGAAGGCGGCCTCGGCCGGGGTGAGCTGCGGCGAGGAGGGCTGCGCCACCAGCCCCGCGGCCAAGGCCGCGAAGTAGACGATGGCGTAATCCGCATCGTTGCCCATGCGGATCATCACCCGGCTTCCCGGGGCGAGGCCGAGGGCGAGCAGGCCCGCCGCGACGCCGCGCACCGCCCGGTCCACCTCCCCGTAGGTCAGCACCTGCGCGGCGTCGCCATCCCCGACCAGGATCAGGGCCGGCTTGTCGGGATGGCGGCGCGCATTCGCCTCCAGGCAGTAGCGGGCGCCGTTGAACCGGGCGGGGGGCGGGCTGGCGTCGGATGGGACGGTCACGAGGGACTCCGGGCCGCGGGACGGGGCATCGTCTTACGCATCCTTGCAACCGCCGTCATGTCTCGCCCTCGACGGCACCGTCACCGGCACGCTCCTCGCCCGGCCCGGACATGGCCCGGACATGGGGCTCGGGACCCGCGCCACGCGGCTACGGCGCCGCCTTGAACTCCCCTTCGAGCCGCAGGAAGACCTCGTCGCCGAGGGCCGGCAGGAAGGCCGAGATGCCGAACTCGGAGCGCCGGATCACCGCGCGGCCGTCGAAGCCCACCGTGTAGGTCTTGTCGACCGGGTGGATCCCGGCCTGGTTGAAGGTGACGTCGAGGACGAGAGGCTTCGTCACGCCCCTGAGGCTGAGATCGCCGGTGACCCGCGCGGTGGTGGGGCCGGTCGGCTCCACGGACCGGCTGACGAAGGTGGCGGTCGGGAACTGCTCGACGTCGAAGAAGTCGGGGCCGCGCAGGTGCCGGTTCAGGGCGTCGTGGAGAGCGTTGACGCTCGCGGTGCCGATCCGGACGCTGAGCCGGCTCTGGGCCGGCGCCTTCGGGTCGAGGTCGAGCTCGCCGGCGACGTCGGTGATCTGCCCGTAATAGGTCGAGTAGCCGAGATGGTTCAGCGACCACGTGATCTTGCCGTGGGCGGGATCGAGCGCGTAGCGGCCCGCCCGCACCTGGGTCGGATCGGTGGTCGGCGCGGGGGCGTCCTCAGCCCGCGCTGCGGGGGCTTCCTGAGCTCCCGCCGGGAGAGCGGCCGCGAGGAGGAGGCAGGCCAGCACGGTCGCACGCTTCATGCGGTCACCTTGTGGGTTGGATCGGGGTCGCCGATATGGCGGCGATCCCATCCCACGAACACAGGCGCCGCTCAAGGACGGGCGCGCCGCACGGACCCCCATGATCGGCAAGCTGAAGGGTGTGGTTGATTCCTACGGCGAGGACTTTGTCATCCTCGACGTGCATGGGGTCGGCTATGTGGTGCATTGCTCGGCCCGCACGCTGCAGCGGCTGCCGCCGGTGGGCGAGGCGGCCGACCTCGCCATCGAGACGCATGTGCGCGAGGACATGATCCGGCTCTACGGCTTCCGCTCGGATGCGGAGCGGGAGTGGTTCCGTCTGCTCCAGACCGTGCAGGGGGTCGGCACCCGCGTGGCCCTCGGCGTGCTCTCGGTGCTGGAGCCGGCCGACCTCGCCACCGCCATCGCCACGGGCGACAAGGGAGCGATCGCGCGCGCGCCCGGCGTCGGGCCGCGGCTCGCCGCCCGCCTCGTCGCGGAGCTGAAGGACAAGGCGCCGGCCTTCGCGCCGGTCGATCCAGCCCTGATCCGCCTCGCGGGCGCGGTCGAGGAGCGCACGGCGCCCCAGCCGGTGGCCGATGCGATCTCGGCCCTCGTCAATCTCGGCTATCCGCAGATCCAGGCCTCCGCCGCGGTCGCTGCGGCGCTCCAGGGCGCCGGGGAGGGGGCGGAGGCCAAGACGCTGATCCGGCTCGGCCTGCGGGAACTCGCGCGGTAGCCTTCTCCGGAACGGACTCCGAGCGCCCCGGCGATCGGGGTGCCGGCCGTTGCGGGCCGGGGCCCGGCAACACCGCGAAACGAAATTGCTGCGGAAGCCGTATCAGTTCGCCACCGGCTGCGCCGACCCCGACGGATGAAACCACGGCTGACTGAGCGCTCCCTCCTGTGGCAGCCAATCCCGGCCCTCATGCCGGGATCACCGGTCTGGGGTGCGTGCCGGCTGATGCCGGCCAGAGGCTCGCTGCGGTGCGATCTGCGATCGCCAGCACCTCAGCATGAGAAGCGGAGCGGCTTCCACGCACTTCAATTTCGCGCACCTCAGTTTCTATTTAGGCCGCTTCGGCCGGGGCGTGGCGGGGGAGGGCGGCTGCGGCCCGGGGCAGTTCGAGGCGCACCGCGAGGCCCCGGGGCTTGCGGTTGGCGAGCGTCAGGCGCCCGCCATGGGCCTGAGCGATCGCGGTCGCGATCGACAGGCCGAGGCCGAAGCCGCCGGCCTCGTTGAGGGTGCGCGCCCGGTCGCCGCGCACGAAGGGCTCCAGCATCGCCGCCTGCTCGGATTCCGGGATGCCCGGCCCCTCGTCCAGCACCTCGACCGCGACCGTCTGCGGCCCCGCCTGGACGAGGCGCACGGTGGCGCCGCCGCCATATTTCACGGCGTTCTCCACGAGGTTCGTCAGCGCCCGCTGCAGCTCCTCGGGAGCGGCCTTGACGAGGCTCGGCCGCAGGCCCTCCACCCGCACCTCCTCGCCGATATCCGAGAAGCCGTCGCAGACCGTCTGCACCACCGAGGCGAGGTCGACGAGGGCGAGCCCCTCGCGGGTGCGCCCGTCGCGCACGAAGGACAGGGCCGCCTCCACGAGGGCGTTCATCTGGTCGAGGTCGCGCAGGAACTGGGCGCGCAGGGCCTCGTCCTCCAGGAATTCCGCCCGCAGGCGCAGGCGGGTGATCGGTGTGCGCAGGTCGTGGCTGATCGCCGCGAGCATGTGGGTGCGGTCGTCGATCAGCCGCTTGACCCGGGCGCGCATGCGGTCGAGGGCGCGCGAGACGGCCAGCACCTCCTCGGGCCCGGCCTGCGGCAGGGGCGTCAGGTCCATGTCCGTGCCGAAGGCCTCGGCGGCGCCTGCGAGCCGCCCGAGCGGCGCTGTCAGCGCCCGGGCCGCCCAGACAGAGAGCAGGGTCAGGCTTAAGGCAAGGAAGAACAGGGTCGTCAGGATCGCGCCGGTGAGGGGCGTGCGCCGCTCCGGGCGGGGTGGCAGATCGGCCGAGACGAGAAGCCCCTGGCCGCGGATGACGAGCCGACGCGGGCGGTCGTCCCCCGCCGCGAGGCGCCCGGAGCCCTCCACCTGCCAGCCCTCGCCGAGGGCCTGGCGCAGCTCCTTGGCCTCGCTGCTGCCCCGGGCCGCGGCGGGCATCGGCGTGCCCTCCGGCAGCAGGGTGAGGCGGAAGCCCGTGGGCCCGCGGCCGGCGGCGGTCGCGATGGCCGGGCGGTCGCCGGGGCTCGCCGCCGCCAGCATCCGCACCACCAGGGCGAGGCGGTTGGCGAGCGCACCCGGATGCTCCTCCAGGCGCCGCAGGTCCGGCCGCATCAGCAGGAGCGTCGCCGTGAGCACGACATGCGTCACCACGATGGCGGCGACGACCAGGATCGCGATCTGCCCGGCGATGCGCCGGGTGAGGCGGACCGGCTCGCTCATGCCCGGCTCACCTCCGGCGTGAAGACGTAGCCGCCGGAGCGGATGGTCTTGATCATCTCCGGATTGCGCGAGTCGCGCTCGATCTTCTGCCGGATGCGGCTCACCAGCACGTCGATGCTGCGCTCGAAGGGGCCCGGCGCGCGGCCCTGCGTCAAGTCGAGGAGCTGGTCGCGGGAGAGCACCCGGCCCGGGCGCAGGCACATGGCGTGCAGCAGGTCGAACTCCGCCGCCGTCAGCGCCACCTGGGCGCCGTCCGGGTTGAGGAGCTGGCGCAGGCCCGCATCGAGCACGAAGCCGGCGAATCCGAGCCGCCGCACCCCGTCCTCGTCCCGCGCGGATCCCCCGCTGCCCCGGCGCAGTACCGCCCGGATGCGGGCGAGCAGCTCACGCGGGTTGAAGGGCTTGGCGAGGTAGTCGTCCGCCCCGAGTTCGAGCCCGACGATGCGGTCGATCTCCTCGCTCTTGGCCGTGAGCATCAGGATCGGCATCGTCGATTGCGCGCGCAGGCGCCGGCAGATGCTCAGCCCGTCCTCGCCGGGCAGCATCAGGTCGAGGACGATGAGGTCGACGCGCGAATCGGCCAGGAGACGGTCCATCTCGCGGCTGTCGCCCGCGACCGAGACTCTCAGCTCGTTGCCGCGCAGGTAACGGGCGACGAGCTGGCTGATCTCGCGGTCGTCCTCCACGAGCAGGATGTGCGGCGTGCTGGTCACCCCAACCTTATGCCCGAGGCCTGCGCCCGCTTGAAGCATCCGATGTGCATCGGAATGTTTCTGTCTCCGTCGCCGGAAAAGGACCGCAATCTTCGGGTCGCGTGCGAGGCGATTCGGCCGTGTCGGATTGCGGGCCCGCCCGGATCGTCCCATCTGCGGGCGAGAGCTTTCGAGACCAGGAGACCACGGTGCAGACCCAGAACCGCTTGCTCGACGATTTCGCCCGCCTGATGACGGATGCCGCCGGCGCCGCCCAGGGCATGCGCCGCGAGGCCGAGACCATCATGCGCGCGCAGTTCGAGCGCCTGCTGCGCGACATGGACGTGGCCTCGCGCGAGGAGCTCGAGGTGCTGCGCGACCTCGTGGCCACCCTGCGCACGCAGAACGACGCGCTGACCGCCCGGGTCGCGGCGCTCGAAGCTGCTCTTCAGGCGTCCCGGACACCCGGCGCCAAGACGTCAAAGCCCCCCGCCGCCTGATCGCCGCTTATTCACAGGAAGCTTCGGTGGATGGCGGCCTTGCAGCCCGTCTCCGCCGGAGTTTTCGCTTTGAGCCCCGCGACTCGACCGGGCTATAGTGGCCCTAGCCCTGATTCGCCGTCGCCAAGGGGAGACAAGTCGGCCGTTAAGCTCATCGCCTGCGGGCCAATACGTGCCGGGGATGCGATCTGCTTTTACATCGACGTCGCTGTCCGCGTCCCATGACGCCTCTTCCCGCTCGGACGAGCCAAGAACCGGATCGCCATGACCCAAGTGAACATCGTCGACCTTGAGCGCGCCGAGCACCCGCTCGATGTCGTCGAACGTCTCGCCTCCCTGCGCGATTGGATCTTCGATCGGGCCGAGACCGACGAGATGTCGGTGGCGGTCGCCGGCCGGTGGGCCGAGTATCACGTCGCCTATACGTGGATCGAGGACGTGGAGGCGCTGCATGTCGCCTGCGCCTTCGACCTCAAGGTGCCGCCCCGCCGCCGCACGGAGGTGCTGCAGCTCGTCTCCCTGGTGAACGAGCAGCTCTGGGTCGGGCATTTCGATCTCTGGAGCGGCGAGGACGTGGTGATGTTCCGCCACGCGCTGCTGCTGACGGGGGGCGCCGAGCCGACCCACCGGCAATGCGAGATGATGCTGAAATCGGCCATCGACGCCTGCGAGCGCTACTTCCAGGCCTTCCAGTTCGTGGTCTGGGCCGGCAAGTCGGGCCGGGAGGCCCTGGACGCCGTGCTGTTCGAGACCGAGGGCGAGGCCTGATCCGGTCTCCGCACGGATCGTCCGCAGACCGGATCAGCTGGCCCCTGCCGCGTAGGCTGCCATGACGACCGCCTTCTTGCCGCGGACATGGCTGCGCAGCAGGCGGCTCAGCGCCTCGCCGTCGCGGGCGCGCAGCAGGACGAGCATGCGCTCGTGGTCGGCAAGCGCGCTCTGGCGCTGCTCGGGCGTGGCGTGGGCGACGTAGCGCGCCGTCTGGATGCGGCCGGACAGGCTTTCGTAGAGGCTGACCAGGGTGGCGTTGCGGCTCGCCGCCACGATCATCTCGTGGATGCGGCGGTTGAAGAGCGCGGAGGCGGCGTGGTCGCCCCGCCGCGCCGCCTCGACCATCGCCCGGTGAGCAGCCTCGATCTCCGCCAGCTCGGCCTCGCCGATCGCCCGGCAGGCGAGTTCCGCCGCCGTCGCCTCGAGCCCGGCCACGACCTCCAGCACCTCGTCGATCTCGGCCTCGCTGAGGCTCGCCACCCGCGCGCCGCGGTTGGGCAGCAATTCGAGCAGGCCCTCCGTCGCCAGGATCTTGATCGCCTCCCGTAAGGGCGTGCGCGAGATGCCGAAGCGGCAGGCGAGCTCCATCTCGTTGAGACGTGCGCGGGGTTCGAGTTCGCCGTTCTGGATCAGCGTGCGCAGGCGCTCGGCCACCTCATCGTGGAGATAGCGCCGTGTGATGCCGAGGCCGGTCTCGATTCTGTTCATGCACCCGCCGAAAATGACTTTCCTACCGTAGGGGTAATCACCTCGCGACATCCTGTCGAGATGCGTGCGCCCGCCCGCGAGGACGCGGGTGAGACCAACGGGCCTTGGAGATGACCGTTGGTTCCGGTCTCGAATTGTCGCCAAGCCAGAGGCTTGGCATCGAAAATTCGAGACGGGTCGACGGCCCGCTGCGTCAGCTCCCGCTGCGTCGGCAGCCTGGGCCGGTGGCATGACGTCGGGCGCCTCGGCGCGCCCGGGCGAGGAACAGCCGCCGCGTCAACCCGTTGGTCCGGCGTCGCCCCGCCGTCGTCCGGGTGGCGGCGGCGATCCGAGATCGAGGAGATGCTTCGATGCGCACCTGCGCCGTCGGCCTTGTGCTCGCCCCGCTCCTGCTCGCGGCCGGTCCCGTCATCGCGCAGGGCGGTCCCGTCTTCGCCGATGACGGCCCGGAGGTGACCGGCAGCCTGCGCGGCGCGCCGCCCGGCTACGAGCCCTATGGCCGTCCCGGCGGCTTCGGCCCGGGCCTGTGCCAGAAATGGTGCGAGGCGGATCTCGTCCCCTGCGACCCGCCGAACTTCAAGATCGCGGACGGCCGCTGCCGGCCGAACAGCGGCGGACGCCGCTGAGGCGCCCCGCGCGCAATCCCCCGGTTCACCGGCCGCGGGGCTCCCGCGGCCTTCCCCTCGTCAGGACATGCCATCGTCAGGAGTCGCGTCGCGATGCCGGATTTCCCGAAGCCGCCCTTCAGCCGCCAGAAACCGATCCCGATGCCGGGCCACGATGCGGAGATGGATCCGAGGCCCGATTACGGCGAAAGCAGCTATCGCGGCTCGGGACGCCTCGCCGACCGCAAGGCGATCGTCACCGGGGCCGACAGCGGCATCGGCAAGGCCGTGGCGCTCGCCTTCGCCCGCGAGGGCGCGGACGTGCTGATCAGCTACTACAACGAGCATGACGATGCGCGGGAGACCGCCCGCCTCGTCGAGGAGGCCGGCCGCAAGGCCGTGCTGGTGCCGGGCGACATCAAGGACCCGGCTCATTGCCGGGCGATCGTCGAGAAGGCGGTCGCGGCCTTCGGGCGCGTGGATGTGCTCGTCAACAACGCCGCCCATCAGGCGACCGTGCAATCGGTGGAGGACATCAGCGACGAGGAGTGGGACGTCACCTTCCGGACCAACATCCACGCGATGTTCTACCTGACCAAGGCGGCCGTTCCCCACATGCGGCCGGGCAGCGCGATCGTGAACACCACCTCGATCAACGCCGACACGCCGAGCCCGCAGCTCCTCGCCTACGCGACCACCAAGGGGGCGATCCAGAACTTCACCGGCGGCTTGGCGCAGCTCCTCGCCGAGAAGGGCATCCGCGTGAACTGCGTCGCGCCGGGCCCGGTCTGGACGCCGCTGATTCCCTCGACGATGCCGAAGGAGAAGTTCGAGCAGTTCGGCATGCAGGTGCCGATGAAGCGGCCCGCGCAGCCCTGCGAGCTGGCGCCGGTCTACGTGATGCTGGCGGCCGAGGAGGCGAGCTACGTCTCGGGCGCCACCGTGGCCGTCACGGGCGGCAAGCCCCTGATCTGAGCCGGCCCCGGACCGCGATGGCCGCCGGGGTCGGCCGTCGCATCCGCCCTGGCGCCCTGTACCCCGCGGGACGGAGGCGTCCGGGCCGAACATCCGGGCGGCGATCCCTGCCGGCCCGGACCGACGCGTCGGTCCGGGCCGCAATCATGTGCGGGCATACGCCTTAATTTCCATTTGGTCTGACGCCGCGACATACCCCATATTGGGGATGAAGACGGTGGCGTGATCTGGTGTAATCTATTTATTACATTGCAATTTCTTGCACAGGACCCCTTTTTCACCGTCGCGTGATTGCCGGTCGATATCGTTTTTCCCTGTCGAGATCCGACAAGCCCAGACCAAGCAGGCGCTGACCTGCCATGACACCGGCCTGCGCGGCCGCTCGCGTCACGAAGGCCGCGACGCGCGCCATGCCGTTCGGGATCGGCAACCGGAGGAGACAACCCATGCACCCAAGCCGTGTCGCCAGCCTCGCACTCCTCATCGCCATCCCGGCCCTCCCGGCGCCTGCGGGTGCGGAGGATATGCCGAAGCACGCGGATTTCCGCATCACCTACACCTCCACCAACCCGGCGCCGGGCAAGCCGGTCCAGATCAGTCCGACCCGGACGCATACCGTCGGCGTGAGCATCATGGCGGCGGTCAACCAGACGGGCGGAAAGCTCCTCAACAACATGGCGGGACGCTGCACCGCCAGCACGACCTTCGACAACGACACGAAGAGCTTCGAGAACCAGGGCTATTGCGATTACGTCGATACCGACGGCGACCACGTCTATGAGAAGTACAGCTTCGCCCCGCAGCCCATGTCCCCCCGGATCAAGGGGACCGGCGAGTGGATCGGCGGAACGGGCAAGTTCACCGGGCTGTCCGGGAGCTTCGACATCCAGGCAAACCGCATCACGCCCCTGGCCGAAGGCGTCGTGCAGACCGTGGGCGAGAAGACCGGTGCCTACACGATTCGGGAGAAGACTGCCGACGCGAAGTGAGCGGGGCTCACCGGGACCCCGTGCGGCGCCGCAGGCCTGCGGCGCCGTTGGCGTTGCGGCGGGATGCGCCGCGCAGGCGCGGTCGTCAGGCCGAGAGGCACTGTGCCGCGACGTCGCCCCGGACGATGCCCCCGAGCGCCACGCGCAGGACGGTCCGTCCGGTCTCGTCGCGGACCTTCATGGCGAGGCCGGCGGCCTGCCCGCAGGGCAGCGGCGCCATCGCGCAGGAGCGCAGGGCATGCACCGCCTCGGCGCGCGCCGCGCGCGCGTCGGCCAGAACCACGCCGACATCATCCCGGGCATCGAAGCCTTCCGCTTCGAGGTCGAAGAAGTAGCGGTGCACGGCCTTCCTCCACATTGATCTTTTTGCTCGAAGCCCGGACGGCGGCGCCGCATCTTACGTGGGCGAGCCCGTGCAGCAATGCATAAACCATTCCGGCGGCGCGGCATTTGCGTAGGTAGTTCCGCCGCTGTCGCAGGCCAGGGGAGCCCGCAGGATTATTTTCCATCCCGCGGGCGGCTCCCCGCTGCCTCGCGCCCGCGGCCGGTTGCGGTAGAGTGCGACCGGGAGAGGAGATCCGCATGGCCTACCGGCATGTCGTCGGACCCCGCAGCTGGGTGTTTTCCGACCTCGCCGAGCTGATGGCGAAGGCGAGCCCGATCCGCTCGGGCGACCGCCTCGCCGGCATCGCGGCCGGCAGCGCGGAGGAGAGCGTGGCGGCCCGCTGGTGCCTCGCGGAGGTGCCGCTCGCCGACCTCGTCAACCGGCCCCTGATTCCCTACGAGGAGGACGACGTCACGCGGCTCATCCTCGACACGCACGATGCCGGGGCCTTCGCGCCGATCGCCCATGTCACGGTGGGCGGCTTCCGGGAGTTCCTGCTGACGGCCGACACCGCGGCGCTCGCCGCGCTGGCGCCCGGCATCACGCCCGAGATCGCCGCGGCGGTGTCGAAGATCATGCGCAACCAGGACCTGATCCTGGTCGCCCGCAAGTGCCGGGTGGTCACGCGGTTCCGCAACACGATCGGCCTGCCCGGCACGATGGCGGTGCGGCTCCAGCCCAACCATCCGAGCGACGATCCCGCCGGGATCACGGCGGCGATCCTCGACGGGCTGTCCTATGGCTGCGGCGATGCGGTGATCGGCATCAATCCGGCCTCGGATTCGGTGCAGGCGCTGACGCGGCTCCTCCACCTCCTCGACGACCTCATCGCCCGCTTCGCGATTCCGACCCAGGGCTGCGTGCTCGCCCACGTCACGACGACCCTGGAGGCGATCGGCAGGGGCGTGCCGGTGGACCTCGTCTTCCAGTCGATCGCGGGCACGCAAGGAGCCAATGCCGCCTTCGGCGTCACGCTGCCGCTCCTGAGGCAAGCCCAGGAGGCGGCCCTGTCGCTGCGGCGCGGGACGCTTGGCGACAACGTGATGTATTTCGAGACCGGCCAGGGCTCGGCCCTCTCGGCGGAGGCGCATCACGGCATCGACCAGCAGACGCTGGAGGCGCGGGCCTACGCGGTCGCCCGAGCCTTCCGGCCGCTTCTCGTCAACACGGTGGTGGGCTTCATCGGCCCCGAATATCTCTACGACGGCAAGGAGATCATCCGGGCGGGGCTGGAGGACCATTTCTGCGGCAAGCTGATGGGCGTGCCGCTCGGCTGCGACGTCTGCTACACCAACCACGCCGAGGCCGACCAGGACGACATGGACACGCTGCTGACGCTGCTCGGCGCGGCGGGCGTGACCTACATCATGGGCGTGCCGGGGGCCGACGACGTGATGCTGAACTACCAGTCGACCTCCTTCCACGACCAGCTCTACCTGCGCGAGGTCCTGGGCCTGAAGCGGGTGCCGGAATTCGCCGCCTGGCTCGAGCGGATCGGTCTCACGGATGCGGCCGGGGCGCTCATTCCCGGCGGCGGCACCCCGCTGCTTGCCGCCGCGCCGGGGCTCGCCGCATGAGCCCCGAGGAGGCGTGGCGCCGGCTCTCCGCCCTCACCCCCGCCCGGATCGGCCTCGGCCGGGCCGGGTCGGGGCTTCCGACCCGCGCGGTGCTGGGCTTCGCCCTCGCGCATGCCCAGGCCCGCGACGCGGTCCACACGCCGCTCGACGTGGCGGCTTTGCGGGCGGGCATCGAGGCGCTGGGGCTGCGGAATGTGGCGGTCGCTTCCGCGGCGCCCGACCGCGCCACCTATCTGCGCCGGCCCGATCTCGGGCGCCGGCTCGAGGGGCTAAGCGCCGAGCGCCTCGCCGCCGCGGCGGCCGCTCCCGTCGATCTCGCGATCGTGGTCGCGGACGGGCTCTCGGCCCGGGCGATCCACGAGGGGGCGGTGCCGCTGCTCAGCGTGCTCGCACCCGCGATCGCCGGATCGGGCTGGTCGCTGGCGCCGGTCGTGGTGGCCGAGCAGGCCCGGGTGGCCCTCGGCGACGCGGTCGGCGCGGCGCTGAAGGCCCGCGCCGTGGCGGTGCTGATCGGCGAGCGGCCCGGCCTGTCCTCGCCCGACAGCCTCGGGATCTATCTCACCTTCGATCCGCGCCCCGGCCGCACGGATGCGGAGCGCAACTGCCTCTCGAACGTGCGTGCGGCCGGGCTCAAGCCGGAGCTTGCGGCCTTCAAGCTGCACTGGCTCATCGGCCAGGCGTTCCAGCGGGGGCTCACGGGCGTGGCTCTGAAGGACGAGAGCGACCGGCTGCTCGGGGCTGAGGCGGCGACGCCGCTTCCGGGTTGAGCCCCGGGCCCCTCTCGCCCGGACTAGGCGGCGCCGTCGTCATCATCCCGTCGCACGGGCTCCCCTAGAGCACTCTCCGCCGAAGTGGATGCCGGTTCGGCGCAAGAGAGCGCGACACAGCAAGAGCTTGAGAGCCGTGCCCGCTCCAAATGGAGCGGGCACGGCTCTCAAGCCACCATCCATGCTTCCGGCGCCCGGAATCCTGCGCTAGAACCCGCCGCCCCGGGCGACGGGGCCCGACCGAGAGGACGTCGTCACGATGAGCCAATCCGACGCGGACGCGCTGCCCAACGTCCATGTGCGGGCCGAGGTGCTGGTGCAGGCCCTGCCACACATGCAGCGCTACGACGAGGAGATCGTCGTCATCAAGTATGGCGGCCACGCCATGGGCGACCGCGCGGCGGCCGAGGACTTCGCCGAGGACATCGTGCTGCTCGAGCAGTCGGGTCTCAAGCCGGTGATCGTGCATGGCGGCGGGCCGCAGATCGGCCGCATGCTCGACCGGCTCGGCATCAAGTCCGAGTTCCGCGAGGGCCTGCGCGTCACCGACGAGGCCACCGTCGAGGTGGTCGAGATGGTGCTCGCCGGCTCGATCAACAAGCAGATCGTCGGCTGGATCTCGGCGGAGGGCGGCAAGGCCATCGGCCTGTGCGGCAAGGACGGCAACATGGTCCAGGCCCGCCGCGCCACCCGCACGGTGGTCGATCCCGATTCGAACATCGAGCGCCACGTCGATCTCGGCCTCGTCGGCGAGCCGGAGCGGGTCAACCGCGCGGTGCTCGACGCCGTGCTGAAGGCCGAGCTGATCCCGGTGCTGGCCCCGGTGGCGGTGGGCAGCGACGGCCAGACCTACAACGTCAACGCCGACACCTTCGCGGGCGCGATCGCGGGGGCGCTGCGCGCCAAGCGCCTCCTCCTCCTGACCGACGTGCCCGGCGTCCTCGACAAGGACAAGAAGCTGATCCCGGAGCTCTCCATCGAGGATTGCCGCCGCCTGATCGCGGACGGCACCATCACGGGGGGCATGATCCCGAAGATCGAGACCTGCATCTATGCCATCGAGCAGGGCGTCGAGGCGGTGGTCATCCTCGACGGCAAGGTGCCGCACGCGGTGCTGCTGGAGCTCTTCACCGATTACGGCGCGGGCACGCTGATCCGGCGCAGCGGCGCCTGACCACGGCCTGAGCCACGATCCCGCTTCCCTTCTGGAGCGGGACGCTTATCTTGGACGTCCGGGGGCCGCGGGGCCCCCTTCTCGTCGATACGGGTCAGATCCTTGTTCCTGCCCAGCGAGAGCCACGTCACTGCTCCGAACGGCCGCGGGTTCACCGACGTCGACACCTGGGTCTTCGACCTCGACAACACGCTCTACCCGCACGATGCCCGCGTCTGGCCTCAGGTCGACGAGCGCATCACCCTCTACGTGATGCATCTGTTCGGGCTCGACGGGCTCTCGGCCCGCGCCCTGCAGAAATATTTCTATCACCGCTACGGCACGACCCTGCGTGCGCTGATGGACGAGTGGACGATCGACCCTTACGACTTCCTCGACTTCGCCCACGACATCGATCATTCGGGAATCGCCCTCGACCCAGCGCTCGGCCAGGCGATCGAGGGGCTGCCGGGGCGCAAGCTCATCCTCACCAACGGCTCGCGCCGTCACGCCGAGAATGTCGCGAGGAAGCTCGGCATCCTCGACCATTTCGAGGATGTGTTCGACATCGCGGCCTCCGATTTCGTGCCCAAGCCCGAGCGGTCGGCCTACGAGAAGTTCCTCGACCGCCACGGGGTCGATCCGACCCGCTCGGCCCTGTTCGAGGACATCGCCAAGAACCTCGTCGTGCCCCACGACCTCGGCATGGCGACGGTGCTGGTGGTGCCCCGCACGGTCGATCCCTTCCGGGATCCCATCGAGCAGGAGGCCGTGAGGGCGCCCCATATCGACCACATCACCAACGACCTCGCCGGATTCCTCACCGAGCGGGTCGCGCCGACGCTGCCCCGGTGAGCCCCGAGAGCGACCCGATGGAGGTCTGGGGCCGGCGCATCGGCCGGGGCCTCGGTCTTGCGGCCATGGTGACGACGGCGTGGTGGCTCGGCGTGCGGTTAAGGCTGTGGTGATGACGGACGCCCCCGACTGGAGAACCGCGCGGGCGCCCGATCTCGCCGCCATCGAGGCGCTGGCGGAAGCGGCCTTCGCGCGGCTGCCCGACGCCTTCCGGCGGCTCTGCCAGGGGGTGGTGATCCGGGTCGAGGATTTTCCGGACGAGGAGACCCTCGACGAGTTGGGCTGCGAGAGCGAGTTCGACCTGCTCGGGCTGTTCCGCGGCATCGGCCTCGCCCAGGGTGGGGGCGCGGCGAGCCTCGTGACGGGCCAGTTCCCCAACATGGTCTGGCTCTACCGCCGCCCCCTGCTCGACTACTGGGCCGAGCACGACGAGACGCTCGGCCACCTCGTCACCCACGTGCTGGTGCACGAGATCGGCCACCATTTCGGCCTCTCGGATGCGGATATGGCCCGGATCGAGGCGGAGGCCGGCTAGAGCGCTCCCCGCCGAAGTGGAGGCCGGTTCGGCGTCGGGGAGCGCGTCACATCAAAGCTTGAGAGCCGCCGCTCAGCCGCCCCGGGGCGGCAGGGCGCTCGCCTTCGGCCGGCTGGTGCGGAACTGGCCGCGCTCGATGGCGATGAAGGCCAGCACCGCGACGGCGACGCTGGTCAGCCACCAGATCACCGTGGTGCCGATGCCGAGGCAGGCCGAGGCGAAGGCGGTCATGGCGGTCGCCATGGCGCCGGGCGCGAGCGTCGGATGGTCGCGGCCCGATTGCAGTATCGCCGACCACAGCACGAAGGCTGCCGCGAAGGCGCCGACGACGCCGAGCTCGTACCAGATCTCGAACAGGAGCGAGGTCGGCGCGCTCGGCGGCAGCAGCCCGACGGCCCGCCCGCGCAGGGCCGTCTCGAAGCCGTGGCCGGTGAGGAGGCGCAGGGGCTCGCTCGTCACGACGCGCTGCCACGTCTTCAGCGACATGGCGAGCGGATGGAGCGTGCCGAGGAGCGGCGTCACCAGGGGCCGCAGCAGGAAGGGCAACAGCGGTGCCAGCGCCAGCAGGCCGGCGGCGACCCCGGCCGTGATCCGCACGCCGGGCCCCGGCCGCCAGGCCGCGAGGGCGAAGGCGGCGGCGCCCGCGGCGAGCGCGAGGAGCGGGATCGGGCTCGGCGCGAGCACCAGGGCGAGCGCCACCGCCACGGCGACGCCCAGCGCCTCGACGTCGCGGCGCCGCGAGCGCAGCCACGCGACCGCGGGCCAGACCAGCAGCGCGAGCAGCATCGCGCCGCGCTCCAGGGTGGAATCGTCGTCCAGGCCGATGCGCAGGGCCGCCCCGCTGAACAGCCCGAGCGCCACCGCGACCACGGCCGCTAGGCCGACGCCAATGGGCAGCAGGTAGGCGTTCGCCGCGCGCATCCGGTCCGGCAGGGCCAGGTAGCCCGCGAGGGTCAGCAGGAGCGTGACGGCGATGTTGAGGAGCCGCTCGGCGGCCGAGCCCGGGAAGGGCGTCCAGACGATCGAGAGCGCCGCCCAGCCGACCAGGAGGGCGCCGGCCGCCACCGCCCGCGCCCGCACGAAGCGGCGCAGGCCCGCCCCGAGCGGCCGCGCGGCCCCGTCGAGGAGCGTGGCGAGGCACAGGATCACGACGGCGATCGGCACCAGGATGACGATGGCGCGGCGCGACACGAGGGTGGCGAGGGGCAGCGCCACCAGCAGGCCGAAGAAGCCGATGCGGCGCAGCAGCGCCGCCGCATCGGCGGCCGGATCGGTGGAGGAGGAAGCCGCGCGGGGCATGTGCGACGAGCCTTCGGGCGGGCGCGCACCGGGCGCGCGTTCCGTCCCTCGTAGTGAGCCGGGAGGCGCAGGGCTGTAGATGCGATGCAACACTGCGGGCCGGGAGGGCACAGCCTCGGACAGGTCCGGCAGAAACGGACCCCGCTTCTCCGTCCGGAGATTCAACAAATCAAGGGCTTGGAGTCCATCAGACACTGTCCCGAGCAACCGGTGGACTCCCGCTCCGGCGCGGGAGGTGCGACGAAGGATCCTCGGGCCGGTCGAGGGCGGGTCGGGGCGCCTCCGGCGTCGCCGCGGGATTCCGCAGCGCGGAATCCGGCCCCGTCTCCGGACGGAGAACCGGTCTCCACCTCGCCCGGACGGCCTCCCGGAGGATCCGCGACCGGGTCTCCTGCTCCTTCAGGGCAGCGCCGCGATCCCTCAGGCGCCCTGCTGCAGCACCGCCGCCACATCCGCCTCCGTCACCGCCTCGACGGGCCTGCCGACCTTGACGGCCCGGCTGCGGGCCCCCGGTGCCAGGATCAGGATCACGGTCTCGGTGCCCGGGCAGGCCGGGTCCGGGCAGACGATCTCGCTGACCGTGAGCGCGACCTCCGGCCCGAAGCCGCCGGCCTGGCGCGCGAAGGCGGCGACCCGCTCGCGCGCCGCGGCATCCGGCCGCGGCCGGCGGAAGGCCGAGAACAGGCCCATGCGGCGTCAGCGCGGCAGGGTGAGGATGCCGGCCTCGCCATCCGTGGCCCCGAAGGCGAGGTGCTCGCCCGGCCGGTCCCAGGCCAGCGCCGTGACGCTGCTGCCCTTCACGGCCGGCCGCACCAGCAGCTCCGAGCCGTCCGTGAAGCGGATCAGCAGGATACAGCCGTCCTCGTAGGCGGTGGCGAGCACCGGCGCCTTCGGGTGGAAGGCCACCCGCGACACCCGCGCGGTCCGCACGCCGCATTCGCGCGGCTGCTTGCCGGTCGGCCCCTCCTTGGTGTCGAAGGGCCAGACGATCGCGGCCTCGGCGC
The DNA here is from genome assembly GCF_000022085.1 of Methylobacterium nodulans ORS 2060. Taxonomy (NCBI): domain Bacteria; kingdom Pseudomonadati; phylum Pseudomonadota; class Alphaproteobacteria; order Hyphomicrobiales; family Methylobacteriaceae; genus Methylobacterium; species Methylobacterium nodulans. The sequence goes on from NC_011894.1 coordinate 1,475,431, forward strand.
CGCCCGTCGCGAGCCAGTTGCCATCGGCGGACCACGAGATCGAGCGCACCTTGGCCGGGTAGCCGGTCATGCGCATATGGCCGCGGTCGGGCTGGAGGCGCCAGCCGTGCAGCGCGTTCTCCTGCATGGTCGTCACCACGAAGCGGCCGTCCGGCGACCAGGTGACGTCGATATGCGAGCCCTTCCAGGCGAGCGCCTCGGGTGTGGCGTCGAGGTTCGGGTACCAGAGGGTGGCGCCGTTGTAATGCGCCAGGGCGAGCCGGTAGCCCTTGGGCGCGAAGGCGAGCCCGCGCACGGTCGAGGGCGCCTCGGTGGTGCGCTCGCGGCCCTTGGCATCCCGCGCGATCACGCGCTTGCCCGCCGCGAAGGCCACGGCCCCGTCCTGATGCAGCGCCAGCGCGTCGATCCAGGCCCCGCCCCGGGCGGTGGCCAGGGTCTCGGTGGTGCCGTCCGGGGCCGTCACGGCGACGCGCCCGTCGTCGCCGCCCGTCACGAGGCGCCGCCCGTCGCCCGCCGCCACCAGGATGCCGCCCTCCGGATGGGCCGCCACCCGCTCGACCGTCCCGTCGGGCGCGGCCAGCAGCACCACCCCGTCGCCGAGCGCCAGGGCCGCCCGCCCGCCGAGCCAGTGGATGCCGGTCACGTGGGCGCCGGCCGTGATCCCGGTGACGGCCTGGGTCAGGGACGGGGCGGCGGTGGCACTCATGCTCGAAGAACCCTGCGCGGCGGACAGATGTCGGTGGCCTCTCACATGGGTCCGTCTCTTGCAAGTGCGAGCCCCTGGGGTGCGGAGGGCTTCGCGGGAGAGGGCGCCCCCCGCCGATTCACCACCGGGGGGCCATGGTTAAGTCTTCGCTCACCAAACCTGCGCAATTCGCCGGATCCGCCGCGAACGCGGCCAAGTCCGATGCCGTTCTCATACGGCGACGGTCGAGGCGGTCGTCGCCGTCTGGAATCGGAGTTGCGTCATGATCCAGCTTGCCTGCGCCGCCCTTCACCCGCCGAGCCTGCTTCCGCCGGAGACGGTCCTGGTGGTCGAGGACGAGGCGCTGATCTGCGAGATGACCGCGGCGGCCTTCGCGGACGAGGGCTACCGGGTGCTCACCGCCGCGGATGCCGAGGAGGCCGGCCGCATCCTGCAGCGGGAGCGGGTCGACATGCTCTTCACCGACATCGACCTCGCCCGCAACACGGACGGCGTCGCGCTCGCCCGCGCGGCGCGGCATCGCCGCCCGGATCTCGCGGTTGTCTATACGTCAGGAGGGCGGCATAGGCTGGCGGAGGGCGAGGCCGTGTCCGACTCGGTGTTCGTGCCCAAGCCCTATTACCCGAGCGATGTCGTGGCCCTGGCCAACCGGATCCTCGGGCATTCCTGACCCAAGGTTCCGGAGCCCTCCGTGATGGTGACCCGCGTGATCCTTCTTGCCGCCGGCCTTCTGACCTCCGGCGCGGCCGCTGCGGCCGAGACGCCGGCCGGCTGCCCGGCGCTCTCCCTGCGCCTGGAGGAGGAGATCGCCCGCACGCCGCGGCTGCTCGAGCCGGCGAACGAGCAGACGGTGCGCGACCTTCGCACCCTGCGCGACGCCGCAATCGTGCTCGACGCCTACGCGTATGGCCCCGAATGCGAGCGCCTGAGCGTGATCCTGCGCGAGCTTCTCGCCAATCCGCGCAAGACCATCGGCCAGGGCGGGGACACCGACGAGGAGAAGGCCGGGGCCGTGGAGGAGGCCCGCACCCCGAAGGCGCCCGCCGGCAGGAGATAGCGGTCGCGCAGGCCCTGTCGGCCTGCACGATTGATCGGCATGAGCGGCGGTCAGCCCGGGTGATCCGATGCTCGACCGCGATCGAACCTGCCGTGCTGGCAGCCGCCCCGCTCCTCATGCTGAGGTGCAGCCGGCGACGAAGTTCGCCCGCGGCACCCCCCCCCAGCACCTCAGGTTCGCTTGAGACCGCGTCAGCCCAGGCGAGGATGTCCGCCTGACGTGTCCGGAGGCGATCGAGGATCGGCTCGCCCGGCCTCGTGTCGCCCGCCCTCCCTTTCCCGGATCTCCTTCCGCTGGCGCTCCAGTCGTGCAGGCCCTAACGGGCGCGGAAAGGGCGGAGAACCGTCCTGTCTGAGCCAAGCCATGTTGTCCGAGCGCTCCCGCCTGCGGCAGCCAACCCCGGCCCTCAATCTCATGGTTGCTCAACATGAGGGCGGTCGGGGGTGCCAGAGGAGGGAGCGCCCCCGCGGCCGCCTCGGGTTTCATCCGTCAGGGTCTGTGCGGCCGGTGGCGAACTCATGCGGAGGTCGAGCATCGACGAGGGTTCGGGCGTCGAAGGCGCTCTCCGAACCTGCCGTCCCGGCCGCCCGGGTCAGGGGACGCGGCGGCGTGACGGAATCCGGTCGAAGAAGCTGAACCGTCGCCCCGTCACCGCCGTTGTGTCGAGGCCCGCGCGGTCGCGCGGTCCCTCGTGCCCCGAAGGGTCCTCTGCATGGCGACGAGCCTGGCTCCGAGCGTCTCCGACATCCCGCATGCCGCCGCCATGCTCCCGGCGGTCAGGATCGACAGCTACAACGTCGAACTGCGCCAGCCCGACGAGGAAGGCTTCCTCGGCGACCGCGTCACCAAGGGTGCATTCCGCGACCTCATCGAGGAGTGGCGCGAGCGCCTGCGCAAGCTCGGGGATGATCCCCTCGGCGAGACGCCGAGCCACGACCTCGCCAAGAAGCAGCTCGATCGCCTTCTGCGCGAGGGCCCGCCCGAGGCGGCGGGCGTGGTGCAGGGTGCCGTCGAGGATTTCTCCCAGGAACTCGCCACGATCGTCCGCCGCTTCCTGCGCCAGAAGGGCTGGCGCGACACGCAGCGCATCGTGGTCGGCGGGGGCCTGAGCGATTCCTATGTCGGGCGCCTCGCCATCGGGCGGGCGAGCGTCCTGCTCAGGGCGGCCGGGACCGACCTCTCCCTCGTGCCGATCCGCCACCACCACGACGAGGGCGGCCTGATCGGCGCCGTCCACCTCGCTCCCGCATGGATCTTCTCCGGCTACGACAGCCTTCTCGCCATCGACATCGGCGGCACCAACATCCGGGCCGGCATCGTGGCGACGAACCTGCGCAGGGCTCCCGACCTGTCCCGCGCCGCCGTCTGGCGGGCCGAGTTCTGGCGCCACCGCGACGAGGAGCCGCCCCCGACCCGCGACGCGGCCGTCGCCCGGATCATCGCCATGCTGGAGAGCCTCGTCGCCCGGGCGGAGAAGGCCGAGCTCGCGCTCGCCCCCTTCATCGGGGTCGGCTGTCCAGGCGTGATCGAGCCGGACGGCCGCATCAGCCGGGGCGGTCAGAACCTGCCCGGCAACTGGGAGAGCAGCCGCTTCAACCTGCCGCGTGCCCTGCGGGAGGCCCTGCCGACGATCGGCGGACACCCGACCATGGTGGTGATGCACAACGACGCGGTGGTGCAGGGCCTGAGCGAGGTGCCCTTCCTGCGCGATCTCGCCCGCTGGGGCGTGCTCACCATCGGAACCGGCCTCGGCAATGCCCGCTTCAGCAGCCGGGAGGATGCGATCGCCCAGAGTTGATCGCCCATTGGTCCGAATAACAGTCTGGAATTGCTCTGAGTTTCGCCGCGAGTCTTGATCCCGCGTCGTCATCTCGGCTAGTGCATCCCCGCCGGCCCCCGCGGCACGAGGCGGCCGGCCAGAACGAGAGCGGAACCAAGACCGGCCGGAGGCGTCCGGCGGGCGGACCTGCGGCCCCGTGCGGGGCGTGACGCGGGGCGCCCTCGATCGCGCCCGCCGCCGGGATCGTCGAAACAGTGCCGGAGGGGATGAATCCGTGTTCACGCAAGGCATGCCGTGGTTTCGCGCCCGGGTCGGGCACCTCGCCCTCGACCTGCTGTTCTGCCTCGCGATCTCGCTCGTGATGCTGAGCTCCGCGCTGGCGCAGACGCCCGAGATGCCGATGCGGGTCGAACTCAACAAGCTCGACACGGTGGGCGAGGCCTGCCGGGCGACCCTGCTCGTCGACAATGGCAAGGGCGCCCCGATCAAGTCGCTCAAGCTCGACCTCTACGCCTTCGACACGGACGGCGTGGCGCAGAAGCGGGTGCTGGTGGAGCTGGGGCCGCTCGCCGCCCGCAAGACGGTGCTGCGCCAGTTCGACATCGCCTCGGCGCCCTGCGCCCAGGTCGGCCGGCTTCTGCTGAACGACGTTATCGCCTGCGAGGGCGCCGAGCTCACCCGCGAATCCTGCCTGGAGCGCATCGCGCCGGCCTCCGCCAAGGGCGCCGCTCCGTTCATCCGCTGAGGCCCGCGCCTCAATCCCCCGAGACAGCCGATCGAGGAGATCCGCGATGGATCCGACAGCCGCCGCGCCGGCCGCCCACGACATGAGTTTCCTCGGCCTGTTCCTGCAGGCCGATCCGATCGTGAAAGGCGTGATGATCCTCCTCATCCTGGCCTCGGTCGCCTGCTGGACGGTCATCATCGAGAAGACGATCCGGCTCGCCTCCGCGCGCCGTCAGGCGAAGGTTTTTGCCCGGATGGTCGCGACCGGCGGCGGGCTGGAGGAGGGGCGCGGCGGCATCGCGGCCCGGATCGTCGCCGCCGCCCAGGAGGCGTGGCGCGACCAGGACCCGACCGAGACCCGGGCCGAGCGGCGCGAGCGCATCGAGCGCGCCATGCGGGCGGCCCTGACGCTCGATCTCAAACGCCTGCAGCTGGGGCTGCCGCTGCTCGCCACCTCCGGCTCGGCCGCGCCCTTCGTCGGGCTGTTCGGCACCGTCTGGGGCATCATGAATTCCTTCTCGTCGATCGCGAAGAGCCAGGACACCAGCCTCGCGGTGGTGGCGCCCGGCATCGCGGAGGCGCTGTTCGCCACCGCCATCGGCCTCGTGGTCGCGATTCCCGCCGTCGTCGCCTACAACAAGCTCTCGGGCGACCTCGGCAAGGTGCAGTCCGCCTTCGCGGCGGCGATCGGCACGCTGGGCAACCGGCTGGCGCGCGACCGCAGCCACCACGCCCGCAGCGCCGCAGAATAGACAGCAGGAGAGCGCCCGATGGGCATGGGTCCGCTCCAGACGAGCACCGCGGACGAGGACGGGTTCGAGGCCGCCCCGCTCTCCGAGATCAACGTCACGCCGATGGTCGACGTGATGCTGGTGCTGCTCATCATCTTCATGGTGGCGGCCCCCCTGATGACGGTGGGCGTGCCCGTGCAGCTGCCCAAGACCGCCGCCGCCAAGACCTCCGAGCCCAAGAAGCCGGTCGTGGTCTCGGTGGACAAGGACGGCAACGCCTTCCTGGCCAAGGAGCCCCTGCCCGTCGACGGCGCGCTCGCCCGCCTCAAGGCCGCCGCCGCGGAGGATCCGACCCAGACCGTGCTGGTGCGCGGCGACAAGGACGTGCCCTACGGCAAGGTCATGGAGGTGATGGGCCTCGTGGGCCAGGCCGGGTTCGCCAAGGTCTCGCTCATCGCGAACGCCCCGAACGGCGCTCCCGCCACGACGGCGCCGGCCGCGCCCCGGTAGAGCCGATGACCCCGCGCGCGACCCTGCAGGGACCCGATCAGCCGGGCCCCGGCCTCGCCCTGGCCTTCCTGGTGGCCTTCGCCCTGCACGTGGGCGCCATCGGGGCGATCACGCTCTGGCGCAGTGCCCCGCCGACCTCCGGCGAGAACGAGATCACCATCGACCTCGCCCCGAGCCTGGAGGCGATCGAGGTTCCGAACGACGCGAACGACACCATCTCGACGCCGCCGCCCGCGGAGCTTCCGGCCGAACAGAAGACGGCGGAGCCGCCGGCCGAGACCCGGATGGCCGACACGCCGCCCGACCTGCCGGAGGTCAAGCCGCAGGAGAGTCCGGTCGAGACGCCCCAGCCGATGACCGAGGCCGTGCCGCCGGAGGCCGTGGAGCCGAAGCCGGCGGAGGCGGTGCAGGCCGTCGAGCTGCCGCCCGAGGATCAGGTCATCACCTCGACGAACGAGGCGGCGCCGCTGGCGCCCCCGCCGCCGGCCGTCGTGGCCCGCCCGGTGGAGGAGCCCAAGCCCGAGCCGAAGCCGGTGCTGAAGCCGGTCGAGAAGCCGAAGCCCAAGCCCGTCGAGCAGGTGCGCAAGCCCCCGCCGCCGAAGCCGGTCCGCGAGGCGACCCGCGAGGCGGTGAAGCCGCGGGCGGCGGAGCGCTCGACCGAGCCCGCGCGGCAGCGCCGGGCGGCGGCCACCGCCTCGCGTGCGAATGCGGGCGGCAGCGCGGCGGCGCCCTCCGCCAATCCGAACGCCCTGCGGGCATGGGGCCAGCAGATCTCCGGCGCGATCCGGGCGCGGGTGCGCAGCCCGGGCGCTGGCGGCGGAACGGTGACGATCCGCTTCACGGTGGCCCGCTCGGGCCGCGTGATGAGCGCCTCGCTCATCAGCAGCAGCGGCAACAGCAGCCTCGACGCGGCCGCGCTCGCCGCCGCCGCCCCTGGCAGCTCGCTCCCGCCCGCTCCCGCGGACGTGACCGTGGCGCAGCAGAGCTTTTCGGTCCCGCTCGCCTTCCGGTGAGGCGGCCAGGGCCGGCGCATCCCCGCATGACCGTCGTCATCCGGCATCCGGTCGATGGCTCCGCCCCATCCGGCTCCCTCTTTCCGGGCCCGTTCGGGCCTGCACGACTGGAGCGCCAGCGGAAGGAGATCCGGGACCCAGCACAGTGAGTTGCCGCGCAGCGGCTCCGTTTGCCTCCACCGTGGCTGACAAGTAGTCGCTGCGCGACTTTTCGTGCTGGGTCCCGGGTCGCATTCCGCTGCCGCTGCATGCGCCCGGGACAGGGGGGAGCGGGCGAGAGGAGGCCGGGCGAGACAGTCTCCGAACTGATCGCTCGCAGCCCGGATCATGTCGTCGGATGGGCGGACCGCTCCATTGCGGCCCGGCCCGCCGCGGTGATGCGCAGCTCCTGCCGGTCGGCCCGGTAGTCGATGAGGCCCCGCGCCATCAGGTGCGGGACGAGGAGACCGGTCCCGTCGTCGTGGAGCCGGCGCCGCTTCAGCGCCGCCAGCGCGACCCAGCCATCCGCCTGCGCGAGATGGCGGAGGAGACGCCGCTCGGCCGCGATCACGGCCGGGCTCCCGTCGCCTGGCCTCTCATGGCAGCGGCAGCGGGCGCGCCCAGACCTCGCCGCCCGCTGGCGCCGAAACACTGGCGAGGTCGTGCGCGGCGAGGAGCGCCAGGGCCGCGCCGACGCGCAAAGCCGTGACGTTCAGGAGCTCCGCCGCCGTCCCGAGCGGAACCCGCACCTCCCCGTCCCGCTCGCCGGCCCAGGCGCAGAGCAGGAGGTAGAGCTTCAGCGCGTCAAGGTTGCCAGTCTTCCGGCAGGACAAGGCGCGCAGGCCGCGGATCTCCGCGTGCGGATTCGCCCGGTAGGCGGGGTCGTGCGGGATCCGGGCGCTGCGTGCCCCGGGATCGAAGCGGGTGAGGGCGAAGCGCGTGCGCTGGCCCTCTGGCGCCACCCGCACGAGATCATAGGCACAGAGCCGCTTCTTCCCGGCGACGATCAGCGACTGCGACAGGCCCGCCAGCGCGGCGAGCTGGGTGCAGGACAGAACGGCCGATCCGTCCTCCCCGGCGGTCACCGCCAGGGCGAGGAGCAGCTTGAGCGCGGCCGTCGAGCGGCCGACGCGCGCCGCGTCGCCCCGGAACAGGCGCAAGCCCCCGTCGAGCACCCACTGGCAGGGCAGCCGCGACCATGCGGGCTCGCGCCCCGGGCTCCTGGGCATCAGGCCGGTCGGTCCGGGGGCCACGAGCAGGCCGGCGGGGGCGAGCATGGCCGGCCTATCCGCGCGGGCGGGGCGGCCTCTGGCCACCGCGCCGCGATGCTGCGAAGGATGAAGGAGCGCCCCGATCCCCGGGAGCGGCCGCCCGGGAGACGGGAGAGGGAGGTTTCTCGGTTGGCATCAGCATCACGGCACGCGGTACGGCTCGTCATGGCAAGCGAATATCGGCAGTATTCCAGCGTTGTGCGGCGCTCAATATGAACGATGCTGCCGATGAGACCGCCATTGAGGTCGCCCTCGCCCTCGGCGGCACGATCCGGCTCGGAGACCGCCTGATGGCGGTGGCCGATGCGGCGGCGCTGCTCGATGCCATCGCGCGGAGCGGCTCGGTGCAGGGGCTCGCCGCTGCGCTTGGCCTCTCCTACCGGGCCGCCTGGGACCGGCTGCGGCTGCTCGAGGCCGCCTTCGGCCGCCCGCTGGTGCAGAAGACCCGCGGGCACGGCTCCGCGCTTACCCCGGCCGGCCTCGCCCTGCGGGCGGCGCTCGGCGCCGCTGCGGCCGGGCTGGAGCCGGCCCTGGCGCGGGAGGCCCGCGCGCTCGAGGCGCGGCTGCGCGACCTCGTCGGGGCGGCGGCCCGCCCTTTACGGATCGCGGCGAGCCACGACCCGCTGCTGATGGAACTCGTGCAGGAGATGCAGGCCGGCGAGGTGGCGATCATGGGCAGCGAGGAGGCGGTGGCCCAACTCGCCGACGGGCGCGTGGATGCGGCGGGCTTCCATTGCGGCCCGCTCGCGCCGGCCGAGGCCGGCCCACCCTTCGCCGATCTCGCGGCGGATCCGGGCATCGCCCTGCGGCCGCTCTTCGCCCGCGAGCAGGGGCTGCTCCTGGCGGCCGGCAACCCGCTCGGCATCCGCACCGTCACCGACCTCGCGGCCCGGGGCGTGCGCATCGTCAACCGGCAGAAGGGCTCGGGCACGCGGCGCTGGTTCGACCGGCTCCTCGCCGAGCACGGCATCCCGGCCACAAGCCTGCGCGGCTACGGGATAGAGGAGTTCACGCATCAGGCCGTGGCCGCGGTGATCGCCTCGGGCGCGGCCGATGCGGGCCTGGGCGCCCGGGCGGCGGCCGAGCGCTTCGGCCTCGCTTTCCTGTCGATGGGCTGGGAACTCTACTACCTCGCCGCGAGCGCCTCCCTGCAGGCCGGGCCGCTCGACCGGCTCGCCGCGCAGGCCGCCGCCCGCGCCGCCGCGACGCCCGGCTATCGGCCGCCGGACTGACCGGCCTCGACGCCGAGGCCGCGCTCCCCCGCCTCGATACGGCCGGATCCTCTCGCGGCCCGCCGCGTCGGCAGTTGCGGCGACCGCGATTTTCGGGAAGCTCGGCTGTGACAACGGCGGGGGCCTTCATGCGCGGCGCGACGATCCTGGTCTTCTCACTGGCGCTCGGTGCGGCGGCCGAAGCCGCCGAGGATCCTTACGCGCCGGCCGACGCGCTCTCGGTGGCGCCGATCTTCCGCAAATGCACCGGGAGCAAGCTGCCCGAGTACCAGAAGGGGGCCTGCCTGGATGACGCGGCCAAGGCGCTGCGCGTGCAGATGAAGGCGGAGGTCGACCGCAAGCTCGCGGCGATCGACGCGGTGGCCCGCCGGCCGCCGAGCCCCGGCAGCCTGGCCGGCCCGGCGGATGCGGAGGCATGGCGCAAGGCCTTCCTGGCCGCGCAGGCGGCCTTCGAGGAATACGACCGGCTCCACTGCGACAGCCTCTACGATTTCGACCTGCATGGCGGCTCCGCGGCCGGCCAGATCGCCTCCGCCTGCAAGATCCGGCACCTCGTGGCGCGGATCAACGAGCTGCGCAGCTGACCGCCCCGGAAGGGCCGGGAGCCGCGGTGCGGGACCGCACCGGCTGCCGTTCCGTTCCCGCGTAACCTGTCTCGCGTTGCCGTCCGGACCGGGCCGATGGGCCGGTCCCCTCGCCGTGAGGCTTGCCATGCGCCTGTTCACCCTGCTCGCGATTGCGTCCTTCCTCGGTCTCGGCGTCGGCGCGACCTTCGTCGCCGCACCGTCCCCCGCCCAGGCGGGCGTGCAGTGCAAGGGCGGCTGCTGATCATCCGGGCACCGCCCGGTGCGGCAGCGCACCGCAGTACCATCCTGGTGTGGCAGTCTCACGATTTGGTGGGCGGCGCGAAGCGATCATCGCCCGGCGGTTCCGCCCCGACCCGGTCTCCGGTCGTGCGCGGCCGGAGGTCCTTCGAGAGGAGCCATCCATGACCGGATCCGCCGAACATGCTTCCCGCGGCCTGCGTCGTGCCGCGTTCCTCGCCGGCCTGGCGCTGCTGGGCTCAGCCGTCGGGGCGCAGGCGCAGGCCGTGACCGAGGAGGAGATCTTCGAAGCGCTCGCACCGCGGCCCCTGAGCCGCAGCCTCTCCCTGACGGTGCGCAGCGATGCCGGCAGCGAGGGCCGCGCCTTCCTCGACACGCTGCGCAACCGCACCTCGTTCTCGCAGGCGGAGCGCGAGCAGCTCGCCGCCGCGGCGGCCGAGCGGCCGAGCATCGATCTCGACGTCCCCTTCGCGTACAATTCCGCGACGATCGGCCGGACGGCGCTGCCGGTGGTCAAGATGCTCGGCGCCACCCTGGCGCGCCCGCAGCTCGCGAGCAGCATCATCCTGATCGTCGGCCACACCGATGCCAAGGGCTCCGACCGCGTCAACCAGCTCCTGTCGGAGCGCCGGGCGGAGGCGGTCAAGCAGTACATCGTGCAGAATTACGGGGTGCCGGCGGGCAACCTCGTCGCCGTCGGCTACGGCAAGAGCCGTCTCAAGGACCCGGCCAATCCCCTCGCGCCGGCCAATCGCCGCGTCACTGCGGTGAACATGTCGGCCGTGAAGTCGGCCGCCCGGGAGTGATCCGGCAGGCGCCCGATCGCGTCTCGCCGAGCGGATGGCGGAGGAGTAACACAATCCGCCGCGCGGGGCCGCCTTAAGGCCGCCACGCGCTCGTGACCACGCACGGGAGCCGCCCGCCCCGGAAGGCGGGCCGCGCTCGCGCGAGGTGCATGATGGTCGTCCGGTCCCGTCCCGGCCTGGTTGAGGTTTTTTTCACGCTCCAGGGCTCGATCCTGCCGAAGATCGTGCGGCAGGTGGCCAGCATCACGGCCATCGCCTGCCTGGTAGTCGCGGTCGAGCGCCACTGGCCGCAGCCCTTCCCGGGCACCGAGGGAATCGGGCCCTTCACGCTCGTCGGGCTCGCGCTCTCGATCTTCCTCAGCTTCCGCAACAACACCTGCTACGACCGCTGGTGGGAGGCGCGAAAGCTCTGGGGGTCGCTCATCGCCGAGACGCGCGAACTCGCGCGGCTGATCGGCGTGCTCCTGCCCGGCCCCGACGAGGCGGCCACCCGGACCGCGAGCCTGCGGCGGCTCGCGGGCTTCGCGCATGCCCTCCATGCGCGCCTGCGCGGCCTCGACGAGGCCGCGGCGGCCCGGCCCTGGCTGCCGGACGGGGAGGGGGCGGGCCTGGCCTCGCGCGCGAGCTCCGCGGACGCGGTCCTGACCGCGCTCTCCGCCGACCTCGCCGCTGCCATGCGGCGCGGCGCCCTCGGCGATATCCTGTTCGCGCAGGCCCAGGCCCGGATCGCGGCCCTGTCGCAGATCCACACGTCCTGCGAGCGCATCCAGTCGACCCCGCTGCCCTTCGCCTACTCGCTGCTGCTCTACCGCACGGCCTGGCTCTACTGCCTGCTGCTGCCCTTCGGGCTCGCCGCCTCCCTGGGCTGGGCGACCCCGGTCGTCGCCGCCCTCGTGGCCTACACCTTCTTCGGGCTCGACGTGCTCGGGGACGAGCTGGAGGAGCCCTTCGGCACCGAGCCGAACGACCTGCCCCTCGACGCGATGCTGCGCATGATCGAGCGCATCGTCTGCGACGCTCTGGGCGAGCCCATGCCGCCGCTCCTTGCGCCGGAAGGGTGCGTGCTGCACTGACACCCGCGCGAAAAAGGTGCGCGGCTGCGGATCGCCGTTGCGCGGCCCGGCTCCATTTCGCCCTGGGACCGGCCCATGGTCGGGCCGACAGAGCCGGAGCGCCTCGACGATGATCCCCATGCTGGACCCTGCGACCCTCACCGTGTTCGTCACCGGCGCGACTGCCGGCTTCGGGGCCGCGCTCTGCCGCCGTTTCGCCGAGGCCGGGGCGCGGGTGATCGGCACCGGCCGCCGCCCCGATCGGCTCGACGCCCTCAAGGCCGAGCTCGGCGAGCGCTGCCACGTGATGCAGCTCGACGTGACGGATCGCGATGCGGTCTTCGCCGCGGTGCAGGCCCTGCCGGCCGGCTTCGACGCCCCCAATGTCTGCATCGCCAATGCGGGGCTGGCGCTCGGCCTCTCGCCCGCCCACGAGGCCGAGATCGACGACTGGGACCGGATGATCGCCACCAACGTCAACGGCCTCGCCTACACGGTGCGGGCGCTCCTGCCGGGCATGGTGGCGCGCGACGAGGGGCATATCGTGCTCCTCGGCTCGGTGGCGGGCGACTACCCCTATCCGGGCGGCAACGTCTACGGGGCGACCAAGGCCTTCGTGAAGCAGTTCGCCCTCAACCTCCGGGCCGATCTCCTCGGCCGGAACGTGCGCGTGACGAATATCGAGCCCGGCATGGCCGAGACGGAGTTCTCGCTGGTGCGCTTCGAGGGCGATGCCGACCAGGCCGCGAAGACCTACGAGGGCCTGACCGCGATGTCGGCCGAGGACATTGCCGAGACGATCTTCTGGTCCTGCATCCTGCCGCGCCACCTCAACATCAACCGCATGCAGATGATGCCGGTGATGCAGGCCTTCTCGCCCTTCGCGGTGAAGCGGGGCTGAGCGCGCCTTGGCGCGCGCCTCAGGCGAGACGGCGGCGCAGCCGCCGCCAGCCGAGCACGACGCCGCTCACCGAGACGATCAGCCCGAGGGCGCTCAACAGGCCGATCACCGCCTGCCGGGCGGGCGGGTGGCGCAGGAGCGGCCCGACATCGAGGGTGTGCAGGGCGTCGAACAGCCAGCGGTTCGCCCGCCTGCTGCGGTCGATCCGCCCGAGGATCTCGCCGGTGCCCGGATCGACGTGGAACCATGTGGCGGCGGGATCGGCGAAGACGAGGCGCAGCACCGGCAGGCGCGGCGCCCCGTGCCGGTCCGACCAGTAGGCATCGGGCGCGTCGAGCCGCAGGGCCGTCGCGAGCGGGGCCTCCGGCAGGAGGCCGCTCGCCGCCGCCAGGATGCGGTCCTGCGTCACTTCCGTGCCGCAGCAGGGCCGGACGCCGTCGGGCCCGGCGGCCAGCACCAGCGGATGGCCGCCGATCCAGGCGAAGCGGAGTTCGACGCTGCCCGGCGGCGCAAGGGCGAGGGTCTCGCGGCCCGGCGGGAAGGCCGGGGCAGCCTGCCCGGCATAGCGGGCGAGCGCCGCGGCATCGGGCATGCGCGGGCCGAACCAGTGGTTCGGGTTCATCGACAGCCAGCCGCTGAACACGAAGGTGACAACCGCAAGGCCTCCCGCCACGCCCGCAAGGTGGTGCCACGCGCGCCAGCCGCGATAGGGGGTGAGCCTTTTTCGCCGCAGGCGCAGCAGGCCGAGGCCGAAGCCGCTCACCGCCGCCGCGAGCGCCATGCCGGAGAGCCACAGCACCACCTCCCGCCAGAGCGCGGCCTCGGCCCGCAGGGGCGTGAGATAGATCCAGTGCGGCACGGCCCCGAGCCAGTTCCACACCCGCTCGGCCCGGGTCGTGTCGAGGGCGAGTTCTCCCGTGCCTTCCGAAAAATAAAGTTCCGTCCCGGCCGGGTCGCCGAGCGCCACGACCCGGAACGGGCGCGAGGCATCGTAGCGTGCCGTGACGGTCCACTGGTCGCGTTCCACCACGCCGCGATCCTCGACGTTCCGCGCCGCCGGGTGTCGGCGGGCGAGGGCGAGCGCCGCTTCCGCACTCAGCGGCGGCAGCGGCGCGCCCGTGACCGCGGAGAGCACAAGCCGGCGGCCATCCGGCCCCGTGAGGCGGTAGACCGGCTCGTCGTCCCGCATGGAGAGGGTGAAGGCGGCCGGAAAACCGGGGAGCCCCGCCAGCGCCTCCTGCGGCCCGAGCCGCACCGCATCGAGGGCAAGCGGCGGCAGCGCCGCCCGGCGCTCGGCCTCCGTCAGGGCGGGGAAGCCGACGAACAGCATCACCAGCCCGGAGACGAACCAGACGGCGAAGAACAGCCCGGCCGCGATGCCGAGCCAGCGATGGCCGAGATGCAGCCACCGTTTCATGGGCTTGGACCACCGCATCCGTCAGAACGTCACCTGATAGGCAAGCTCGACCGAGCGCGGGGGCCCAAGCAGCCAGGAATTGGTGTTGCCCGAGACCGCGTAGATCCGGTCGGTGAGGTTGTAGCCGCGCAGCGACAGGCGCGAATCCGGCGTCACCTGCCAGTCGAGGCTGGCATTGACGAGCGTGTAGCCGGGCCGGCGCGCGGTGTTGGCGAAGTCGCTGAAGACCGGGCCGACATTGTTGAGGCCGAGCCGCGCCACCCAGCCCGGCGCGAAGGCGTAGGCGATCCAGACATTGGTGACGCGCTGGGGCACGTCCTTCGGAACATTGCCGGCGTAGGATACCACCTGCCCTTTCACCCGCTCGGAGAAGGCGTCGTAGCGCGCCTGGAGCAGGGCGGTGTTGGCCTCGATGCGCCAGTGATCGTCGAGGGCGAAGGACAGGGCCGCCTCGACGCCCCGCGCGGATTGCCGGCCGACCTGCCGCGACTCACCCGGCCGGTCGGGATCGGGGACCAGCAGGTTGTCCTTGGCGATGTGGTAGGCGGCCAGCGTCCACTCGCCTCGGCCTCCCGCGAAGATGCCCTTCGCGCCGACCTCGACCTGCCGGCCCGTGGCGAGGTCGAACTGCGCCTGCGAGACGGTGGTGGTGATGAGGCTGCCGAGCGGATCGGCCGCGGTCGCGTATTGCGCATAGAGCGCGAGGTCGGGAACGGGGTTGTAGACGGCGCCGACCCGGTAGCTCAGGGACTCGAAGGTCTTGGTGAAGGCGGTGCCGGCGAGCGGCCGGGCGACGGAGACGGTGGGCGCGTCGAAGCGCACGCCCGTGATCAGCGCGAGCTGCGGCGTCAGCTCCAGCCGGTCCTCGGCGAAGACCGAGGCTTGGTTCACCCGCGAGATGATGTCCCGGCGCGTCCCGGCGAGGTTGAGGAAGGAGCCCGGCACGGGGAGAAAGGGGTTGACGAAGCTCACGCCCTCGAAGGGCGCGTTGCTGTCGCGGTCGAAGGCGATGCGGTTCACATCGAAGCCGGCCACCACGGTGTTGGGCAGGCCGAACAGGCTCCCGCGGACAGTCGCGTCGAAGCGGTTCCCGATCTGCTCCTGATGGTGGAGGATCTCGATGTAGTCGCTGCGGCGGATCAGCCCCGTCGCCGGCTGGAAGGTGTACTGCTCGACGTCGCGCCAGTGCCGCTCGGCGGAGAGCCGGTAGGCGGTGTTGCGGATGGTGACGTCCGGGCTCGGGCTCCACTCCGTGCGCAGCTGCGTCCAGTTGTCGAGCCAGGCCATGCGCGCATCGGCGACGTTGTAGTTGGTGAAGCGGATGCGCTCCGGCACGCGGGAGCCGATCAGCGGCGAGCCCCAGTAGCGGGTGGGCTCGTTGTAGCCGAGGTCGTGCGACAGGGTGAGGCTGAGATCGGGCGCGGCCCGCCAGGTGACCGCGCCGGAGAGCGCGAGGTTGCGGAAGTCGCCGTCCGGCCGGACCCAGCCGTCGGCGCGGTTGCCGCTGATGTTCAGCCGATAGGCCATCGCCTCGCCGATGGGCCCGCCCGAATCGAGGGCGAGCCGCGCCGTTCCGTCCGAGCCGAGGGCGGCCTGTGCCTCGTTCACGGGCGTGAAGACCGGCTTCTTCGGCACCACGTTGATCACGCCGCCGATGGCGCCCTCGCCGTAGAGCACGGAGGCGGGCCCGCGCAGCACCTCGATCCGCTCCGCCGACCAGGGGTCGAACGGGAAGGTGACGGTGCCGGCCCCGACATAGAGCCTCGTGCCGTCGTAGAGCTGCTGCACCGAGCCCGGCCCGGCGAAGCCCCGGCTGGTGAAGGAGAGATTGCCGTTGCCGGGATGCGCGATGCTGGTGATGCCGGTGGCGTTCTGCGTCACCGCATCCGCGATGGTGGTCTGGCCGCGCGCGCGGATGGTCTCGCCCGAGATCACGTCGAGGCTCGCCGGGGTCTGCAGCGGGGTCAGCCCGAGGCGGCTGCCGGAGCGGGCCGGCGCGGAGAGGGCGAGGCCGGGCGGCGGCCCCTCGCGCAGGCGGCCGGCCACCTCGATCATGTCGAGGGGGATCTCCTCGGCGCCGGCCGGCACGGCGAGAAGGAGGGCGAAGAGGGAGAAGCGGGAGGAGCGGAGCGCGGTCATGCGGGATCCGAAGCGGGGCGTCGGACCCGTCCTTAGCCGAAGCGGCGCAGAATGTAACGTTATAACGTTACGTATGGTCCGGCGGCGACGATCCCAGTCTCTGCGGTGCCTTGCGGCAGCGGAGCGGGGCGCATGTCGGCGGGCAGCGGCAGGCAAGGCGGGACAGGCGACGCATGTGGCACGTCACCGCGAGCTCAAGCCGACGGCCGCCGCGCGCCCGCTCCGGCTTCCACCAGGACACCCCGCCCGGCGTGCTCGCGTGTGACCACGGCTGACGGCAGGTCTCCTGGCTCGCGGGTCGCCGCCCCCCATCGTCTTCCCAGGGCAGACCCCAGTGACGTGGTGATGGAGGGCTCGCCGCTTACAGTTGCGGGGGCAGCCGCGGCCTCGGGCGCCAGCCCTCACCGCGTTCCCTTTTGATCCCCAAGGGGAACCGTCGCCGCATGCGTAGCCGTACGGATGCCCCGCGGTCAATCGCTGCCGGACCGCGGCCAAGGGCGCTGACGCCGGGCCGCGCTCCGCCGGAGCCCGCGAGCCTCGCCTGCCATCCGCGGCGACCGTCGCGGCTCACCGGGTCCCCCGGGCGGCGGGCTTGATCCGGATCAAGGCAGGGCGCGGCCCGCCCGGCCAAGACGAATCCGGACGACGCCGTTCCAGCCGTCTCTCCGTGCAAGGATCTCCCGATGAGCGCTCAGGTTCTGACTTCGACTGCTGCCCAGACCGTGCCCGCCCCGCAGGTCCGCTTGGCGACTGGCACTGCCGCGGGCGATCTTCCCACCTTGACCGCGCTCGGGCTCGCGATCGCCGCCACGCTGGTCACCGAGGTTCTGGTCTGGCTCGTCCTGTGAGCGCCTCCGAATAGATCGCGATGGCATCCGCGTAGGTGACCTCCCGCGGGTTGTTCACGAGGAGGCGGGTCTGCTTCATGGCGTCGGTGGCGAGCCGCGGCAGATCCGCCTCGCCGATGCCGATCGCGGCGAGCGAATCCGGCACGCCGCAATCGCGGCAGATCGCCCCGAGGCTCTCGACGAAGCGGGAGGCGGCCTCCGCCGGAGGAAGCCCGGCTGCCGCGGGGTCGAGGATCGGAGCGAGCTCGGCATAGAGTGCCTGCGCGGCGGGCAGGTTGAAGCGCATCACGCCCATCAGCACGAGGGCGTTCGAGAGCCCGTGCGGCACGTGGAAGAGGGCGCCGATCGGGTAGGCGAGCGCGTGGACCGCGGCGACCGGCGCGTTCGCGAAGGCCATGCCGGCGAGCATCGAGCCGAGCAGCATGGCTCCCCGTGCCGCACGGTCCGAGCCCTCCCGGCAGGCGGTGCGGATGTTCCCCGCCAGGAGCGTCAGCGCCTGCCGGGCGAACTGGTCCGACATCGGGTTCTTCTTGTGGCGGCTCGTATAGGCCTCGATGGCGTGCACCATCGCATCGATGCCCGTCGCCGCCGTCACGGAGGCGGGGAGGCCGAGGGTGAGGTCCGGATCGAGCACCGCCCAGTCGGGCAGGAGGGCGGCCGAGACCACGCCCTTCTTCTCGGTCGTCGGCGTCGTCACGATCGCGATCGGCGTCACCTCGGAGCCGGTCCCGGCCGTGGTCGGCACGAGGACGAGCGGGAGGCGCTGCCCTTTGGCGAGCCCGACGCCGTAGAGCGCGTCGAGGGGCTCGTCGCTGCGCGCCAGATAGGCGACGAGCTTCGCCGTATCGAGGGCCGAGCCGCCGCCGATCGCGAGCACGAGGTCCGTCCCCTCCGCTCGTGCCCTTGCCGCGGCGGCCTCGATGACCGCCGCAGGCGGGTCGGCCACCACCGCATCATAGATGCCGACGCTCAGCCCGGCCGCCTGGAGCGCGGCCTCGGCCGGCGCGGTCAGCCCCGCTCCCCGCACGCCCCGGTCGGTGACGAGCAGGATGCGCCGCGCCCCGAGCGGCCCGATGATCTCCGGCAGCTTCGCCGTGGCGCCGGGCTCGAACAGGATGTTGGGGCAGGTCTGGAAGGTGAAGGGGGTCATGGGGCGACCTCGAAAGGCATGGCGACGCGGGCGGACGGATCCTTGTCGAGACCGGTGCGGGTCACGGCGCGACCCGCCGCAGCACGAAGGCCATGCCGACCTGCGGCTCGCGACGCCAGCGGCCCTCGCCCACCGGGAGCAGCGTCACCACGTGGCCCCGCCGGGCAATCAGGGTGAGCCGGCCGGATTCGTAGCGCCAGGAGACCGGGTCGAACACCGTGAGGCCGAGGTCGCGGCAGCCCTCCAGCACCCGGAGCGCCCCGGGATCGAGGGCGAGCCGGCAGGTCTCCGTCTCGGCGTAGCGGTCGAGCGCGTAGACGCCCGCGACCCCCTCGGGCGCGGCGGGCGGTGTCGGCCAGAGGTCCGGCGGCGGCTTCGCGGCCGGCGCGGACTGGGGCAGCGCGACCGGCGTGACCGGCGGGAGAGGGGGAGCGGCCCGCGGCCCCTCCGGTGCCAGGGCGTAGGTCTCGCCCGAGCCCGCCGCCTTGAGAGCGCCCGGCGTCTCGGCGAGGGCGAAGTCGAGCACCGGCTTGGCCTCCGGGTCGAGGAAGCGCAGCGCCCCGTCCTCCAGCCGCCAGGCCGAAAGCCCGTTGAGGATCGGCAGCGCCCGCCGGCAGCCGGCCGGGAAGCGCAGCGCGTGGCCGCCCGAAGCGGCCTCGCTGGTCAGCGTCACGACGCAGCGCCGGTAGCTGCCGTCGAGGGCGAGGGTCCAGGTGCCCAGCGCCTCCGCGTCGGTGCGCGGCCGGGCGGGATCCGCCCCGGCCGCCCGCGGCGAGGCGGCCGCGAGGGTGAGGACCGCGAGGGCGACAAGGAGGCGGGCGGTCACGGCCGCGGCCAGGGCGTCTCGGCGACGGGCGTGAGCGGCCCCTTGCCGGAGAACCACGATACGAGGTTGTCCACCACGAGCTGACCCATCGCGGAGCGCGTGTGGACCGAGGCCGAGCCCACATGGGGCAGCAGCACCGTGTGCTCCTGCGCGATCAGCCCCGCGGGCACCCGCGGCTCGTCGGCGAAGACGTCGAGGCCCGCGCTCTGGATCGTGCCGTCCTGGAGCGCCGCGATCAGCGCCTCCTCGTCGACGAGGCTGCCGCGCGCGACGTTGATCAGGATGCCCTCGGGGCCGAGAGCCTCCAGCACCTCCCGGTTGACGATGCCCTTCGTCTCCGGCCCGCCCGGCGCCACCACCATCAGCACGTCCACCGCCCGCGCGAGGTCGATGAGCGAGGGGTGATAGGCGTAAGCCACATCCGCCTGCGGCCGCCGCCCGTGATAGGCGATCGCGACGCCGAACGCCTCCAGCCGGTGGGCGATGGCCCGCCCGATCCGCCCGAGCCCCAGGATGCCGACGCGCCGCCCCCGCAGGGTGCCGGTGAGCGGATAGGGCTTCTCCAGCCACTTGCCGGCGCGCAGGTAGCGGTCGACCTGCGGGATCTGCCGCACGGTGGCGAGCAGCAGCCCGACCGCGAGGTCCGCCACCTCGTCGGTGAGCACGTCCGGCGTGTTGGTGACGACGACGCCCCGCCGATTCGCCTCCACGGCGTCGATCGTGTCGTAGCCGACGCCGAAATTGGCGACGATCTCCAGCGCCGGCAGCCGGTCGAGGAGCACCCCGTCCACCCGAACGCCGCTCACCGCCAGCCCCTTCACCCGCGGACCCACCTCGGCGAGCAGCCGCTCCGGATCCGTCCCCGGCTCGGGCCTGTGCAGGGTGAACAGGCGCTCCAGGCTCTCGGTGACGAGCGGCATCATCGGCCGCAGCATCAGCAGGTCGGTGGACTTCAAGCGCGTCTCCCTCTCATCGGCCTCTCTGCATCCGACGATGGATGCAGGTGGCGGGCGCTTGATCTCGCGCCCGTGGCAACCGATGATGGCCCCGAACGATGAGAGGCGGCAAGCCGCCCACCCTTAGGGAAGGAAGCGCGATGAAGCCCGACGCGCCGCGTCGTCACGAATCCGTCGCCTGCTTGTGGCAGCGCTGCCGCTCCGTCATTCACCCCCGCAGGCCACTCCGGGCCGGGGCCTGACCGACGGGAGGAAGAGGCGATGGCCGGACTCGAGATCAGAAACGTCCAGAAATCCTTCGGCACCACGCCGATCCTGCACGGCGTCTCCATCGACATCCAGGATGGGGAATTCGTGATCCTCGTCGGCCCCTCGGGCTGCGGGAAGTCCACGCTCCTGCGGATGATCGCGGGGCTTGAGAACATCACGGCGGGCGAGATCCGGATCGGGTCGCGCGTCGTCAACGCGGTGCCGCCGAAGGAGCGGGACATCGCGATGGTGTTCCAGAACTACGCGCTCTACCCGCACATGACCGTGCGGGACAACATGGCCTTCTCGCTGAAGCTCAGGAAGGCGCCCAAGGACGAGATCGCCACGCGGGTCAACCGCGCCGCCGCGATCCTGGGGCTGGAGAAGCTCCTCGACCGCTACCCGCGCCAGCTCTCGGGCGGCCAGCGCCAGCGCGTCGCCATGGGGCGGGCGATCGTGCGCGACCCGCAGGTGTTTCTCTTCGACGAGCCGCTCTCGAACCTCGACGCCAAGCTGCGCGTCGCCATGCGGGCCGAGATCAAGGAGCTGCACCAGCGCCTGCGCACCACCACGGTCTACGTCACCCACGACCAGATCGAGGCCATGACCATGGCCGACAAGATCGTGGTGATGCATGACGGCGTGGTGGAGCAGATCGGCGCCCCCCTCGACCTCTACGACCGGCCCGACAACCTGTTCGTGGCGGGCTTCATCGGCTCGCCGGCGATGAACTTCCTGAAGGGAACCGTGACCGGATCGGGCTTCCGCACGGATGGCGGCCTCACCCTGCCGCTGCCGACGCGCGGCGCGCGGCCGGCGGATGGCCAGCGTGCCATCTACGGCCTGCGGCCCGAGCATGTGCGCCTCGGCGAGGGCGGCGTGCCGGTCGAGGTGGCGGTGGTGGAGCCGACCGGCTCGGAGACCCTGGTGCTGGTGCGCCCGCCCGGCGAGAGCGCGGGCACCGACGTCGTCAAGGATCTCGGCCGCGACATGGCCTGCGTCTTCCGCGAGCGCATCGCCGCCCGCCCCGGCGAGCGGATCTCCATCACGGCCGATCCGAACCTCGTCCACCTGTTCGACACCGAGAGCGGCCGTCGCCTGAACTGACCGCCCGGGCCGCGCGCGGCCCGGCGGACGATGCGGTAAGGTCAGGAAGAGTTGCAGCCCAACCCGGTTCAGCCGGACCGGGTTGGGGTCAAGAGGGGCGATAGCCCCTCCAGAGGGGCGGGAAGCCCCCGTCATCGACATATCGGGAGAAACGCCATCATGACGTCCTTCGATCGACGCTCGATCCTCAAGGGAGGGGCCGCCCTCGGCTTCGCCGCGGCCTCCGGCCTCGACGGGTTCGCGCGCGCCTGGGCGCAGGAGAACCAGTGGAAGCCGGAGCCCGGCGCCTCGCTCAAGCTCTTGCGCTGGAAGCGCTTCATCCCGTCGGAGGACGAGGCTTTCATGCGCCTCGTCGACGCCTTCACCAAGGCGACGGGCGTGCCGGTGAGCGTCACCAGCGAGTCCTTCGACGACATCCAGCCCAAGGCCTCAGTCGCGGCCAATACGGGCCAGGGTCCCGACATGGTCTGGGGCCTCTACTCCTTCCCGGCCCTGTTCCCGTCGAAGTGCCTCGAGGTCGGCGACGTCGCGGACTATCTCGGCAAGAAATACGGCGGCTGGGTGCCGGCGGCCGAAGCCTACGGCAAGGTGAAGGGCAAGTGGATCGCGATCCCGATGGCCTTCAACGGCGGCTACATCAACTACCGCATCTCGGCCGTGCAGAAGGCCGGGTTCAGCAAGGTGCCGGAGGATCTCGACGGCTTCCTCGAACTCTGCCGGGCCCTGAAGAAGAACAACACGCCGGCCGGATTCGCGCTCGGCCACGCCACGGGTGACGGCAATTCCTGGGCGCATTGGGCACTCTGGTCGCACGACGCCTACTTGGTCGATGCCAACGAGAAGATCATCATCAACTCGCCGGAAACCGCCAAGGCGCTCGAATACGTCAAGAACCTCTATCAGACGTTCATTCCCGGCACCGTCTCGTGGAACGATTCCTCGAACAACAAGGCGTTCCTGTCCGGTGAGCTCTACCTGACGAACAACGGCATCTCGATCTATGCCGCGGCGAAGACCGAGCGGAAGGACATCGCCGAGGACATGGACCACGCGGTCTACCCGGTCGGCAAGTCCGGCAAGCCGACCGAGTTCCAGCTCGCCTTCCCGATCCTGGCCTACACCTACACGAAGGCGCCGAACGCCTGCAAAGCCTTCATGGCCTTCGCGCTGGAGGCGCAGAACTACAATCCGTGGCTGGAAGCGGCGCAGGGCTACCTCTGCCACCCGCTGAACGCCTACGCCAACAACCCGATCTGGACCGCCGACCCGAAGAACAAGGTGTTTCGCGAGGCCTCGGTCCGCACGCTCGCGGCGGGCGGCCTCGCCCCGGTGAGCGAGAAGGTGGCGGCCGTCCTCGCCGACTTCGTCGTCGTCGACATGTTCGCCGCCTACTGCACCGGCCGCGAGGACGTGAAGGGCGCCATCCGCACGGCGGAGCGGCAGGCCCAGCGCATCTTCCGCTCGGCCTGACAAGCAGAGGCCGCGGGGAGGCTCCTCTCCCGCCCGGGAAAGGGGCCGCCCCGCGACCGATCGTTGGACGTCATTTTTTCTGGAGGCGCGCATGGCCGACCTCGCCCTCGACCGTCCGGTCGCTCCGAGCCAGGAGGGAACCTCCGCCTGGAGCCGGTTGCGCGCCAGCCGCGGCTGGCTCGGCTTCTGGTTCATGCTGCCGGCGGCGCTGATCCTGATCCTCTTTCTCGCCTACCCGCTGGTGAAGGGCATCTGGCTGTCCTTCACCGACACGCGGATCGGCCGGGGCGGGGCGTATGTCGGGGTCGAGAACTACGAATGGCTGTGGGACGACAGCGTCTTCTGGCTCTCGGTGTTCAACACGCTGCTCTACACCGTCATCGCCTCCGTGGCGAAGTTCGGGATCGGCCTCTACCTCGCCCTCCTCCTCAACAAGCGCCTGCCCTTCAAGGCACTGATCCGCTCGATCGTGCTGATCCCCTTCGTGGTGCCGACCGTGCTCTCGGCACTCGCCTTCTGGTGGATCTTCGACAGCCAGTTCTCGATCATCTCGTGGTCGCTGCGCCATCTCGGGCTCCTCGACCACAACATCGACTTCCTGGGCGACCCGAACTGGGCGCGCGCCTGCGTGATCTTCGCCAATATCTGGCGCGGCGTGCCCTTCATCGCGATCACGCTGCTCGCCGGGCTGCAGACCGTGTCGCCCTCCCTCTACGAGGCGGCAACGATCGACGGGGCGACGCCCTGGCAGAACTTCCGCCACATCACCTTCCCGCTGCTCACCCCGATCATCGCTGTCGTGATGACCTTCTCGGTGCTGTTCACCTTCACCGACTTCCAGCTGATCTGGGCCATGACCCGCGGCGGGCCGGTGAACGCCACGCACCTGATGGCGACGCTGTCCTACCAGCGTGGCATTCTCTCGGGCAGCCTCGGCGAGGGGGCGGCGATCGCCACCGCCATGGTGCCCTTCCTGATGCTGGCGATCGCGATCTCGTGGTTCGGCCTGCAGAACCGCAAGTGGCAATCGGGCTGAGGGAGATCCGCCATGGCTCAGGCGACCGCCGATCATTCCGAGGGGATGGCCTATCTCGAGACGCTGCCGCGCCGGCTCGTGACGGTCTACCTGCCCCTCACGATCATCCTCGTGGTGCTGCTCTTCCCGTTCTACTGGATGGCGCTGACCTCCATCAAACCGGACGATCAGCTCATCGACATGGAGACCTACAACCCGTTCTTCGTGGTGTCGCCGACGCTCAAGCACATCACGAAGCTGCTGTTCGAGACGCAGTACCCGCTGTGGCTGTGGAACACGATGCTGGTCTCGGTGGCCGCGACCGTGCTGTCGCTGTTCGCGAGCGTGCTGGCCGCCTACGCCATCGTGCGCATCCGCTACCGCGGCGCGGCGGCCGTGGGCGGCGCGATCTTCCTCGCCTATCTGGTTCCGCCCTCGATCCTGTTCATCCCGCTCGCCACCATCATCCAGGCCTACGGGCTGTTCGACTCGCCGCTCGCCCTGATCCTGGTCTACCCGACCATCCTGATCCCGTTCTCGACCTGGCTCCTGATGGGCTACTTCAAGACCATTCCGTACGAGCTGGAGGAATGCGCCCTCATCGACGGGGCCGGGCGCTGGCAGATCCTGACCCGGATCATCCTGCCGCTGGCGGTGCCGGGCCTGATCTCGGCGGGCATCTTCTCGCTGACCCTGTGCTGGAACGAGTTCATCTACGCGCTCACCTTCCTCTCCTCGACCCCGAACAAGACGGTGCCGGTGGCGGTGGTGAGCGAGTTCGTGGACGGCGACATCTATCGCTGGGGCTCGCTGATGGCGGGCGCGCTGGTCGGCTCGCTGCCCCTCGTCATCCTGTACTCGTTCTTCGTCGAGCACTACGTCTCGGCGATGACCGGGGCGGTGAAGGAATAGGCGGGCGCCTCATGCGGAGGGCGCAATCCGTTGCGGCGCCAAGCGCCCTTTCGCCCGTCTGGTCACCGTATTACATGGCGGGCTGGCCCTGCCTCCGGGGCGGGCCTGCAAAGAAAACGTGACAAGGCCCTTATCCGCCATGGCTCCGCGCACCCTCTACGACAAGATCTGGGACGACCACGTCGTCGATCGTCAGCCGGACGGCACCTGCCTCCTCTACATCGACCGTCACCTCGTGCACGAGGTGACCTCCCCCCAGGCCTTCGAGGGGCTTCGGCTCGCCGGGCGCCGGGTGCGCCATCCGGAGAAGACGCTCGCGGTGGTGGACCACAACGTCCAGACCTCGGACCGCAGCTTCGGCATCGAGGATCCGGAGAGCCGCACGCAGATCGAGACGCTGGCCGCGAATGTGCGCGAGTTCGGCATCGAGTATTACGACGCCCTCGACCGGCGGCAGGGCATCGTCCACATCATCGGCCCCGAGCAGGGCTTCACCCTGCCCGGCCAGACGATCGTGTGCGGCGATTCCCACACCTCGACGCACGGCGCCTTCGGGGCGCTGGCGCACGGTATCGGCACCTCGGAGGTGGAGCACGTGCTCGCCACCCAGACGCTGATTCAGAAGAAGGCCAAGAACATGCGGGTGACGGTGGACGGCAGGCTGCCGCCCGGCGTCACCGCCAAGGACATCATCCTGGCGATCATCGGTGAGATCGGCACCGCGGGCGGCACCGGCCACGTGCTGGAATATGCCGGCGAGGCGATCCGGAGCCTTTCGATGGAGGGCCGGATGACGATCTGCAACATGTCGATCGAGGGCGGCGCCCGCGCCGGGCTGGTGGCTCCCGACGAGACCACCTTCGCCTACGTGAAGGACCGCCCGAAGGCGCCGAAGGGCGCGGCCTTCGACCGCGCCCGCGCCTATTGGGAGAGCCTCGCCACCGACGAGGGCGCCCATTTCGACCGCGAGGTGCGGCTCGACGCGGCGAATCTGCCCCCGATCGTGACCTGGGGCACGAGCCCCGAGGACGTGATCTCGGTGCAGGGCCGGGTGCCGGATCCGGCGGCGATCGCCGACGAGAACGTCCGCCGCTCGAAGGAGCAGGCGCTCGCCTATATGGGCCTCGCGCCGGGGCAGAAGATCACCGAGATCGGCCTCGACCGGGTGTTCATCGGCTCCTGCACCAACGGCCGCATCGAGGATCTGCGCGTCGTCGCCAAGATGGTGGAGGGCCGGAAGGTCCACCCGAACGTGAGCGCCATGGTGGTGCCAGGGTCGGGGCTGGTGAAGCAGCAGGCTGAAGCCGAGGGCATCGCCAAGGTGCTGATCGAGGCGGGTTTCGACTGGCGCGAGCCGGGCTGCTCGATGTGCCTTGGCATGAACGCCGACCGCCTGAAGCCGCAGGAGCGCTGCGCCTCGACCTCGAACCGCAACTTCGAGGGCCGCCAGGGTCACAAGGGCCGCACGCATCTCGTCTCCCCGGCGATGGCGGCTGCCGCGGCAGTGGCCGGCCATTTCGTCGACATCCGCGAGTGGCCGCGCTCCGCGTGAGCGAATTCGGCGGCGGGCCGCGTTTCACCGTTGACGCTGAGCCTGCCGCCCACTAAACGATCCCCACCGCGGCGCTCCGGCGCCTCGGGCCCAGGTGGCGGAATTGGTAGACGCGCTGGTTTCAGGTACCAGTGGTGCAAGCCGTGGAGGTTCGAGTCCTCTCCTGGGCACCAACACCGATCTAAGGTGTTGAGCCGGAAAAGCTCTCAGCAGGATCAGGCAGTTAGGGCTATCCGGGTGGTACACACGGGTGGTGCAAATGGCCCTCCGAATGCCCCGTCCTTGGAAGCACCTCGAGACCGGCACCTACTATTCGATCCCGAGGCAGGATCGCTCAAAAGCGCGAGCGCCGAACGGACCGTCCCACTCCATTCCACCCTGCTCAAAGTCGGCTTCCTGGAGTTTGTGCGCGGGGTCGGGACGGGCCCCCTGTTCCCGGAACTGCGGCCCGACAAGTTTGGCCGCCGGGGTGGCAACGGCACAAAAATCCACGGCCCCTGGGTGAGGAAGCTCGGCATCACGGACAGTCGGATTCAGCCCAACCACGCGTGGCGGCATCGATTCAAAACCCTCGCACGACACCACGAACTGGGGACCGACATGGTGGATGCCATCGTCGGGCACGCCCGACGCACGGTGGCAGGCAGCTACGGCGAATTCCCGCTCACGGCTCTGAAGCGTGAGATCGAGAAGATCCCGGATTTGCTCGCCGCGTGTCAGCTATCCGTGCATCGGGGCTGCGAGCCAGGTTCGACTCACGCCGGAATGTCCCGCATCTCAAGCGAATGGCTGGGGTACAGTAGCTACGAGCGGCGCGTGGACTCTGCCTCGCCTTCAGGTTCGTAATCCCGACGCCCGTGACGGCGGAGTTAGGCACCGACGGTTCTGAGGATGCTCCCGAAGGCGCCAGCACCCGACAGGGGAGGGCATCATCGACGCGGCCGTTCAGCGCCCGCTCAATGCCGAGGCGGTGTTCTTCGCAATCCAGACCGCAACCGGGATCTCAGCCAGGGGACGTTCGCCAAGCAGTTCGCGGGCAACGAGGGCAAAGCCGATCCACGCCTCACCCTCGACCTGATCCTGCGCTGTCTTCGCCGTCCAGGCGAGCAACTCGGCCCAACGTGCACGCCGTGCGGGAAGAACCTGGTGCAGCACCGCCTCCTGCTGCTGGGTTTTGCTGCGTCCCGAACTCACCGCAGCATGGGCGGCCTGGTCCTGTTCGAACCAGGATTGCAGGAAGGTATAGGCCTTCGGCCAACGCTTCGAGGCAGTGAGCGCTGCCGTGACCGCCTTCGCGGACTGACGCTCGGCGGGCACCACGTCGAGGAGTTGCGCCACGAGCGTCTCGGCATCCAGGCGCTCGGGCCGGACCTGCATCAGGCCGACGGCTTCAAGAAACTGCACAAGGCCGAAGGGGGCGGCTCGCGTCGGTCCAGCCCCACGGCGAGGCCATGCGACACGGCGATTTGGAGGATCTCGGGCGAGGCGTCGAAGGGATCGAGCACGTGCCCGATCTCGGCCAGGAGCTGATCGGCCTCTCGCCGGCTGAGATTCTCCTGCACCCAGGCGTTACGCACGCCGAAGCCGTGCTTCACCAGAAGTGAGGCGAGCGCGAGTTTGCGGCCACGCTTCAGCGGGACAAAGAAGCTCTGCGCGCCGGCACCGTCGCAGCTTGAGGCGATCACCGCATTGATCTGCGCTGTCGCCTTGGTGGCGGGCAAAGCGCCACGCTGGCGGCAGGCTCGCACGGCAACGTCGAGGCTCGCCTGCACGAGCTCCGGCAGCCATGGCCGCATCAGCACCATGCGCTCGGTGCTCTCTGCAGAGACGAGCCCGCGTGCAGCAGCGGCGGCGAGGGCCTTTGCGGTTTGCTGGCTTACGGTCGGGCTCGGGTCCAGCAGCCAACCGAGGGCCGCCTCACGCATCGCGGGCACATCCGAGGTGATGAGCGAGCCGACGATTACGCCCCGCTGCTCGTCCGGGAAGGCGGCCAGCTGCTCGGACAGCTGCGCTTGAATGAGGAATGGATCGTGACCGAGGGCCTCGGCCAGGGCCGTGTAATGCGCGGCGATGTCCTCAGGGTTAAGGGGCGTGCTGTGCGCGGCCGCTTGCTCCGAAAGGGCTGCCGTGAGGCTGCGCAGATCATTCCCAAGGTCGAGCTTGGCGGTGGCAAACTGCTGAGCCAGCGCCATCAGCAGCTCCGGCGATAGCTGACCGGCCTCCGCCGCCTCGATGAGGGCGCGCTTCACCTCGGCGATGAGCTCCGCGGCGGGGCCATGGGCATCGGCCTCCAGCGCCATGCGAGCCTCCGCGAGCGCCTGCCCGATCATGAAGAGGAAGGCGTCACACAGGCTGTCGTTCGGGCACTTCTTCGCTGATTCAGCTATGAGCAGATCGAGGAGGATCAGGACCGCGCCGGCACTCTCAGACAGGGCAGCGCCAACTGCTTGCAGGCCCGAGCTCACCTGTCCGCGACGGAGATCGCCAGCGACGAGTTTGGCAAGCTGAAGCAAGCCGGCGCGTGGCGTGTTCGTCTTCACCGGCATCGGACAGGCGACCTCAACAGCGTAGGCTCATCGGCACCAGAAATGGGCCTTGATCAACCTTCATCGATGGCGGAATCGCCCGTGTCGATAGCGGGACGCGATTGCTGTTGACCAACACTTTTGAGGTAGGCCGCTCGGCGGCTCGCGCATGCGGGTCTACCGGCTGCATCAGGAGGGTTAGGGCTACGGTCTGCTGTCGCTTGAACCCTCTGTGCAGGCTTGCGTTTTCCGCCTTTCGCGCGAGGGCGAGCGATGCTGAGCGGCACGCAATGGGCGCTGCTGGAGCCGCCGATCGAAGAGGGCCGGCCCAAGAGCAAAACCCCGCCCGAAGATCTACGCCGGACCATCTCGGCCACCCTCTGGCGGCATGAGAATGGCGCCAAACGGCGCACCATTCCGGAGGATCTCGGTCCCTGATGGCGCGCGGCCCGATTCGGCCGGCCGCGCAATCGCCTTCCGGATCGCGCCGGGTCAGGCGCATGCACGGCCTCACGCCATTCCGCTCCTGGACCAGATGCCGGGTGTGCCGCTCTGGGTGATGGCCGACCGCGGGTACCAGCAATCGCTTTCGCCTGCACCGCTGGAGGCGGGGGGCACGTGTGGCTATCCTGTCGCAGCGTCATGAGGCGCCGGTCGCCTGCCCCGCTTGGATCGACACCAATCCCAGCCACGACGAGCTGCTCTGGGCTCGGCTCAAGGAATGGCGAGCCGTGGCCGCCCGCTCCGACAAGACCGCCTCAAGCTTCCTCGGCGTGCTTTGCCTCGCCGCCACGATCGACTGCCTCAAGTGACGGCAGACCGTAGAGGCCGTGGCGGCCAACTCCTCGCGGGCCATTCGACGGCAGTGTGACCGAACGAGGAGCAACTACCAGAAGTACGGCCCGTATCCGAGGCGCGGGCCAAACCCGAAGCCGACCGGACGAAATGGCGGGTAGACGTTCGGGCCATCGACAAAGTGCCGGCGGAAGGGCGGCCCATAGGCGTAGGGCGGCGGATCATCGTCGAACGGCTCAACGACCACCTCGCGCACCACGGGCGGCGGACGGTAGATCACGGGTCGCTCGATCACCACCTCGCGAACGATCCGACGCGTCCGGTAGACGGGCCGCTCGACGATGACCTCACGCACGAGGCGGCGGGGGCGATAGGTTGCGCGATAACGCAGCACCGGCCGGGCGCGGTAGATCCTGTAGCCGGAGCCGGCCGGTTCGTCGGCGCTGGCCGGCGCAGTGCTGGATGCCAGTCCTGCGCTGAGGGCGAGCGCGGCCGCGAGCATGGAGGCGATGGGCTTCATTTCGGTCCCCTGCAGAGCGCGAGCTCACGCCGTTCGACGCCTGCGCAACGTTCTACGCTCAAGCTTACGCTGGAGGGTGCCAGAGGGTTCCCGGCCGCAACGCGTGGCGCGCGGTTCGCGGCGGTTCGGGCAGCTGCTCGGCGCCTTCGCAGGCTGTGTCGCTGCTTTCTTCGTCAGGCGCCATGTGCTGGTTGGCCAGGGCTGACCGAACTGGACTTTCCCCACGCCCAGGACCGCGCCTGGCCTTGTCATCTACACCGCCCTAATCGGTTTGTGTGTTGCTGCCGGGCTATGTCACCGGCGCCCACGGCAGCCTCGGGACCGTGTCGCTCCTGCAGACCACCCAATCTCGCCCTCGCCAGCAGCGGGCCACATCAAAGACGGGCCTCGACGACCCTGCCGGTACGGTCGAGAACGCAGATCATGGTCGCTTCGCGAACTTCTGAGCCGAGAAAGCGGTCATAGGTGATGCGAACGTGAACCGGCGCTGAGAGCCGCCCACTTCGGGCTCGTCGGTCCTGTCCGGCAGACACAACCTCGACCTGACGCGCGCCACTACGGAATGCCTCACTCTCAACGGCTTGCCGGCAAGCCGCCACCACGCGGTTCCGACCGGGGCTGGCTTCCAACGGCTTGCTGACAGCGGCAAGGGCTGATGAGGTGCCGCGCACGAACCCGGCGCCGAGCGAGAAGGTGACGGACGTCTCACCACTGCTTGCTGCCGGTGATGAGACGTCCTGCAGAGCCGATGGCAAAGTGAAGCCTGACGCGTCGGCCGGCCTCTCTGCGGGCGCGCTGCGCCGTTCAGCCCGATGCACCTTCGTCGTCGACCCACCCACGGCCGGGGTGTCCAGGCTGTTCCATGCGTCTCGGGCTCCCGTTTGAGCCGTTTCCGCCCTCCCGTGAGTTGTGGCGGTCGTCAGCTCTTCCGGAGCTGCGGTGGAACGCAGGGTCGGCAGGTCGGTTGCCCTGCTTGCTTCGGCGGCTGAGTCAGGCTGCTCGGCCGCAGGAGCTTGGGTGTCGGCTGCCCCGGTGCTGGAGGCAGTCCCTCCGTTCAGCCGAAGCGCGCCGATCGATGTCACGGTTTCCGGGATCATCGTGGATGGGGCGGCGCTGGTTTCGTCCAAGCTCGCCCGGAGTGGGGGCTCGGACACGGGGACTTCCTTGGCCGTACTCGCTGCCGGGTCATTCCGCGCAATTCGCGCGGATGTTTCGTCGGGCCGGGACTGCGGCTCAGCAGACGGTGGCTCCCCCGGCTGAGCCGGCAGGGAATTCGAAGCGACATCCATCGACGGCCGCATCGTCCCATCTGCGGCCGCCATGGGCGCAGTCGAACTCCAGTCGTGGATCAGGAGAACCGTCCCGGTTACTGCAATGGTCAGAGCCGTGCCGGCAGCGACAAGGGTGTGAAGACGCCAGCGGGGGCCATGTAGTTCTGCACAGGATCTCAGAGGGCCTGGTGCCAGCGCGCGGCGCCCGCGGACATGGTGTGCCCACTGTGTCCTGATGGACAAATGCCCTGGGACGGCCCGTCCACGGCTCCTCCGCATCCTGCTCATCGACACAACTCCCGAGCATTCCGAGAATGGTTGAGCGAGAGGGGATCGAGCGTTTGAGGCTGAATCAAGGCAGCCTAAGACTTCAGGCTTAGTCCGCTGCTCTACCCCAAGCTGTTTTGCTGTGGCCGCTTCGCTGAGGCGCGTTGAGGGTGTGCGGAGAGGGCAAGATACGAGCCGGGCTGACCCGTGAGGCGGTAGACTGAGCGGACCAATGCCTGAGACGGTACCGCGGCCGTTTCGCACCGCCACGCCCAGGGCCAACCGGTCTCGATCGGGCAGCGCACCGCGCGTGAACTCGCGGAGGACCCCACCGCCTCATCTCGGACAGCGTCAAGGCCGGGAAGCTCCTGGCCCTCTGGCGAGACTTGCCCGGGTTCATCGAGTCTTTCGCCGTGCTGATTTCCGCGCTTGCGGATGAGACCGCGCAGGTCGGTGATCGGCCGGTCCAGATCGCGGCGAGAGACGCCGCCGATGCGCTGCTTGCGCTGGCGACCCCGGCGAGGATGGCCGCGATTGAACCACGCCCGTGGTCAAGACTTACTGCGTAGGTGTGCCGGCGCGCGAGGAGGCAATGATGTCGGAGAAGGCTCAGACGCGGGTGATCACTTTTCTAGGGCGGGGCTGCGCTGAGCTTCATGGCGACGAGATCCACCTGAAGATTTGCCCTCACTGTTCGCAGTGGAATTCACCGGCCGCATCGCACACGTCCCGCTGCGAGTGGTGCGGGTACGAACCGTCCCTTGAGCACGCCCAACCTGCGTCGGATGGGTCCTAATGGTCGAAGCTCGGTGTGATCAAGGTCTGAGATGGACGGTTCCCAGTGATCGTGTGAAGGAATGCTCATCAGAGGCCGCCTGCGGGCTGGCATGTGCAGCTCGTGATGAGATGGTGGCCATCAGCAGGCGCAGCGTATTATCTGCCGCCGGCATGAATGGCAGTAAGGGGCATATTATTTTCTGGATTGGCGAGCGATTGAGGCGTTAACCAAAAGGTTTTGCCGCTCAATTTGGTGTGAGAGGCGGCCACAATTATTCCCTATTCGGGGTGGCATCTGCAGACGGTTCTCTTCGGAGACCCAGCCTTGAAGCCCATACTGCCGGCCGGAGCTTGCCTCCGCGCCGGCATCTCTTCATACATTGCGTGCCAATCCGCGCCACGATGGCCGGAGGAGTTGAGCCTGATTGGTGGCCCGCATAAGCAGGCCAACTCAGCTTTCGGCCAGACGGCTTAGCCGCACATGCGCCGGTAGCGGCGGCAGTTACCCATTCCCTCCTCGCCGTACTCCTCCTTGTGCATGCAGGCGTCACGAAGATGACGACACATGCGCCAGTGTCGACGTTCGTCGCGGTCGTATCCCCGACCGTCATCGATGCGCACGCCGCCGGGCCCGAAGTAGACCCCCTGTGCGTAGCCGGCTCCCGGGAAGGCAAGGAGGGTTGCGGCCGCGGCCATACTGAGGACGAGTTTACGCATGAAACGCTCCTGACAACTCGTGTTCACCCACCCGACGGTGGAGCCAGAAACGTGGACCGGGCCTGAAGGGTTCATTCAGCTGGCGTTCCGACACGGTTGGGGTGCCATCTCGTGCACATCTGTGATTCAGAGCGGACACAGAGCGGGAGTGCAGCCTCTGGCGTGGTGAGCGGTGCCGATGCGCGATCGGGCTGCTGAGGGAGACATTCGGCTGGGACGAACGCTACGCGACCTGGCGCAACCCCTCTGAGCAGTGCCAATTGCAAACATCCCGCCGCAGATACCCAGCGGCGGGCCGCATGATGTCGATATTGAGTGTTGCGGCTCTTGCCCCAGCATCTGAGACATAGAAATGAAGGTCGTCCTCAGCCCTCACGGATGCTCAGTCATCTACCGCTCGACAAAGGCGTGAGCGTCAGGGCGAATGAGAGGCGGGACAGGCCGATCGCAATGCTCTACCCGCACCTGCAGTTCCGGCTCGGCCACATGCTGCTGCGAGCTTCGTCCACGGGTGCACCTCTCGGTCAGAGGCACCTCCATCAGCATCCGGCCGAAAGCGTCCGTAATCTCGAAGGTGCAGCGACCAGGATCATGCCCCTCCTCAACAAGGTCAGATACCATTCGCGGCAAGCCGTCGCACATATCCAGGTAGGCCGCTTCCAGGTCCTGGAACTCGATGCCTTCCTCGTCCCGCTCCAGGCCCTCTGCCGTCCTGAGATGAAAGTGGAAGACTGGCATTCAGACCTCCCTTCGTGGGCCTATGTTGGCGCCTCTGCCCCCGTCAGCAACTCTGAACCTGACGATCGAGATGCAATGGCCCGTTCTCTTGGGTGCACCTCAACATTGAAGCGAATTTGAGCTTCGGTTCGAGGTAGCTCGCGTCAAACTCACAGAGTCGCACTAAATTTTGCCAATTATGAATAAACAGCATCTTGTCGTCAAGTGTTATCAGGCCTCTCTGCTTTAAAATTCGAGCCATTCTGTTGACATGCACATTTGTTAATCCAAGTATATCGGCAGTATCTTGCTGACTGAATGGCAGTTCACAGCGGCAATCGTGTACCATTTTAAGTGAATGCTGCCGAACACAAATTTCGCATAGCAGATGCGCAAGGTGTTCAAGGGCAGAGCGTCGACCGAGACTCAGCATCCACTCGCGAATCACGACGGCATCTCCTACTAAGAACTGCCATAGTGCCTTAGCAATCCGCGGATGAGTGGCGGCAGTCTCTAGAAGACGCTCGCAAGGCGTGAAGGAGACTGTGCTTTCCGTTATTGTGCCAAGGCTGTAGTCGATGGCTGGCAGTTCCAGGCCCTGTAAATCTGGCAGATCACCCGCCATGTGCAGGGAGATGATCTGCCGCTTTCCACTGCTCAGCGAGCGATGGCACCACAACCAGCCATTCAGCACGACGCAGCACTGTGAAAGTCGATCACCTTCATGGAAAATGTCATAGCGCGGCGGGAACACCCGGACGCTTGCCGGTAGGTCCAATATCGCCCGCCGCTCGTCGCCTGTGACCGGCCCCATGCTCTCCAGCTTGCGCACCAGCAAGCCGAGGGGGTGGTCGTCTGTCATGTTCATCCTGCTCAGGCTCCTGGTGTCGGCAAGCTTTGCCTCGTAAGATTATAGACCATCCTTCCGAATGAGAAAACTATCCTGCGATCAGGTCCGACCTGCATAGCTTATCTGCCGCATTGCTGCGGTTGGTACTAGGCGTACATATGGCCTATCTGCTCTCACCTCTCTACTCCTGCATGATAGGTGTGCTCGGCTTACTCTGGCACAAGCGCATAACGTGGAATGCGAGGGCGACCAGTCAGGCCGACTATTGTGAGACATGCCGGACCTGAGCTGCCGGGTGTTTGTCTCCCTGGGGGTTTGAGGACCGCATCAGCCTCCGTTGAACGGCTCGCGGCACCTGAGCCGATGTCTCTCAGCCGCTGCTTTTGGCAAACAACGTCATCGGACGAAAAATGAGACTCTATCGCCAGCTGCGCGAGCATGGATTTGGTCCTCCTAGGACTGTCGCGATGATTGCCATCTGCCTGATGCTCCCTCTGGGTCGGATCGCGTCGTCTGTCTCTGACAAAATTTAGAGACAACCTGCTGATCCTCTATCCCGGAGTATGAGGAAACGTGATGCTGATCAGATGGTTGACTGGGACGCCGTCATCCTCCCCGGGGTCTATCTTCACGGAGGCGGAATCCGCGCCGATTGGTCGGGCGTGCTGATGCCTTGCCCTTATCCGAACGGACGACCGGAACACCAAACGCTCTGCTATGAGGGCCGACGTACGATGGCTGCCTTGACGGCGCATTCCCGTCCCGGAATCGGGTCCTGCTCAACAGGATCAATCGCTTATGAGCTAAGTACAACATCCGTTAATCTAAGTACAACATTTGATAAAGCAAAATTCCGCATTATCCCAGGTTGATTTCTGGCCATAGGCCCTTAGCCTCCCTCACGTGCCGGAACCTAAAACACCCGCAGTAGGCACACTCGAATGTACCACAATGGTAGGCATGTAACTCACTAGGGCATGCTGAAGGCGGGGAAAGCCAGATAGGACAACGTACGAGGAGCATCTAAATGGCTGTCACTCGGCAGCATGAGCAGAGCAAAAGAAACGAGCAGGTTCGCAAGTTTTCTGCCTCAGCCCAAGAAGCTATCGACAGATCAGCCGATCAAGGTTCCGACCCTGTCAGGCTTGCTGAGGAAAATTTGAATAGAGCGTCCGATCTGGGCAACCAAGTGGCTGACAGTGCACAGCAGATCATGCAGATGAGCGTTGAGATGATCGCAAGAAACACTCGTGCAATCAACGATCAGGTCGCGCGATCATTTGGTTTCGACGGCGAGGACAGTGAGCGCCTGGCAGGCCAATCCCGGCAGAACACGGAAGCCATCGCCCGCTGCGGCACGGTTCTGACTCGGGCGGTGCAGGACGCCTTCCGGAACAGCTTCGAGCTGGGTCAGAAGCGGTGGCAGCGCAACCTCGAGGGCTTGAACAAGCTGACTCGGGCCAAGTCGGTGCAGGAACTCGCCGTGCTCCAGAGCGAAGTGGCCCTTGAGAGTCTACAAAACTTTGTTCAGGACACGCGTGCTATCGCGGAGTCGTCGCTGCGGGCGATCGAGGAAGCCAGCAAGATCGTCTCCAGCGTGAAGCCGCTCACAATGGTGCGTTAGGCTGCTGAGGCAAGCGTTTGGCTTAGCCGTATACTACTCTCGCGGAGATGGATTGCCACTTTTACAGCCCGTCTCCGCGGGGCACCCAATCCCAGAGCACTCGGGGATGACAGAAGGCGAATACACTTTGTAACACCGTCGTGCGTTCGCGCTGACACATTCCGGCTTGCCGATGCCTCGCATCACGCAAAGGTTTGAGGCAGGGGGTCAATGCCAACGCGTGCCGGCATGAGTCCGCGTTGTGTGGACCTCAGCAAGTTTGTGGCAGCTGAGAAGAAATGGCAGTTTGCCATACCGGCCGTCACGCGAATGGGCCGCTCTCGCACGCGCGACGGGCACGCCGGCGGCCGCCTTCGAGAACTCCTCGACGTGAAGGCTGATTACCATGCTGCCTGAGCGAGGTGGCGCCATGAAATGGTTCATCAAGGGCCCGGAGCTACCGCCGGCTCCGGAGACGTGGACGGCCGATCTGTGGGAGGAGGTGTTCCCGCAGCCAAATCGCTTCCACACGCTCATTCTGGTCCAAGAGATCCGTAAGCAGCGGGAGCTTCGCTCTGGATCTCGGCATCCAGATGCCAGAACCCGGTACACTGGAGCAATCGGTGGACCGTCCGGCTCACGGGTAGAACACATACGCGCGTCCATCGAATTCGACACAGCGGATGTTCCACTAGGTAGCGATCGAGTGCCGGCAGATTCGCTCGGAATTGTGTTTACAAGCAATTTCAGAGCCACAGGACAGGCTTGGCCCATCTTGGTTGTGAAGATCTGGACGGATGAGGCCGGCGCGCGTGAGTTCGGGGAGATCTTTCACCGCGCAATCGGAACTGGGATCGCATTCGTCCCCCTGTGGCTGACGGGGGAGCCGCGGGCGGCTCCACTCGAAGGTCAGGACTTCGCCGTTATCCAGCCGCTCACACATGTCAGCTTTCAGCAGCGTCTCAGCTTGGCCGAGGAAGCGGACCAGATCGACTGGCCGTCCTGATTCTTGGTCTCGAGTTATTGAGAAGCCGCCCAGGAGAGCCGTTAGCGGCCGCTGAGTCTCCGAGGCTCCCAGCCTAGCTGCCGAAGCTGACGCGACCGCCGCGGGGAACCCATTCCCGAACCTCACGGCCGGTGCCGCCCTCCAGACCTGGAGAACACGACCTATCGAGTTCGAGGGGGCCGAGATTGCCTCGACCGGGTGCAGTGCCTGCTCGGAGCACTGGAGCCGATGCCGACCCACGCTCCTCTGGTGCAAGAGATCCTGCGCACCGCACACCCTCCACCTGTTCCGCTGCGGCGATGGCTGCTCGATCCTCGGCGCGGTCCTGCATGGAAAGCCTCGGCAGCCTCTTCCGATGGCTGCTTCGCCGGTGCAGGCTGCTCGGCCGAAGCGCCCGCGCGAAGCCTTAAGTCAACTTGACCTATTTGATGTTTCAATCGCTTGGCACTCCACGGTGTCGGGTTCTGCCATAAACTTGCGAAAGTGCGGTTTTAAGCAAATCTCGTCCGTCTTAACGCTTTGTTAACCATTTTGTTGATGTAACGAATACTTATCTGCTGCGGACCGGCTGTGCCGAACGCGGTCTTTCGCGAGGATCATCACCATGCCAGCTTCGTCGCGCTCACCCGTCGTTCTCCTGCTCGCCGCTGACGAACTCACGCGGCGCATGACAGCGAGCTGCTTGGAGACCTTCGGCTTCACAGTGATCACTGCGCACCGGGCGAGCGAGGCCGAAAAGCTGCTTCGCGAGCAGCAGACGGGACGCAAGATCGATGTCCTCGTGACGGACACCGACGTCCGCGACGACATAGACGGGCTGTCGCTCGGGAGAGTGGCACGGCTCTTCAATCCGAGGACGAACGTGATCTATACGGCGCGGTTCCCGCACGCGATCCCGGCTGCAAAGCGCGTGGATGGCGCCCCGTGCCTGCGCACGCCCTATAACGGGCATCAGCTTGCTGCTGTGATCAACGGGTTACGGAACTCGTCAGTGCCCCAGTTGAAGCGTGACGCGGCCTAAGATCCGGTTTCTTCTGCTGACTGATTGGAGAAGCGGCGCGCTGGCGACAGCCCTCGATTGAAGCCGGGCCAATCCAAGAGCGGCGTCGGCTAGCCCGGCGACAGGCTCGCGAGGCCCCGGCTCTTGGCCAGGACAGAGGGTGACAGAGAAGGCGGAGCGAGACCGGCGATCCGTTCAGGCACCCGAGCGGTTCAGCATCGGCACCAGCGCCAGCCGGAGGGCTTCCATCTGCTCCTCTGTCTCGGCGCGAGCCCGGCTCTCATCCGGCGCCAGGAGGGCCCGCAGGCGGGCGACCTCGCCAGCCAGGCGCTCGTTCTCGGCATTGAGCAGCGCCACCTTTTCCTCGGCGATCCGGGCGCGCGCCAGCGCCTCGTTCCGCTCTTGCTCCCGAGCCTGTACCCGGTCGCGCCACAGGCGCGTCGCAACAGTTTCGGGTTCACCACTCATGGTCGCCTCCCGCCGGGATGAGATCGCCGCAGTCAGAATAGCATGGCTTGGGTCGGGAAATGGGAGCATCGTGCCAAGGAGTTGCGGCACGAAGGGCGGCGCCATCAGCGCCGCCGCCGTCACAGGCGTGGGTAATTCCGCAGCGGAGTTCGAGGCGACCGAGCCCTCATTCGGGCAGTTATGCGGTGACCACGCGGGGGACCGGACGGTCGGAATGCCCGGAGCATTGGCCTCTTTCGTCCGAAGAACGCCTTCGCCACTCGCTATGACGAGACCCGAATTGCGGGACCTATCGACCGGCCTTCCTCCGCTTTGCAGTCGAACGTTTCTTCGGTGCAGGCTGGGCTCGACCCTGGGTAGACGAGCGAGCTACCTCCTTCATCATGGCTTTCCGCTGACGGTGCATCTCTGCGGTCCAGAAGCCGCGCGCGGCCCCGGCGGCACTGTTGGCAGCACTCATCCACATGCTGAGCCAAGGGTTCTTCATCGGGCGCTCCTGCCAATGCCAGGCAACGGCCCATGCCTGCCCGTGTTCCGAAAGAGCTATGCGGGAGATCGGGTGACGGAGGCGTGAGGGCGGCGCAGCTTCCTCCGCTCCACAGTTGATTGAGACACCCTGCAAGCGGACGGTCTCCGCGACAGTGGATCAGCTGCTTGCCTTTGGCCTCCTGATCCACATCGCCAGCCGAGCTGGTCGAAGATCCAGCCCCGCTGCCCTCGGGCGCTCAGTTTTTCAACGTGATTGAGTCCGTTTTCAGCGGCATGGCTCGGACAATCATCCACGATAGTGATTACCAGACACCGGAGGAGGCCAAGGTATCTTCACCGAGGCGAACAACCGCAAGGGCCTGCGCTATCGCTGATCACACGCTGCCTGAATGGCCAAAGACGAGCTCAAGGCAGGAAGAAAAGGCCCTCCAAGAGCACGACTCCGAGGAGACCGCACCAAAAGAATGCCGCCGAGCGCCGAACGAATGTGAACTCGACCTCGCGCAGCACCTTGATGGCAATCCGCGAGGAGGGGCTGACGGGGCCGTTCGCGCACGAGCACACAAGCTGGTGGAGTTGATACTCCGACAGGCCGAAGAACTCGCGAGCCGCCCCGAATGTGTCGGACCTGAGCCCGTTGGCGCGAAGGACCGGATTGTGGAACGCGACCTCGATCGCCGAACCATCCATTCTCAGGCTTGGCCGGGCGCGGCATGGCACGAACTCGATGTCGGGGAGTGAGTTCAGGGGCCTCTCTGGATCGTTTCTCAGAACACCAGCCCAGTACTCCATGCGTTCTTTGTGGGTCGCCAGCACCGGACGCGCGATCGCGAGCTCCGTTTCAACCGGCACATCCGCGATACGGCTGAGTTCTTCGACATGACGGTGTTCCATTCCGAAACCCCTATGGTCAAGGTTGCTTCGGGTCGGGCGACCATGAACCCAAGTTGCTCGACCGGGATTGCCACTGGAATGGGGTAAGATAGGCTTGGCCGAGGATCACCTCCAGGCGACCTGCGAGTTCCTGAACCTGCGGCGCGAGGACCTCTGGCCCTGCGATGCGTCGCTTCCTCCTGCCAGGGGCAAGACGAAGCGCGAGCTGCTCGCCGAGATGAGTCTCGCAGCCCTCTCGCAACAGCACTGGATTGACCATTATGCCGGAACTCTTCGCGAGATCGGCGCGACGGGAGAGAGATCCAAACGCCCGCCGGTGGTGCAGCTTGTCAGCATTGCCCGACACGGGCTTGGCGGCGGCATCGTCACGGGCCTCGTGCCGCTGCCGTTCCGCCAAGGTCGCCAGGGCTAGGCTGCAATCGCTCGGGCAAACACGGAGAAAACCTATGTCCAAGACCGACTTCGAGGCCGCCGCCAGGATCTTGGGATGGCACTACTCGTCCGACCACGGCGGCTGGATCCATCGGGATCGTCTCGTGCCGCCGAACTTCGACACTCATGAGGTCGCGGCGAGTGCCGAGGAAGCCTGCCGCATCTCCGGTATCGCGGACGCGGCTGAAGCCGAGCGGGTGGTTCGCGAGCACCTGCTCTGAAGCGCTTGGCGCCACGCCAGGACGACGAGGCAGAGGCGCTCGTTCGGTGTAGCGGCCCGGCTTTGAACATGGTGCGCCAGCCGCGACCGCTGGAGACCGAGGCCGGGCTTCGATGGCGTAGCAATATACCCGGCGCCGCCGTGACCACTCCTCCGCCCCTCGGTTGCGTGAGGCACCCCGGAAGCGGAGGGTCTCCGCGACAGGGGTGAGGACGATGACGACACACACGAGGGCGGATGCAGGCGCGGCCGGTCCCGGCCGAGGGGGCGGATGTCCCGGCAGCGCAAGCGCGATGCAGGGCTGCGGCTGCTGCGCGGCGAGAACCTGGAGACAGTCTCGCGCAGCCTCGGCGTGATGGCCGCGACGCTGTCGGGCGCAGGCCGCTGCGTTCTGCCATGCCCTGCCCGGCGATGCTCAGACCGCGCCATAGGGTAGGCCGTAGTAGCCGTAATGGCTCTGGCTGTAGCCACGGTCGAAGGCCGGCTCCTCGCCTGCCCGACAGTTCGGCGCGCCTTCCAGCTGTTGGTCAGATCTCTCTGAAGCGAGCGATACAACTGACGAGCGTGACGGCAGGGGTTAGCAGTACGAGGCTGAGCGAGATAGGCGACGGCGTGCTGCTGACCCTATCGGGCCGACTCCGGAAGAAAGCCATGATACGGCCTCCTACATGAAGCCGTGACCACTGGCACGGCGCCGCTGCGCTCGATCAGGCGACTTCAGCTTCAACCCCGAGCCATTCCTTGATCTTGGCCATGACGCCGTGATCCGAAATCCTCTGTTCAGGCACACGCTTGGCCCGAGCCAATCTGTCGCCTGCCTCTTCCTGGCTCAGGAGGTTGGCTTGACGACCTATGGCCAGGGCCCCTTCGAGCACCGTCAGCCCTTCCTCGAAACTCAGCGAGCCCCTGAACGCTCGGGCGTCGATGTACGCTTGGCGCAGGCGCTCCACCTCAGGCGTGTCTGCGCAGGCGAGCCGGGTCACGAACGGCAGCAGTTTCTGACGTTGCACGTCGTCCGCTTGGTCGTTGAGCAGCATCGCAAGGCGGCAGACGGGTCGGGAGAAGCAGCGCGGCATGTCGTCGACGCGCCAGACCGGCTGATAGGCGAACCCGGCCGCGACGATCGCGGCCTCGTTGATGCAGGTGCCGCCATCCGGTCCTGGAAACGGGTGTGATCCGGCCTTGAGGGTCCAATTCAGGATGTAATCGAACTGCGCCATGGCATGTCTCCATGTCGCCCCCTAAACAACCTTGGGCACCGCCGCGCGTCGTCAATGCGGACCATCCAAGCCGATAAGCCCCGCCAGGCGCTTTCCGTTCCCATCGGCGCCTGTCGAAGCAGCTGCCAACAGGCGAACTCAGACCTTCGTGCGGTTAACTCGTCTTTCAATTGACCCATCAAACACGCGAGGTGCGCCCGGCCCGGAGTCGGCGCCTCAGGTCGGGGCGAGTGCCCGCAACTCGTCCGCGGAGATCGTCATGGTACTGGCATCAGCAACGGGCTGCGTTCGCAGGTGCCCGACGGTCGGATGCTGCTCAAGCTCCGCCATGAGTCGGCTCCCGGGCAGGTGCGGGTCGGGGGGCGAGGGGAGCGCCACGGGCCAGACGCCGCCAAGTGACGAGTTGGGAGGCGCTCTGACCATGCCGACGCGCCACGGCGCGGATCGAGACATCGGGCGCGTTGCTCTCCGCGACGATGGCCGCCTTCTGCGCCTCCGATCAGGTTCGCCGCCGGCCCGCCCCGGTGAAGAGTTCCAGCGCCGCACCGGCTCCGACATCGCCATACGACCTGACATCGACATCTGTCGGAGCTCCCGACCCACTCCGACTGTCCTGCCTCCCGCCTGACCATCCGCCAGTCCGGCGGCGTCATCGACCCGCTCGCGGTCAAGTCCGTGTTCTTCGACGTCGCTACCCGGCTGATCGACGCTTAAGCACCAATCTCATCAGCAGTCCGTATGCAGGTCTGCTTCCGGCCGAGGTTTCCATTCAGGAGCCTGCTCAGGAAACTGATGCCCAGAGAAAGGCGAGGGACGCCGCAAAACCAAGCGCGGTTCGCACTGCGTGAAGCGAGCCCCACCGCTCGATCATCGCTCGGCTCTCGCGGTCTGCCCCGGCAGGTTCCAGCGCCATGAGCTTCTTGTTCAGGGGCTTGATCACGAGGAGCGTGAAGGGCCAGTTCGCGATCATGAGCAGCGCGCCGACGAGCCATCCAGCGTGGCGGACTTCCCACCACACGGCAAGCCCGAGCGAGAAGCCCGCGAAAGCCAAGGAGGATTCCATGGCAAAGCCGCGCTCGTAGGCAGGCTTCCATTCGATCAGCTGATAGCGGTCGTCCAGTTCCAGGCGCGCGGGCTGCTCCACAACATTGATGTAGAGGGCTGCGCCGGTGAACACGGCAGCGGCGAGGAGTGCAAGCTGGCCCATGAGCATGTCAGCCTCCGGGTCCTGCTCAACCTGAAGCCTCCCGCCAACGCCACTCGCGGGTCTGGCAGTGTAGAGCGAACGCCGGAGCGAGGCGGTATCGCTGCCGCATGGGCGTCCGCAACCTCGGCGAGGCGAGGGCAGTGTCGACCAAGCAGTACCAGCCCACGCTGATCCAGATCAACAAGGCCGTCGGCATTCGGCCTCACGCCGCCCAGTCAATGGAGCACGGCGCTGCGTCCCAATTGGGCCTGCCCGTGCAGAACGGTCCACCAAGTGATCGAACTCGTTCCGAACGCATGGTCCGGCATTTTGGCACGGCGCACACCCTGACGTTTCGGATCCTATCGGATACGGACGGCACTGCCGGACAGTGTGCTCTCAGTCCACTGGATGGTCCGCTCTTGCGCCTCCAGCGGACCTCTCGAAAGCCGTCGGATCACACCTGCTGACCTTTCTCCCGATCGCATCAGGCCGGCGTATGGGACCGGGGCTCAGCCCCGCTCCAGATCGAAGGGGAACGATCGGAAATCCAACACCGAAATCTGTCA
The DNA here is from genome assembly GCF_000022085.1 of Methylobacterium nodulans ORS 2060. Taxonomy (NCBI): domain Bacteria; kingdom Pseudomonadati; phylum Pseudomonadota; class Alphaproteobacteria; order Hyphomicrobiales; family Methylobacteriaceae; genus Methylobacterium; species Methylobacterium nodulans. Next base: position 1,519,186 of record NC_011894.1, read on the forward strand.
GGTTTGGCCGAGTGGAAACCCTGCTGCTGACGAACAGAGAGCCGCCCGGCGGCGGTCATGTCGTGGCCTGTTCGCTCCGGGTGGTCGATCACCGAACAGGTCCCTGCCAGCCCGGCCATGTCGAGCGGGCCAGGGCATGCCCCGGCCACATGCGGCGGCAGGTGCATGGCAGGCGATGCTGAAGCTGCGCATCGCCCGCCCTCACGGTCTGCTCACCTGGATTACCCGATGGACATCAGGCTGGCGTTCCCACCTGCAGCTGCCGTGTTCGTCGAGATCGAGCACTCCTCCAGCAACCTGTTCAGGTCGTAGTCGTCACCGTTCTTGAGGGCAGCCGCCGTCGTGGCTTGCACAGGCACGATGCTGCCCTCTCGCGCGGCAACCGCGCGGTTGAGCTGGAGCAGGTCGTCACGGTCACCCTCGAACAGGACGCCCCGAAGCTCGGGTGTCGCCCGCCAGTCGGGCACAATCTCGATGCTCGGACGGACCTCCTTCGGCAGATGATCGAGCACAGCGCGCACCGGGCTGCCTGCGTCAAGGACAGCCACGTTCCCGGTCGCGAGGATCGCACCAACCTGAACCAGCAGACCTTCAGCTGTCTTGGCCAGAGCGGCCACGCGCCCCCGCGGCCGGAGCGCGTAGACGTTCCGCTCACCCACGGGCCCGGGCAGTTCGACACGGGCTCCCAACGACGAGCGCGAGACATGTCCCACAACCCGTTCGGCCTGCTCGCCGAAGCCCTGCGCACGAAGCCAGTCGGCATAGATCCGAGCGACGGACAGGGTTGTCGGTGCCGCATCAAGACCGCGCAGGGCCGTTTGCGGCGGGGTCCCCATCAGGCGGCCAAGATAGAGCGGTCCGCCGGCCTTCGGGCCCGTGCCTGAAAGCCCCGAGCCCCCGAACGGCTGTACACCAACCACCGCGCCGATGATGTTGCGGTTGACATAGACGTTGCCGGCACCCACCCGGTTGACGACACGGGAGATGGTTTCGTCGATCCGTGTATGGAGCCCGAACGTCAGCCCGTAGCCGGTCTCGTTGATGTCGTCGATCAGCCGGTCGAGGTCAGCGCGCCGGTAGCGCAGGACGTGGAGGACAGGGCCGAACACTTCCTGCTCGACATCAGCGATCCGCCCGATCTCGATGATGGTCGGTGCGACGAAGGTCCCGTGGGAGGTCTCCGGTCCGAGCGGCAGCCGGATGACCCGGTGGCCCCGGGCCTCCATGGTGGTGACATGGCGCTCGATGCCGTCCCTGGCTTCGGCCGTGATGACAGGCCCCACATCAACGGACAGGTCACCGGGATTGCCGACTGCGAGCTCGTCCATCGCGCCGCGCAGCATCTCCAGGATCCGGTCGGCCACCTCCTCCTGCAGGCAGAGGATGCGCAGCGCCGAGCAGCGCTGGCCGGCGCTGTCGAAGGCGGACGCAATCACATCCCCCACCACCTGCTCGGCCAGCGCAGACGAGTCCACGACGAGTGCGTTCTGCCCGCCAGTCTCGGCGATGAAGGGGATCGGCTGATCCGATGCGGTCAGACGATCGGCGAGCTGGCGCTGAATGAGCCGCGCGACCGCGGTCGAACCTGTGAACATCACGCCCATCACGCGGGGGTCTGCGACGAGGGCTGCGCCGACAGCACCCGCGCCGGGCACGAGCTGGAGACCATCGATCGGAATGCCAGCCTCGTGCAGGAGGCGCACGGCCTCTGCGGCGATCAGCGGAGTTTCCTCCGCGGGCTTCGCGAGAACCACGTTTCCGGCCGCCAGTGCCGCGGCGACCTGCCCGGTGAAAATCGCCAGAGGGAAGTTCCAGGGCGAGATGCAGACGACCGGCCCGAGCGCCGGGAGCCGGTCGGATCCCAGCGTCCGCACGACCTCGGCCGCATAATAGCGCAGGAAGTCGACCGCCTCGCGGACCTCCGCCACCGCGTTCGGGAACGACTTGCCGGCCTCCCGCACGATGAGGCCGATCAGGATACCCATGCGCGCCTCCATGAGGTCCGCCGCGCGGCGGAGTGCGGCCGCACGGTCGCCGGCCGGCGTTGCCGCCCACCCGGGTGCGGCCTGCACCGCGGCATCGAGGGCCTCGGTCATTTCCGCTGCGGTCGCTTCCCGCCAGCGGCCGACGACATCGCGGCGATCGGCGGGGTTGCGGACGTCCGTCAGCGGCGCCGGCGCCTTGGCCTTCGACGGAAGGGCCTGCCAATCCTGCGCCACGCTTCGTTTGAGGTCTTCGGCGAGGGCCGCGAGCCGCTCCTCGTTCGACAGGTCGAGGCCGGCCGAGTTCTCCCGGTCCGGGCCGAAGAGATGACGGGGCAATGTGATCCGCTCATGAGGCTCGCCCGCGGGGTTCGTCGCCTGGACGACCGTGACGGGATCGGCGATCAGGTCCGCGATCGGCACCTTCTCATCGGCGATGCGGTTGACGAACGAGGAGTTGGCCCCGTTCTCCAGCAGCCTGCGCACCAGGTAGGCGAGCAGTGTCTCGTGGGTGCCGACCGGCGCATAGATCCGGCAGGGCCGGTTCAGCTTATCCGGACCGACGACCTCCTCGTAGAGCGGCTCGCCCATGCCGTGCAGGCACTGGAACTCGTACTGGCCGCGATAGAAGTTCGGGCCCGCCATCGTCATGATCGCGGCGAGCGTCTGCGCGTTGTGGGTCGCAAACTGCGGGAAAACCGCATCGGGCGCCGCAAGGAGCTTGCGTGCGCAGGCGAGATAGGACACGTCCGTGTGGACTTTCCGGGTGAAGACCGGAAAATCCTCCAGGCCGTCGGTCTGGGCCCGCTTGATCTCGCTGTCCCAGTAGGCGCCTTTGACCAGCCGCACCATGATCCGCCGGTTGGCCCGGCGCGCGAGGTCGACGATCCAGTCGACCACGAACGGGCAGCGCTTGCCGTAGGCCTGGATCACGAAGCCGATGCCGTTCCAGCCCGACAGGTCCGGATCGAGCGCCAGGGCCTCCAGGAGGTCGAGCGAGATCTCCAGCCGGTCGGCTTCCTCCGCGTCGATGTTGAGGCCGATGTCGTAGCCTTTCGCGAGCAGCGCCAGGCCCTTCACCCGCGGCAGCAGCTCGCCCATCACGCGCTCGATCTTGGCGCGGCTGTAGCGCGGGTGCAGGGCGGACAATTTGATGGAGATCCCCGGCCCCTCGTAGATGCCGCGCCCCTGCGCGGCCCTGCCGATGGCGTGGATCGCCCCCTCGTAGTCGGCGAGGTAGCGCGCCGCGTCCGCGGCTGTCGTCGCCGCCTCGCCCAGCATGTCGTAGGAGTAGCGGAACCCCTTGGCCTCCATCCGCCGGCTGTTCGCCAGCGCCTCGGCGATGGTCTGGCCGGTCACGAACTGCTCGCCCATCAGCCGCATGGCTAGGTCGGTGCCGCGGCGGATCAGGGGCTCGCCGCCCTTGGCGATGAGGCGGGTGAGGGACGCCGACAAGCTCGACTCGCTCGTGGTGGCGGTGAGCTTGCCGGTGACGACCAGGCCCCAGGTTGCCGCATTGACGAAGAGCGAGGGCGAGTGCCCGACATGGCTCTTCCAGTCGCCGGTTGCGATCTTGTCCCGGATCAGGGCATCGCGTGTGGCATCGTCGGGAATGCGCAGCAGCGCCTCGGCCAGGCACATGAGGGCCACGCCCTCCTGGCTTGAGAGCGCGTATTCGTGGATCAGGCCCTCCACGCCGCCGGAGCGCTTCTTCTCCCGCAGCGCCCGCACGAGCCGCTCGGCCGTGCCGGCGACCGCACGCGCCTGCGCCTCCGGCAGGGCGGCCAGCGGCAGAAGGGCCTGCACGCATTCGCCTTCGGGACGGCGGTAAGCCGCGGTCACGGCCGCACGTAAGCCTGTCTGGTGACGCGTCCCGGCAATGAAGCGCCCGAACGCATCGGGGCTATCCACGGCAACCTCTCGGGCGACAGTCATTGTTCGTGATCCTCGGGCCGCCCCGGTCGGCGGAGCGGCCTTCCACTCCCTACGGTATGAGGCAATCGGGCGCGGAAAAAGATTGAAAAATACCAGCTTGGTAGTGAGAAACACGGCCATAAGCCCCGTTTGAGGAGATTTCCGGTGCTCGATGGCAAAGATCGTCATATTCTCCGCCTGCTGCAGGCTGACGGCCGCATCTCGATGATCGAACTGGCGGAACGCTGCGGGCTTTCACCCACGGCCACCGGAGAGCGATTCAAGCGGCTCTTGCGCGAGGGCTACATCACGGGCTTTGGTGCCCGGGTCGACCCGCACAAGCTGGAGCGCGGCCTCTTGATCTTCGTCGAGGTATCGCTCGACAAGACAACACCGGACGTCTTCGACCATTTCGCCGAGGCAGTCCGGCGCGTCCCCGACATCCTCGAATGCCACATGGTGGCGGGAGGGTTCGACTACCTCGTCAAGGCGAGGGTCCTCGACATGACGGCCTACCGGCGCTTCCTCGGCGACATCCTCCTGACTTTGCCGGGCGTCGCCGAGACGCGCACCTATCCGGTGATGGAGGAGGTCAAGGCGGATGCTGCGCTGCCGGTCTGACGTGACCGGAAACGCCACCTGCCGATCACCCGGACGAAGATCCGCGGAACCATGTTGCGCCGAGATGTGGGTGGCGCGGAGAACGCGTCGGCACGAACGCGCGGCGGTATTAAAGGTGCCTGAGGCCATAATTCTCCAGCAGCGGAAGGAGCTCGTCGCGCGCGCGGATGCGGTGCTGGCGGGCATGCCGATGGGCGCCAGCCGGATCCGCATCGCGGATCGCCTCGATGATGCGGTAATGCTCGGCGACGGACGCGTCGAGCTCCTGCCGCAGCCTGAGCGTTAGCATGCGGGCGCGATGCGACTGGTCGTTGATGGTCTGCATGATCCGGATCATGCGGCCATTGCCGGCCCGCTCGATCAGCGTCCGGTGGAAGCACTCGTCCGCGGCGCCCCAGGCCGGGAGATCGCCGCGGGCCTGGGCGTCGGCCATGGCGGCCGTCTGCGCCGCAAGCTCGGCGCTGATGCGCGTCCGGTCGGCCTCGGGCAGCCCGGCCACCCGCTCGGCCGCCTGTCCTTCGAGCGCGATGATCACGTCGTAGATCTCGCGCATGTCCGCGGGCGCGACGGCGCAGATCAGGATGCCGCGCCGCGGCAGCACCCGCACGAGACCGTCCTCCTGCAGCCGAATCGCCGCCTCGTGCACGGGCGTGCGGCTCATGCCGAGTCTGAGCGCGATCTCCTGCTCCGAGGCCTGGTAGCCGGGCGGGAACTCCGAGTTCCGGATCGCCTGCTTCATGGCCGCATAGGCGTCGTCGACCAGCGAAGGCCGCTTCTCGCCGTCCTCGTCTCCTGCCGGTCTCGCCCGCGGCATCCGTTCCTCCAACCCAGCCGTCCCTCCACGAGTTAGCAGCTTCCATGCAAGTTGCAACGGAAGGGTTGACGCCGGTGGGCTGCGATGTCATACGCCATACCAGCTTGCATGGAAGTTGGCATCGATAGCCGGCACGGGTTGCAGGCGCCCTCACGGAGGAAACGATGGACGGCTCGCTCGAGCAGGCCACCATGCGCCGCGTCGCATGGCGCCTGGTGCCCTTCTTATGTGTTCTTTACGTCATCGCCTTCGTTGACCGGATCAACGTCGGCTTCGCCGCGCTCACCATGAGCCGCGATCTCGGCCTGACGCCGGCCATGTTCGGCTTCGGTGCCGGCCTGTTCTTCATCTCGTACTTCCTGTTCGAGGTGCCCTCGAACCTGATCCTCGACAGGGTCGGCGCGCGGCGCTGGATCGCCCGGGTGATGATCACCTGGGGCCTGATCTCGATGGGCTTCGCCTTCATCAGCGGGCCCAACCAATTCTACGTCCTGCGCTTCCTGCTCGGCATCGCCGAGGCCGGCTTCTTCCCGGGCGTGATCCTCTACCTGACCTACTGGTTCCCGAAGCGCTGGCGCGGCCGGGTGACGGCGGGCTTCGTGGTGGCGATCCCGATCGCCAGCGCCATCGCGGCCCCGATCTCGGGCTACCTCCTGGCGCTCGACGGCGTGCTCGGCTTCCACAGCTGGCAGTGGATGTTCATCCTCGAGGCGGCCCCGGCCGTGGTCCTCGGCTTCGTCTGCCTGGTCTATCTGACGGACCGTCCCGAGCAGGCGCGGTGGCTGACGGCCGAGCAGCGCGACTGGCTCGTGACCGAGATGCGCGCCGAGCAGGGCGCGCCGCAGCATCACTCCCTGCGTGAGGTCGGCGCTACCCTGCTCAGCTGGCCGGTGCTGCGCCTCGCCCTGGTCTATTTCGGCCTGACCACCGGCCTGTACGGCATCGAGCTGTGGCTGCCGCAGATCGTGAAGAGCTTCGGCCATTCGAACATCGAGGTCGGCTTCATCAGCGCGATCCCCTATCTGCTGGCCATCGCCACCATGGGCTTCTGGGCCCGGCATTCGGACCGGACGGGCGAGCGCTTCGGCCACGTCGCCATCGCCTGCGCGGTCGGTTGCGGCGGTCTCGTCATGGCCGGGATCTTCCACGATCTCGTGGTGGCGACCGTGATCTTCCTGTCCCTCGCCATCGCCGGGGTGATGGCGGCGCGGCCGCCCTTCTGGCAGCTGCCGACCGAGTTCCTGACGGGCACCAAGGCAGCGGCCGGCATCGCGGCGATCAACTCGATCGGCAACCTCGGCGGCTTCGTCGGCCCCTCGCTGATCGGCTGGGCGCGCGAGGCCTCAGGCAGCTTCACCCTCGGCCTGATGATGTCGGCCGCGACGCTCGCCCTCTCGGCGGCCTTCACGCTCTCCCTCCGGCGCGCCTCCCAGTCCGCTACCCCAGTGCTTGCCACGCGGTAACTCCCCCACTTCGAACACGTGAAAGGAACGTCACCATGAAGCAGTATCGCATCGCCGCTATCCCGGGCGACGGCATCGGCAAGGAAGTCATCGCCGCCGGCATCGAGGTGCTGAACGCCCTGGCCGAGCGCAGCGGGCAGTTCAGGTTCAGCTTCGATCACTTCGACTGGGGGTCCGACTACTACAAGCAGCACGGCGTGATGATGCCCGAGGATGGGCGCGAGCAGATCAAGGACCACGACGCGATCTATTTCGGGGCGGTCGGCGCGCCGGATGTGCCCGACCACATCACCCTGTGGGGCCTGCGGCTCGCGATCTGCCAGCCCTTCGACCAGTACGCCAATGTTCGCCCGACCCGCATCCTGCCAGGCATCACCAGCCCGCTGCGCCACGTGAACGGCCCGGAACTCGACTGGGTGATCGTGCGCGAGAACTCCGAGGGCGAGTACGCGGGCGTGGGCGGCCGGGTCCACCGCGGGCTGCCGGAAGAAGTCGCCACCGACGTCTCGATGATGACCCGCGCGGGCGTCGAGCGGATCATCCGCTTCGCCTTCAAGCTGGCGCAGTCGCGTCCGCGCAAGCTGCTCACCGTAGTGACGAAGTCGAACGCGCAGCGCCACGCCATGGTGATGTGGGACGAGATCGCCGCCGAGGTCGCCAAGGAGTTTCCGGACGTGACCTGGGACAAGATGCTGGTCGATGCCATGACGATGCGCATGGTGATGAAGCCGGGCTCGCTCGACACCATCGTGGCCACCAACCTGCACGCCGACATCCTGTCGGATCTCGCCGCCGCGCTCGCCGGCTCGCTCGGCATCGCGCCGACCGCCAACATCAACCCGGAGCGCAAGTTCCCGTCGATGTTCGAGCCGATCCACGGCTCGGCCTTCGACATCACGGGCAAGGGGATCGCCAACCCGATCGGCACCTTCTGGACCGCGGTGCAGATGCTGGAGCATCTCGGCGAGGCCCCGGCCGCCGACCGCCTGATGCGGGCGGTGGAGCGGGTCACGGCCAATCCGAACCTCCACACCCCGGATCTCGGCGGCCAGGCGACCACCCGCCAGGTCACGGACGCGGTGATCGCCGCCATCCAGGGCGACAACGCGTGAGGTCGTGACTGAGCCCGGTGGTCTTCTGCGGCGGCCGATCCGGCCGTCAGTGTCGCCCGGCACCTGCCCTGGCCCGCGAGGTCGGCCGGGTGATGGCCGGGCGGAGATCGCCGGAGCTATCATCGCCCCGGACACCGGGTCCCGAGCGGCGGCGCTGGGGCTGTCCTTCGCCGAGAGCCTCGAGCGCCGGGCACGGGGCGGCGTTGGGCGACCCCGTCGTCACAGGCCCGACTCAAACCAACCGCAACGATGCCGTCCTGGGCGTCCGACCCGGTCCAGCAGAGGCGGCCTGACAAGGCCGAACCCACCATGCGCCGTCACCGCCGTGCCAAGATCGTCGCCACCGTGGGCCCCGCGAGTGCGGCGCCCGACCGGCTGCGGGCCCTGTTCCTCGCGGGCGTCGACACCTTCCGCCTGAACTTCAGCCATGGCCTGCAGGAGGACCATGCCCGGGTCCATGCCGCCATCCGGGCGCTGGAACAGGAGGTCGGCCGCCCGATCGGCATCCTGCAGGACCTGCAGGGGCCCAAGATCCGGATCGGCACCGTCAAGGACGGCCGGCTCGAGCTTGCGGCGGGCGAGACCGTGCGCTTCGTGCTCGCGGGCAGCGAGGGCGACCAGCAGGCCATCCCGCTGCGCCACCCGGAGATCTTCGCGGCCGCCGCGCCGGGCCAAGATCTGCTGATCGACGACGGCCGGGTGCGGGTGCGGGTGGTTGGTCTCGAAGCCGACGCGCTCACCGCGGAGGTGATCACCGGCGGGCCGATCTCCAACCGCAAGGGCGTCAACCTGCCGGGCACCCTGCTCGACCTCTCGCCGCTGACGCCCAAGGATCGGGCGGATCTCGCCTTCGGGCTGGAGCTGGGCGTCGACTGGGTCGCGCTCTCCTTCGTGCAGAAGCCCTCCGACCTGGTGGAGGCGCGCGCGCTGATCGGGGAGCGCGCCGGCATCATGGCCAAGATCGAGAAGCCGCAGGCGCTGGAGCGGCTCGAGGACATCATCCGGCTGTCCGATGCCGTGATGGTGGCGCGCGGCGATCTCGGCGTGGAGATCCCGCACGAGGAGGTGCCGGGCCGCCAGAAGGAGCTGATCCGGGCCTGCCGGCTGGCGGTCAAACCGGTGGTGGTGGCAACCCAGATGCTCGACTCGATGGTGGCGGCGCCGGCCCCGACCCGGGCCGAGGCCTCGGACGTGGCCACCGCGATCTACGACGGGGCGGATGCGGTGATGCTCTCGGCGGAGTCGGCCACCGGGCGCTATCCGGTCGAGGCGGTGGCGATGATGGACCGGATCATCCGCAGCGTGGAGGGGCACAAGCTGTACCGCTCGATCGTCGCGGCCTCCGAGCCCGTCGTGGAAGAAACCCCGCCGCATGCGGTGGCGACGGCCACGGCGACGCTGGCCGAGGCGGTGCAGGCCAGCGCGATCGTGACCTACACGACCAGCGGCACGACCACGGCGCGGGTTGCGCGCAAGCGGCCGGCGGTGCCGATCCTGGCGCTGACCCCGAGCCTGGCGACGGCGCGGCGGCTGTGCCTGATGTGGGGGGCGCACAGTGTCCACACGGACGACGTCGATTCCTACGAGGAGATGACGAGCAAGGCCGCGCACGCGGCGCAGCAGGAAGGGTTCGCCCAGGCCAACGACCTCGTCATCACCACGGCCGGCATTCCCTTCCACACCGCCGGCAACACCAACAACATCCGTGTGATCCAGATCTGATGGTCAGCCGGGCAGATCGCGTGCTGTCCACAATTGTGCGGCTGCTCGCATCGAGTTGCGGGCAGATCAAGACCGGCTCGCTCGCCCGCTCGGACCGATTCGCCAAATACAACCAGCTCATCCGCATCCAGGAAGGGCCGGGCACCAGAGTTCGCTACGGTGGGCAGGCGATCCCCAAACCGACACGAGTGGCAGTTGGTGTTCAGAGCGTGGTCGGTGACTGCGCTGGCCTGGTGAGTTCTTGCCGAGATGTGGAGTATGCTCGGGCCTGAAAGCTGGCCTCGCGCGCCTTGATGATGGCTACGACGGTTTCGTTGATCGGCGTCGGGATGCCGTATTGCTGACCGAGGCGCGGGATCGAACCGTTGATCGCGTCGACTTCGCCGCGGCGGCCCGCGTTGTAGTCAAGCAGCATCGAGGGCCGAGCATTGGGGATCTTGCCGCCGAGCTTTCGGATGTGCTCGATCGGATCACCGACGTCGAGCGCGATGCCCATCGCCTCGGCCACCGCAATTGCCTCCCGCGCGCAGCCCAATGCCACCTTCCAGGCGTGCGGATCGGCCATGATTTCGCCGATGGTGAGGCCCGTGGTGGCGGCGGTCCCCGAGAAGGTTACGTTCATGATCAGCTTCTCCCAGACCATGCGACCGACATCGTCGAAGAGGCTGACCTTGAACCCGGAGGACTCCCAGATTCTGGCGGAGGCCTGTAGACGCTGCTTCGGCAGGCCCGCGAACGCACCGAAGCGGATCATCTCCAAGCCATTGTGGTGAGCATGGCCGGCTCCGCGCATCGAGGCGCCGAAGCCACCGACCACGCCCACGGCGATCTTGTCTCGATCGAGGACCGATGCCGCGACTTCGGGCGAGCCGAGGCCATTCTGGATCGTTTGGACCACTGTCTCCGGCCCGATCAGCGGCTCGCAGGCGCGTGCCGCCGCTTCGACGTCGAAGGCCTTGGTGGCGATGATGACGAGATCGCAGACACCGATCCCGTCCGTGGTCGTGCCTGCGCTGGCGAGCTGCACGGTGCGGTCACCGCTTGCACCCTCGACGCGCAGACCCTTGGTTCTCATCACCTCGGCGTGATCGGACCAGAGCGTGACGGCATGCACCTCGTGGCCGGCGGACGCCATGAGCGCGGCGTAGACCGAGCCCATCGCGCCGCATCCGACGATCGCGACCTTTGACATCTTCGCCTCCTTGCGCCGTCTCCGAAGGATCCGAGCTTTCTTAAGTCGATGTTCCGCGCGCGTTCGTCGCCCAGGACCTTCCGCAATCCGGGAAACCAACGGATCGGCCGCACGGCAGGCCGCGAGGGTCGCGGCGGGCAGGGCGTCACCGCTCTCCCGATATACTGCGCGCCGGCGTCATGGCGGGTGAGCCGAAGCGCCGGCCCGCCCGATGCCGTCCCCGGGGAGCACCGCGATGTCGAGGGAAGGAGTGGTGGCAGTCACGTGAGCCTCGTCGATGATGGCTGGATCAGAGCTGGTCGAGCCCGAGTCGCCTGAGGAGGTCGAGCAACTGATCTCGACGAGGTTCATATCCGGGTCACGCAGATAGATCGACCGGATCGGGCCGACCGCGCCGGTGCGGTCGACGATGCCCTCCTCGATCACGAAGCCCGAGGCTTCGAGGTGCCGCTTCACCGCCTCGATCGGCACGCTGGTGATCAGGCAGAAGTCGCCGGAGCCGGCCGTCGGGCGCGCGGCCTTGGGATCGATCTCCTTGCCAGCCTGGTGCAGGTTGATCTTCTGTCGGCCGAACTGCAGGGCCTTGCGACCATTGCCGAAGGTGACGATCTCCATGCCGCAGGCCCGCTGGTAGAAATCGCACGTCCTGTCGATGTCGGCGACGGTCAGGACGATGTGATCGAAGCGGTCGACATGCATGGCAATCCCGTTTCCTTCTGCGGCCTCGGTCGCCGCGGGCCTTCCCTGCAGGCCGAACGCCGTCGTGCCTGCGAGAACGAACCGACGATCGCAGAGATGGTCACGATTCGGCATCGTTGATCCCTGCCCTGGTCAAAGGCCTGCGCGGGCCCCTCGTCAGTGACCGGCGGAGACCGGCGAATCCTGCCCCGCGCCGTCGAGCGTCGCGCGGAGGCGGTCGGCATCGAGATCGCCGTCCCAGCGCGCGATCACGATGGCGGCGACGCCGTTGCCGATGGCGTTCACCAGCGCCCCGCCCTCGGAGATGAACCGGTAGACGCCGAGGATGATGGCGAGGCTGGCGACCGGGATCGAGTGCAGCGAGGCCAGCGTCGCCGCCAGGACCACGAAGGAGCCGCCCGTGACGCTCGCCGCGCCCTTCGAGGTGAGGAGCAGCACGCCGATGAGCGCGAGCTGGGCCTCGAAGCCGAGCGGGGTGTTGGTGGCCTGGGCGAGAAAGATCGCCATCCTCGTCAGGTTGATGCAGGTCCCATCCAGGTTGAACGAATAGCCCGACGGGACGACGATCCCGACCGTGGATTCGCCGCAGCCGGCCCGCTTGAGCTTCTCCATCAGCCGCGGCAGCGCCGCCTCGGACGAGGACGTGCCGAGCACGATCAGCAGCTCCTCCCGGATGTAGCGGATGAACTTGAGGATGCTGAAGCCGGCCATCCAGGCCACCGCGCCGAGCACGACGAGCACGAAGGTCGCGCAGGTGACGTAGAAGATCAGGACCATCTTCATCAGCGGCAGCAGGGTGACGATGCCGTACTTGCCGATGGTGAACGCCATGGCGCCGAACGCGCCGATCGGCGCCATGGCGTTCATGATGATGTTGACGACACCAAAGAGGGCCTTCGCGGCCATGTCGATCCCGTCCACCAGCGGCTGGACGCGCGGCCCGAGCTGGACGAGCGCGACGGCGACGAGAATCGAGATGAACAGGACCTGCAGGATGTCGCCCTCGGCGAAGGCACCGACAATCGTTGTCCACCGGGCGCCACAAGGGCCAGCGGCTGGGCGCCTGCACGGATTGCCGCGGTTTCTGGGCCAGGTACCGGGCGAACGCCATCGATTCGGACGAGATCGAGACGGTCGAGGGCCGCCTCTCCGTCACGCAGGGCACCTGTGCGGTGATGGGCACCGCCTCGACCATGGCCTGCATCGCGGAGGCGCTCGGCATGTCGCTGCCGGGCACTGCGGCGATCCCCGCGGTCCATTCCGACCGGCTCGTGGCGGCCGAGGAATCCGGCAGGGCCGCGGTGCGCCTGATCGAGACCGGGATCACCCCGCGCCAAGTCATCACCGAGAAGTCGGTCGAGAACGCGATCCGCGTGCTGATGGCGGTCGGCGGTTCGACCAACGCCATCGTGCACCTCACTGCGATCGCTGGCCGGCTCGGCATCCGGATCTCGCTCGACCGCTTCAACCAGCTCTCGGACCAGACGCCGGTCCTCGTCGATCTGAAGCCGGTCGGCGAGGGCTACATGGAGGACTTCCACGCCGCCGGCGGTATGGGCGCGCTGCTGCGCGAGCTGAAGCCTCTCCTCCACCTCGAGACGATCGACGTCGAGGGCCGCAGGCTGGCTGAGCGGCTGGCCGAACCGATCGACTGGGTCGACCGGGCCGTGATCCGGCCCGTCGCGGAGCCCGTCTCCCCGGTGGGTGGTCTCGTGGCGCTGAAAGGCAGCCTCGCGCCGGACGGCGCCATCTTCAAGCGTGCTGCCGCCAGCCCGGAGCTGTTCGAGTCGGAGGGGCGCGCGGTCGTATTCACTGGTCTGGAGGACCTGAGCGCGCGCATCGACGATCCCGATCTCGACGTCGCGCCGGGCGACATCCTCGTCCTGCAGAATGCCGGGCCGCACGCCGCCGGCATGCCGGAAGCGGGCTACCTGCCGATCCCCAAGAAGCTCGCGCGGGCCGGCGTCAAGGATATGGTGCGCATCTCGGACGCGCGCATGTCGGGCACGGCCTTCGGGTCCATCGTGCTGCACGTCGCGCCGGAGGCCGCAATCGGCGGCCCGCTCGCGGCTTTGCGCAATGGCGACCGCATCCGTCTCTCGATCCGCGAGAAGCGGATCGATCTCCTGGTCGATGCGGCCGAGATCGCCCGGCGCCTGGCGGGTTTCCGTCCGCCGCCGGCTCCGGCCCGCGGCTACAAGGTGCTGTATCGGCGCAGCGTCATGCAGGCGCCGGACGGCTGCGACTTCGACTTCCTGTCGGAGGCGAAATCGGTGCCCACACAAGCTTCATAACACGCTCCGGTTTTCCGGTCGTTGTCTGCCCATGTTCTTGCCATGAACTTCGAGGCATCAGCCGAGGAGCGCATCGAGGCGATCTATCACCCGGACCGGAGCGAGGTCCGGGTACTCGTCTGGCAGGCCGGCGCGATTGACCCAGACCGGCGCGAAGCCGTAGGCGGCTGCCCCGGCGACGTCCCAGCGGTTCGAGGACACGAACGCGGTCTCGGACACGCCGACACCCAGCCGCTCTGGCACGAGGTCGTAGGCGCGGGGGCTGGTCTTGAAGACGCCAGCCGGGTCGACCGACAGCACCGCGTCCAGGTGATCCTGGAGCGCAGCGGCCCGTAGCGCGGCGTCGAGCATTGCGGCGTCGCCGTTGGATAGGATCGCGGTCCTAAGGCCGGCCGCGCGCAGCGCCGCGAGGGTGCGGGGCACCTCCGCGTAGGCGTCCAGCACCCGGTACGCCTCCAGGAGCGCCGATCGCACTCCCCGGTCGACGCCGGGATGGCGGGCGAGCGCGTAGTCGAGCGCACGCTCGGTCAACGCCCAGAACGGGGCGTACCGGCCGCACAGCGAGAGCACCCAGGAGTATTCAAGCTGTTTCTGGCGCCAGGTGTCCGACAGGGACCGGGCGTCGGGCCCGACCGCGGCGGCGTGACGTTGCACGGCAGAGTGCACGTCGAGGAGGGTGCCATAGGCGTCGAAGACCACGGCGCGGGCGCCGTCAAGAGGAGGGAGCAAGGGCATCAGGGCCTCGCATACGAGAAGATCGGAGAAATTGGATCTGCCGCCATCCGGCTCCTTCGTTCGACGGAGATCAATGCACGACGACCATCTTTCCGCCGGCTGCGTTCGCCTCCATCAGGCGGTGCGCCTCGCGGACCTCATCGAAGCGGAAGACGCGCGCCGGCTTCACGTCGAGCCGACCTGCGGCCGCGTCCTCGGCGATCTGCCGCAGCGAGACGTCGGAGAGAGGGAAGCCCGGCGTGCCGAACACGAAGCTGCCGAAGAAGGTCAGGTAGACGCCGCTCGCCATCTGCAGCAGCGGGTTGAAATCCGGGATCGGGGCAAGGCCGCCCAGCCAGCCGGCGAGGCAGGAGCGGCCCCCGCGGCGGAGCATGGCGAGCGAGTCGAGGACCACGCTGTTGCCGACCAGGTCCAGGATCGCGTCGATCCGCTTCGCCTCGGGGATGTGCTGCGACAGATCCGGCCGCTCGACCTCGCAGCGCGCGGCACCGAGCGCCTCGAGCATCGCGAAACGCTCAGGATTGCGCGTGGTGGCGATGACGCGGGCCCCGGCGTTCACCGCCAGCTTGAGCGCGGCCTGCCCGAACGACGACGTCGCTCCGCGGATCAGCAGAAGCTGATCCTTCTGGAGGTCGAGGTTGCGGAACAGGCACGTCCAGGCGGTCGCGTATGTCTCCGGGATAGCCGCGAGTTCGGCCCAGGGGAGGTCCGCGTCGATCAGCGCGACGTTGCTGACCGGGGCGCGGGTGAACTGCGCGTAGCTCCCGTTGATGGTGCGGCCGAGCCCGCCCATCAGTGCGGCCACCTTGGCTCCGACCGGAAACTCGCCGCCGGGGCACGACTTGACGATGCCCACGCATTCGATGCCGGAAACCGGCGCCGCCTCGGCCCATTCACCCCGCCGCATGTGCATCTCGGCGTGGTTGATGCCGAAAGCCTTGATCTCGATGACGACGTGGCCTGCGAGCGGCTCGGGCTCGGGAATATCCTTGTAGACGAGGACGTCGAGACCGCCGAAGCCGTCCAGAACGATGGCACGCATGACGAACTCCCTGAGTTGCGGGCGCTGCTCGAGCGCGTGACCGAGAGGTCGGGACGCAGCGAGGGGTGACGGCCTTGGGACAGGGCTCAGCCGAGGAAGGTCCGGATCGCTGCGGCGATCTCAGCCGCGTGGGTCTCGAGCGCGAAGTGACCGGTGTCGAAGAAGGTCACCTGCGCGTCCGGGATGTCGCGCTTGAACGCCTCGGCGCCGGGCGGGAGAAAGAACGGGTCGTTGCGGCCCCAGACGGCGAGAAAGCGCGGCCTGTGCGTCCGGAAATAATCCTGGAAAACCGGATAGAGTGCGACGTTGCTCGCGTAGTCGCCGAATAGATCAAGCTGGATCTCGTCGGCTCCCGGGCGCGCGAGGTAGAAATTGTCGAGCGAGTAGCCGTCCGGCGAGACGGACGTCGGATCCGGGACGCCGTGGGTGTACTGCCAGATGGTGGTTTCCGGCTTCAGGAAGTCGCGCAGAGCATCTCGGTTGGCCTGCGACGGATCTTGCCAGTAGGCCCTGATCGGGTTCCAGCCCTCACTCAGCCCCTCCTCGTAGGCGTTGCCGTTCTGCGAGATGATGGCGGTGATCCGGTCCGGATGGCTGACGGCAAGACGGAAGCCGGTCGGCGCTCCGTAGTCGAAGACGTAGATCGCGAACCTGTCGAAGCCGATCACCTCGGTGAATTGGTCGATCACGGAGGCGAGGTTGTCGAAGCTGTAGGTGAACCTGTCCCGCGCCGGCATCTCCGAGCGGCCAAAACCCGGAAGGTCGGGAGCCACGAGGTGAAAACGGTCGGCCAAGCGCGGGATGAGGTCGCGGAACATGTGCCCCGCGCTCGGGAAGCCATGCAGAAGCAGAAGCTTCGGGGCGCCGGGAGAACCGGCCTCGCGGTAGGCGATCCTCAGGCCGGCAACGTCTACGGAGCGATAGCGGATGTGGGGCATCGGATGCCATCCTCTTGTAACCGCCTCGCGCGGTATAAAGGGGTTATTTCGCAGATTTTGTAACCTGTCAACAGCGTTCATGACGGTTACGGACGGGCTGGGATAGTCCCATGCGGCCGGCTGCCTGCACCTGCTCCCCACCTGGATCGAGGTGACCGGGTTGCGCCGGTTCGCGCTGGGGTATGCTAACCTGATAGGTGCATTTAGCTAGGTTAGCCTCCATATGGGTCGGAGACGCAGCCAGGTTGCGAGACAAGCAGATGGACCACCACCACACGCCCGCGATGTTCATCGCCGACGCGCCGGGCCTGGATTTCCTCAATTCGATCGCCACCCCGGTCGATGTGCCCGTCGACTGGATCAGCGACGGCGAGGGGTTGCTGGACTGGCTGGAGCAGGCCGGCCTCCTGCCCACTGCGGCCGCCGCCGCCGTGCGGGAGCGTGTCACGCCAGGAGAACTCGACGCCGTCGCGGCTCGGGCCCGACAATTGCGGGAATGGTTTCGAGGCTTCGTCGACGCGCGCAAGGGGCGACCGCTCACACCCGAGGACCTGCTCGAACTGAAGCCCCTCAACCGGCTACTCGAGAGGGATGAGAGCTTCAGCCAGATCGTCGCCCGAGATCACGACGGTGCGGTGCATCTGGAGCTTCAGACCTCGCGCCACTGGCGCACCCCGGAGTCGCTGCTTCAGCCGATCGGCACGGCCCTCGCGCGGCTCGTCTGCGAGGAGGACTTCACGCACATCAAAGCGTGCGAGGGGCACGCCTGCACGCTGATGTTCGTCGACCGCACGCGCGGCCGCGCCCGCCGGTGGTGCAGCATGGCCGTCTGCGGGAACAGGGCCAAGCAGGCGGCCCACAGGAACCGTCGGCGAGCCTGAGGTCCGAAGATCTGCGCATCATGGCTCCCGCCTCCCGGGAGCCGGAGCCTCCGGAAGACCAGGGGTGGTCCAAAGGATGCAAGGAGGCCCTCGCGCTCGGAAGGGGCGCGAGGGCCTGTGGTCAGGATCGAAGACACTCGCCCCGGCAGAGCGAGCCGGTGCGCAGGGTCGGGCGGCGCAATTCAGGCCAAGGCCACCTCGGAGGAAGCGGGCTTGTCGCCTGCCGCGCTGTCGGGGGCCGACGCGGCGATGTCCGCCCGGCTCGGGATCAGGGCCAGAAGAGCGGCGGCCAGAAGTGCGCCGCCCCCGATCACCCACAGGCCCGCTTGGCTGGTGCCGAGCCAGGTCTCGGCCGCGACCTTCAGGTTGGGCGCCACGAACCCGCCGAGATTGCCGAGCGCATTGATGATCGCGATGCCGCCCGCTGCCGCGAACCCACCGAAATAACCCATCGGAAAGGTCCAGAAGATCGGCTGAGCGCTGATCAGGCCAGCCACCGAGACGCAGAGCGCGATCACGGCGAGGAGCGGGCTGACATAGCCGGACGCGATCATCCCGAGACCGGCCCCCAGAAGCGAGACGACCGCAAACAGCCGCCGGCGCCCGGTCCGCAGGGCGAGGCCCGGCCAGAACAGGCTCACCCCGAAGGCGCATAGCCACGGGATGCTGGTCACCAGCGTGACATAGAGCCCGACCTTGGTGCCGAGCAGCGCGCTCACCTGAGCCGGAAGGTAGAAGGCGATCCCGTAGCCGCAGATCGCGAGGCAGAAGTAGCAGAGCGCGAAATGCAGCAGCAGCGGGTTGCGGAAGATCGCCCCGAGCTTCACGGTGCCGCGCTCGCGCTTGGCGGCCTCCTCCCGGGCGAGAACCTGCCCCAGGGCAGCCTGCTCGCGAGGCGGCATCCAGGCCGCTTTGGCCGGACGGTCGGTCAGGTAGAAATAGGCCCAGAGGCCGACCAGCGAGGCCGCCAATCCCTCGACCAGGAACATCAGCTGCCAGCCGTGCAGGCCGAAGGCTCCATCGAGGTCGAGCAGCAGGCCCGAGACCGGCCCGCCCAGGATGAAGCAGAGCGGCTGGCTGAGATAGAACAGGCCGAGGATCTGGCCGCGTTCCCGGGCCGGGAACCAGTAGGTGAGGTAGAGCAGGACCCCGGGGAAGAAGCCCGCCTCGGCGAGCCCGAGCAGGACGCGCAGGACCCAGAAGGATGTGTCGCCCTGCACGAAGGCCATGGCGGCCGCCAGCAGGCCCCAGGTCACCATGATCCGGGCGAGCCATACGCGCGCGCCGATCCGGTGCAGCAGGAGGTTGCTCGGCAGTTCGAAGACGGCATAGCCGACGAAGAAGATACCGGCTGCGAATGCGAAGGCCGCTTCCGAGATCCCGATCGAGGCCTGAAGCGCCTGCTTGGCGTAAGCGACGTTGGCGCGGTCGAGATAGGCCAGCAGGTACATCAGGACCAGGAACGGCACGAGGCGCCGCCTCGCGCGGCTGACCGCCTGATCGATCTCGGCTATGGGCTCCATGGGGTTCCTCCTCGGATTCTTCATGCGTTCGTCGTTCGGCCGGTCAGCGCCCGCCGGCCACGTCCACGATCGTGCCGGTGACGTAGGCGGCGGCGGGCGAGAGGAGCCACAGCGCCGCTGCGGCCACCTCCGCGGCCGTGCCGGGCCGCCGCAACGGGATGGAACTGGCGATCTCCGCCACCTTGCCGCGATCCCCGAACACGTCGCCCTGAATGGGCGTATCGATCACCCCCGGCGCCAGGGCGTTGACCCGGATGGCAGGGGCAAGCTCCTTGGCGGCCGCGACGGTCAGCGAGGCGATCGCACCCTTGGTGGTGGCGTAGAGCGCATTGCCGGGCATGCCGCCGGTGCGGGCTGCGATCGACGAAAGGTTGAGGATCGCGGCGGCCGGATGGGGAGCCCGCCCGCTCAGGAAGGCGCGCGTGCAGTAAAGGACGCTCTTCAGGTTGACTGCGAGCACGCGGTCGATCTCGGCCGGGTCCATCTCAGCCAGGGCCATCCGGCGGCCGATGATGCCGGCATTGTTGACGAGGTGGGTGGGTGCCCAAGCCGAGCCGGCCAGCTCGGCCATGGCGCCGGCCACGGCGGACTCATCCGAGACGTCGACCCGCGCGGTCCGGAGCCGGTCGCCGCAAGCCTCGGCGCAAGCCGCAAGGCCGGCCGCGTCCACGTCCCAGGCGACCGCACGGGCTCCGGAGGCGAGCGCCGCCTCGACGATGGCGCGGCCGATGCCGGACGCGCCCCCGGTGACCAGGATCACGGCCTGCGTCAGGCCGGGCGATGCAGGGATCTCATCATGCGCGACGATCATGGGTCGACCTCCAGGGCGGGCAGGACTTTTCCGGGCAGGACTTTTCCGGGATTGAGGATGCCCTCCGGATCGAGGGCGCGTTTGATGGCCTGCATCACGCCGATCGCGGGACCATGTTCGAGCGTCATGAACTTGATCTTGCCCGAGCCGACCCCGTGCTCGCCGGTGCAGGTGCCGTCGAGGGCGAGGGCGCGGCGCACCAGGCGGTCGTTCAACGCCTCCGCCTCCGCCAGTTCCGCGGCGCTCGTCGGATCGACGATCAGGCCGAGATGGAAATTGCCGTCCCCGACATGCCCGACGGTCGAGATGAAGAAGCTCGCCGCCTCGATATCCGCCTGGGTTTCGGCAATGCAGCGGGGCAGGTTCGAGATCGGCACGCAGACATCCGTGCTCCAGACCTTCGCGTTCGGCCGCATCGCCTGGATCGCGTAGTGGACATCGTGGCGGGCGCGCCAGAGCCGGTTGCGCCTGTCCGCGTCCGCGGCGGACTCGACGGCGAGGACGCCGTTGGCCTCGGCCAGGTCCTGCACCAGGCGCATCTGCTCCGCGGTGGCCGCCGGGGAGCCGTGGAACTCCATGAACAAGGTCGGCTGCTCGGCAAGCGTCGTCCCCGAGTAGCGGTTCACCGCCCGGACGGTGCGCGGATCGAGGAGCTCGACCCGGGCGATCGGGATCCCGCACTGCACGATCTCGACGACCGTGGCGACGGCCGCCTCCACGCTCGGGAAGGCGCAGACGGAGGCGGTGACCGATTCCGGGATGCCGTAGAGCCGGACCGTCAGTTCGGTGATGATGCCGAGCGTCCCCTCCGACCCGACGAGGAGCCGCGTCAGGTCGTAGCCCGCCGAGCTCTTGCGCGCCCGGCTCGACGTCCTGATCACGCTGCCATCGGCCATCACGGCGGTCAGCGAGACGACGTTGTCCTTCATCGTGCCGTAGCGGACCGCGTTGGTGCCGGAGGCCCGCGTCGCCGCCATGCCGCCCAGCGTGCTCTCGCCGCCGGGATCGACCGGGAAGAACAGGCCGGTGTCGCGCAGGTGGTCGTTGAGCTGGTGGCGCGTCACCCCGGCCTGCACGGTCGCGTCGAGATCCTGCGGCCGGACCGCGACGATCCCGGTCATCCGGCTCAGATCGATGCAGACGCCGCCGTCGAGCGCCGAGACATGCCCTTCGAGGGAGGTTCCGCCGCCGAAGGGAATCACGGCGAGCCGGTGCGCGGCGCAGATCCTGACGATGCGCGACACCTCCTCGGTGCCGAGCGCGTAGCAGACCGCATCCGGCGGCACGGTCGGATGGTAGGATTCGCCGCGTCCGTGGTGCTCGCGTTCGGCAAGGCCGAGGGCCAGCCGGTCTCCGAGCAGGGTCGACAGCTCCTCGAGCGCCGCGCGCGGGAGGGCGGACCGGGCTCCCCGGCCTGCGAGACTGCCTTCCATGGTGTGCGTTCTCCCAAGGCACGGTCAGGCCGCTTTGCGACCTGCCGGCTTGCTCGATGAAGCCTGCGAGGAGCCGGCGGAGCGCCGATCGCGATCGGCGCCCCGCGGTCAGTGATACGCGCCGAGACCGAGGATCTGCTCGTAATCGTGGAGCGACAGCAGCGGCGGGCCGGATGCGAGCGTGGTGCCGTCCCGCGCCAGCGACGCCGCGAAGTCCCGCATCATGCGGGCATAGGCCAGGGTCGACGAGACGGGATAGTTCAGAAGCTTGAAACCGAGCTCTGCGAAGTCCGAGACCTTCAGGTCCGGCACTTTCCCTTCGACGTAGTTGAAGACGAGCGGCTTCGAGATGCTCGCGACGGCCTCGCGCATCTCCTCGATACTCTGCAGCATCTCGAGCAGGACGAGGTCGGCGCCGGCCTCCGCGTAGATCTGCCCGCGCCTCAGCGCGTCCGGGAAGCCGTTCGGAATGCGGGCGTCGGAGCGGCCGATGATCAGGAAATCCGGATCGGTGCGGGCCGCGACGGCGGCGCGGATCTTGTCCGCATGCTCCTCGGCCGACACCAGCGCGAGGCCCTTCATGGCCCCGCATTTCTTCGGCGTGACCTGGTCCTCCAGGTGGACGGCCGCGACGCCGGCCGCCTCGTATTCGCGGATCGTGCGCACGACGTTGTTGAGGTTGCCGTAGCCCGTATCCGCATCGGCCACCACGGGCACCGACACGGCTGCGGCGAGGGAGCGGCCACGGGCGACCATCTCGGTCATCGTCAGGAGCCCGACATCCGGCGCTCCGATCAGGCTGGCGGAGAGGCCGTTCCCGGTCATGTAGACGGCTTCGAACCCGGCCTGCTCGATGATCCTGGCCCCGAGGGCATCGTGGCACCCGGGCGCCACCAGGATGCCGGGCTGCCGCAGCCGCTGCGCCAGACGTGTCGTCGCCCTCATGAAGGCCCCTCCCGTTCGGTCTTGAATCTGGGATACAAGACTGGTACCCAAGTTTCAAGGGGCGTCGCCCGGGATCGATCCCGACGGGGCGGTGCGATCCCCATCCGCGTGACCACAGCTGAAACGTGGCAGACGAGGGAGGATGATGTGACTGCAGCCATCGCGCTGGGCGCGCCGGTTCCGGACATCCGCAAGCAAGTGATGCGCAAGCTCTTCAGCCGCATCGTGCTTTATTGCTTCTTTCTGTTCATCATCAATTATCTGGATCGGGTGAATGTCGGGTTCGCCGCGCTCCAGATGAACCAGGAGCTCGGCCTGACGCCGAAGATCTTCGGCTTCGGGGCCGGCATCTTCTTCCTCGGCTACATGGCCTTCGAGATCCCCAGCAACATGATCCTGCACCGGGTCGGGCCGCGGGTCTGGATCGCCCGCATCATGGTGAGCTGGGGGATCGTTTCCTGCGCCATGGCCTTCATCCAGGGGCCGTGGAGCTTCTACATCCTGCGCTTCCTCCTCGGGGTCGCGGAGGCCGGTTTCGCGCCCGGCGTACTGCTGTATCTGACCTACTGGTTCCCGCGCCGGGAGCGGGGCCGCGCGGTCGCCGGGTTCATGACCGCAACCGTGCTCTCGTCGGTGATCGGTGCGCCGCTCTCGGGTTGGCTGATCGGCAGCACCGACGGCGCCTTCGGCCTCTCCGGCTGGCAATGGATGTTCCTGATCGAGGGCATCCCGGCGGTGATCTTCGGGGTCGTGACGTTCTTCTATCTGGTCGATCGACCCGAGACGGACCGTTGGCTCACCTCCGATGAGCGGAACTGGCTGGTGGCCGAACTCGCGCGGGAAGAGCAGGAGGGCGCTTCACGGGCGACGCACGATTTCCGGTCGATCTTCCGCGATGCGCGTGTCTGGCTGCTCACGCTCGTCTACATGTTCAACGGCATCGCCATCTATGGCGTCGTGCTGTGGCTGCCTCAGATCGTGAAGACGATCGGCGGCCTCAGCACGGTCCAGACGGGGTTCGTCTCCGCCATTCCGTTCGTCTTCGCCGCGATCGGGCTCATCGTCATCGCGCGCAACTCCGACCGGACCGGGGAGCGCAAGTTCCACACGGCGGCCGCCGGGTTCGCGGGTGGGGCATTCCTGTGCCTGAGCGCGCTCGTCGGAGCGCCGGTGCCCGGGTTCCTGCTGCTGTGCTGCGCGGCCTTCACGCTCTGGGCCACGCTCGGCGTGTTCTGGACGCTGCCGACGCAGTTCCTGAGCGGCGCCGCTGCGGCCGGCGGGCTCGCCGCCATCAACGGCTTCGCTCAGATCGGTGGCTTCACGGGCCCCTTCCTGGTCGGCTGGATCCGCGAGGCGAGCGGCAGCTACACGCTCGCCCTGGTCACGCTCGGCATCTTCCCGATGCTCGGAGCCGTCCTGTGCGCCTCGCTCAAGGCGCGGCGCGACTGATCTCCCCCGGTACCCTGGCGCCGGAGCGTCGAATGAACGATGCTCTCCGGCGCTGGGGGCCGGCCCGGATGCCGGCTCAACCGGGCACCATCCGGCACGACGGCAGCGAGCGAAGCGGATCAGGATGACCAAGGCCAGGGCGGAACGGACGACATCGCTGGCCCAGCACGTGGCGGACGAACTCCGCAAGGCGATCGTCTCGGCGCAGTTCGATTTCGGGGAGGCCCTGTCGGAGGAGGGGCTTGCGGCGGCCTTCGGGGTGAGCCGGACCCCCATCCGAGAGGCCCTGACGATCCTGCAGGCGGAAGGTCTCGTGACCATCGTGCCCAAGTCGGGCACCTACATTTTCACGCCGAGCGAGGACGATGTCGCGGAATTGTGCGAGCATCGCGTCACGCTCGAGGTGGAGGCCGTCAAGCGCACGCTGCAGCGGGGGCGCGAGGCAGCCCTGGCGGAATTGCGTCTGGCCTTCGCCGATATGACGCGGGCCCGCGCGACGGAGGATATGGAGCTCTACGGACGCGCCGACACGGCGTTCCACCTGAGCTTCTTTCATCATTGCGGCAACCGTTATCTGCGCGATGCCTATGAGCGGAATCTCGGGCGTGTGTCGGCCCTGCGCACGCACCTGGCCTTCGTGGCCGTCAACGAACCCGAGCGGTCTTACGCCGACCACGAAAGGATCATCGCGCTGATCAGCGCCAACGAGCCGGAGCAGCTGGCGGATTTGCTGGAGCAGCATATCTTGCGCACCCGCGAGAATTATCTCAGCGCCCTTCGCGGCCGCCTCCAGGTCGGTGAGCTGAACCGTGTCGCACGCATCCGCCGCAAGCTCGGCCATGCCAATGGCACTTTCGGACGGTCGGTCCAGGCCGTGGAGGAGCAGGCAAGCGCTCCACGGGACGCTCCGCCGCGGCGTTCGGCGGTCTAAATAGAAACTGATACGGTTTCCGGTCTCTTCCTTCCGAGACCAGTACGCGCGGGGAACCCCTCTCCCGTGCGGGAGAGGGGTTCCTGCGCCCTCTTGTCTCTGAATAGAGCGTCCGGAAACCGTATGACGTGGGTGGAAGCCGCCCCGCACCTCAGAGGCTGTGAACCTTTCGGTTTTGGACTTTTCTGATCCTAATAAGATCAATCACTTAGCGGACGCTAGAAGGTCGAAAATCCAAAAGATTCACATGCTCTCAGCATGAGGGCCGGTGGAGCTGTCATCGGAGAGGGTGCCCTTGCGGCCGGTTTCATCCTCCAGGGTCGGCAAAGACCGGTGGTGGACTGATGCCAACGGTCATTGGAAACGACCGTTGGCATCACGTCGAGGGTGGCGGGATCGCGACTTGCCTGCGCGGGGCCCCGCCGTCAGGCGCTCGGTGCCGCATCGAGGCGCAGGCGCGCTGCGGCGCCGGCGCTCATCCGCCGCGCCAGAAGGGCACCGAGCCGCAGGGCGGGGCGCTCCACGATCAGGAACGTGAGGGGGGTCACCATGGTGACCGCAACCGCGGCCAGCGGGAGGAGCGCGGGGACGATCTCCGGAGCGAGCCTTTCGGCGCCCGCATCCACGAAGGCCACACTCAGCACCACGCCGTGCAGCAGGTAGATGCCGAACGAGCACTCCCCGAGCACGAGCGCGCCGCGCGTGCGCAGCACCCCGAACAGGGCGTTGCCGCAGGCCACGCAGACGAAGAACAGGGCGAAGAGCGGCAGGGCGGACCCGTAGGGGGTCCTCGCCGTCACCATGCCGAGGGCGAGCGCAAGCACCGCGACGGCGGCGGCGGGACGTGTGCGCAAGTGACGGGCGATCGCCTCGCGGCTCCGGACCTCGTAGGCGAGCATCCCGATCGCGAAGAGTGGCAGGAAGCGCAGGAGCGCGGTCGGCAGGCCGGCCTCCCGCCCGAGAAGGCCGATCGCCAGCAGCGCGACCGGCACCGTCCAGCTCGGCAGCCGCCCGCGGACCAGATCCATCGCCAGGGCGCAGGCCGGGAGTACCGCGAGGTAGAACAGCCACTCGTACCGGAGCGACCACAGCACGTAGGCATTGATGCGTCCGCTATCAGCAAAGCCGAGCAGGGGCGGCTCGCCCCAGGTCGTGATCCACTGCGCCGCGGCTGCCGGAAACTGGGCATCAAGGCCGCGACCGGTGCGGGCCGCGATCAGGAGGGTGATGATCGCGACCGATACGGCCACGAGCGGGACGATGCGGAAGACGCGCATCGTGTAGACCGCAGGCCACGCCGTGGCCCGAAACCCCGCCAGAATGCGCGGGTAGAAGACGAGCCCCGTCACCATGAAGAAGAGCGCCACGCCGCCCGCGCCGAGCTGCGCGAACAGGTTGACCGACGGCACGGCCCAGGCGCCGCCAAGGCTGGTCGCCTGCATCCAAACCACGAAATGATGGATGAGCACGGACAGAGCCAGGTATCCGCGCAGTCCATCGATGCACCCGATGCGGGTGTCGGCGGATGGCAGGGGAAACTTCGTCCGGCCTATCCACGAGGCGAGCAGGGTTGCGGCGAGACAGGCCGCGGTTGCGCCGGCCATGATCGCCGCAACCGGATAGTTCGACATGCAGGTCCCCCGCGCGATCCTCGTCGGCCCGGCGTGCCGGGCAGGCTCGCACGGTCCCGGCTCGATCGAGGGCCGGGCGCCGATGACCGGCGGCGCCGATTGCTCGCTCGAGCAGCGCCTCCTTGAACGCTCAGCTTCCTGTCTTTTCTGAGGTCTCCCCTGAGCAGCGCCCGCCGAGGCCCGACATCCGGCAGGAGGCGACGGATCAGGAGGCGCGCCGGGCCTCGTCCGGCGCCGGGGTGAGGAGGGCGGCGCGCTCGGTTTCCGAGAGCGGCACCAGCGGCGGGCGCATCCGGCGCCAGCCTGGATCACCGGTGCGCTCGGCCACCAGCGCCTTGAGCGAGGCCATCTGGGCAAAGCGCGAGGCCCGCTCGCGCGCCGCCACCACGCGCGCCTGCGCGGCCTCCACCGCCGCGGCTTGGGCTGGGTCGGCCCAGTGGTCGAAGACGAAGCGCAGATCCCGCGCGACGAGGTTCGTGGTCGCGGTGATCGCCCCGGCGCCGCCCGCTTTCAGCAACGGCAGCATCAGCGGGTCGGCGCCCGCCAGCACCGCGAAACCGGGGAAGCGCTCGACCAGCGCCGTCATGTGGGCGAGGTCGCCCGCCGAATCCTTGATCCCGACGAAGGTCCCCGGATAGCGCTCGCGCAGGCGAGCGATGGCGCCGTGCGGGAGCGGCACGCCCGCGACCTGCGGGATGTGGTAGAGCACGACCCGCAGGCGCTCGTCGCCGATCCGCTCGACGATCTCCGCATAGGCCGCGACGATCCCGTCCTCGCTCACGCCCTTGTAGTAGAAGGGCGGCAGCATCACCACGGTGGTGACGCCCAGCGAGAGGGCGTGGCGGGTGAGCGCCACCGTCTCGGTCAGCGCCGCCACCCCGGTGCCGGGCAGGAGCTGGTCCGGAGATATCCCGGCCTGGAGCGCGGCTTCGAGCAGCGCCCTGCGCTCGTCGCCCGAGAAGGAATTGGCCTCGCCGGTGGTGCCGAGCAGCGCGATGCCCGTGCAGCCCTCGGCGAGGAGATGGCGGCAATGGGCCGCGAAGGCCGCGTGGTTCGGGTTGAGGTCCGCATCGAGCGGGGTGAGGGCGGCGCAGAAGACGCCGCGCGGGAAAACGGTCTCGCTCATGGGGAGGCTCCGCTCAGGCGGCGGCGCGGTAGAGCGCCAGGATCCGGTCCCGGCTGATCTCGCGCGGGTTGTTGTCGAGCAGGCGCCGGATCGCGTGCGCCTCGGTCGCCATCGCGGGCAGGTCGCCCTCCGGCACGCCGAGCGCCGAGAGGCGCATCGCGAGGCCGAGATCGGCGCACCAGCGCGTCGCGGCCTCCGCCACCGCGCCCTCCTCGGCCGTCTCGGGCAGGCCGAGGGCGGCCATCACCTGCCGGGTCTTCTCGGGCACGGCGGGCGCGTTGAAGGCCAGCGTGTGCGGGAAGATCACCGCGCAGGCGAGGCCGTGGGCGACGTGATGGCGGCTGCCGAGCGGGTAGGCGACGGCATGGCCGGCCGTGGTGTTCACCGGGCCGAGGCAGAAGCCGCCGTAGAGCGAGGCGAGCGCCAGCCCCGCCCGCGCCTCGACGTCGCTCCCGTCCCGCACGGCCCGGGGCAGGAAGCGGCCGACGAGCCGCGCGCCTTCGAGCGCGTAGAGGTCAATCAAGGGGTGCGCCTTGCGGCTGGTGAAAGCCTCGACGCAATGGGCGAGCGCATCGACGCCGGTCGCCGCCGTGACGGCGGGCGGCACCGTGAGCGTCAGGTCGGGGTCGATCACGGCCGCATCGGCCAGCATGTGCCGGCTCTGCACCGCGAGCTTGGTCTGCGTGGCGGGGTCGGTGACGAGGGCGCGGGTGCCGCCCTCGCTGCCGGTGCCGGCGGTGGTCGGCACCTGGATCAGGCCGGCGCGGCGCCCGGCCACCCGCTCGGGGCCGATCACGTCGTGGATCGTCTGCCCGCTGCCGGGCAGCACCGCCACCAGCTTGGCGAGGTCCATGGCGCTGCCGCCGCCGAAGCCGACCACGAGGTCGGGGGAAAAGTCTTCCGCCAGGGCGAGCGCCCGCTCCAGGTTCGGGATGTCGGGCTCCGGCCTGACCTCGCCGAACACCCGCACCTCGCCCGGCAGGGCGAGGAGATCGACCCGCGCGGCGTTGAAGGCGTCGGCCACGACCAGGATGCGGCGCGCAGCCCTGGCGCGGGCGCGCTGCCCGACCGTGCGGGCCGTGCCCGACCCGAACGCGATCTCGGGCCGGACGATCGCGATGGGGGCGGTGAGATCGGTCATGCGGCGCTCCTCTGGGTGGCGGCGGCGCTCGCGGCCAGCCGCTCGGCATATTCGATCGCCTCGATCAGGCTGCGTTCGTTGGCGATGCCGCGCCCGGCGATGTCGAAGGCGGTGCCGTGATCGACCGAGGTGCGGATGATCGGCAGGCCGAGCGTGATGTTGACGCCCGACAATTCCATCCACTGGCCGGTGGTCGGGTCGACCTCGAAGCCCAAGAGCTTGACCGGGATGTGCCCCTGGTCGTGGTACATCGCCACGACCGCGTCGTACTGGCCGGCCCGCAGCTTCACGAACACCGTGTCGCCCGGCACGGGGCCGACCACGTCGAGCCCGTCCGCCACGGCCGTGGCGATCACCGGCGCGCTGACGTCGATGTCCTGGCGCCCGAACAGGCCGCCCTCGCCCGCATGGGGGTTGAGCGCCGCAACCGCGATGCGGGGCTGCGCGAGGCCGAGGCCCTTGAGCGCCTTGTGGGTCAGATCGATGACGCGGCGCAGCCGCTCGGGGGTGAGGCGCTTCGGCACGTCCTCGAGCGCCACATGGGTGGTGACGTGGCTCACCCGCATGCCGCCATGGGCGAGCATCATCACCGAGCCGCGCACGCCCGTGAGGTCGGCGAGCATCTCGGTATGGCCGGCGTAGTGGTAGCCGGCGAGGTTCAGCGCCTCCTTGTTGAGGGGCGCGGTGACGATGCCGCCGATGCGCTGATCGAGGGCGAGCCGCACCGCACGCTCGATCGCCTTGAAGGCGAAGCGCCCGCCATCCGCGCTGAGCTGACCCGGCTCGATCGGCGCGCCCTCGGCATCGGCCTGGAGGCAGGCGAGGTTCGGCCAGTCGCTCTCCTGCGCGATCTCGGGGATGGGGGCGGCACCGAGGGCTCCTTCCGCCCGGCGCAGGGCCGGGACGCTGCCGATGACCAGGAGCTTGAGGTCCCCGGCGGCGATCCGGTGCTTCAGCCGGCGCGCGGCCTTGACGAGGATCTCGGGGCCGATGCCGGCGGGATCGCCCATGGTGATGGCGAGGTGGCGGGTCACGCGCAGGTCCTTTCGTGGATGAGGCCGTTGCGGCGCAGCAGGTCGCGCCAGACGGCGGGGGAGCCGAACGCCCCGGACTTCGACACGATCGCGACGCCATCCCAGAGCCCGCCGCGCATCCGCGAGCGCGGCAGGCCCGGCACGACCTGGCCGGTCACCGCGAGGGCCTCGGTCCGAAGGGCGAGGCAGAGGGCCTTGAGGGTCTCGCCGCCGGCAACGAGCAGGGTGCCGGGCGGGGGAAGGGCGCGGGCGAGGAGGCCGAAGGAAGCGGCGATGCGCGCGGCGGCCTCCTGCCGGCCCGTGCCCTCGGGCAGGCCGAGGCTGACCAGCGCGGCGCCGCGCTCCCGCAGCCGTGCCGCAACCCGGCCGGCATGGTCGCCCTCGGCGGGCAGGATCAGCTGGTGCTCCGGGCAATGGGCGAGCTGCGCCGCGGTCTCGGGCCGGTCCGAGCCGAACAGGCCGAGCACGGGGCCGACAAGACGCGTGTCGCAGGACGCGGGCGAGCGTCCTGCCAAGGCTCCGGCGAGCCCGCCGCTGCCGCACCATAGGACCGGGGCCCCGGCCGCGAGGGCAGCGATCCGGTCGAGATCGTCGTCGCTCGCCGCGTCGTAGACGGCGATGCCGGCGATCGGGCCGTCCTCGACCTTAGCGCGGCGGGCCGGCAGACCCGCTTCCCGGAGCGCCGCGGCGATGTCGCCCGAGACCGCCTGCCAGCCCGTGCCGGCCCGGGCGAACTGGCGCCCCTCTACGGTCCGGCGCCCTTGATAAGGGAAGGCCGGCGCGACGACCACGTGGCGCCAGGCGCCGGTGCCGAAGCACGCCGCGAGTTCCGCCGCCCAGGGCCCGCGCAAGAGGCTGTCGACCTTCTTGAAGGCAATCTCGGCCCCCTGCAGGCGGGGCGCGGCTGCGCCGGCGATCCGAGCCGCGTCCTCGGCGACCGTCTCCCGTGTCCCCGTATCGAGGGCGAGGTTGCCCCCGCATGGGCCCATCGGCGCCCCGACCCAGGCGACCTCGACGGCGCCGACCAGCCCGGTGAAGCCGGCCGCGGTGTCGAGGGCGCCGGTCAGGTCGTCGGCGATGAGGCGCAGGCTCGGCATCGCTCAAGCTCAAGCCCGTTCGGGCGACGTCGCCGGGGAGCCGGCGGGAAGGCCGGTCGCCTCGTCGTCGTGCTTCAGGGGCGCGATCTCGCCGACGATGAACAGGTAGGCGGCCGCCCCCACGAGGCTGAGGCAGCCCGCCACCGCGAGCGGGATCACGAAGGAGCCCTTGGTGAGGCTGACCATCACGCCCGTGAAGGTGGTGAGGGCGATCCCGGCGAGGTTCGAGGCGAAGTTCTGGATGCCGCTGATCGAGGCGACGTGGGCCGGGGTGGGGGCGACGTCGCCCGGCAGGGTCCAGATATTGGCGCCCGCGAAGGCGAGGCCCGAATAGGAGACCGCCAGCAGGATCAGGGCGGCGGCGTCGCCGGGGACCAGCGGGGCGATGGCGACGACAGAGGAGGCGAGCAGGCCGCCGACCAGGCAGGTCTTGCGCGCCGCGGTGAGGCTCCAGCCCTGCTTGTAGAGCCGGTCCGAGAGGTAGCCGCCGAGCCAGCCCGCCGGGATCGCGACGAGGCCGGGCAGCAGGCCGAGGGTGCCGAGCTTGGCGAGCGAGAAGCCCCGGGACTCGGTCAGATAGGACGGGAACCACGTGGTGTAGAAATAGATCACGAAGTTCAGGCAGAAGAAGCCGATCATCATGCCCCAGATCGTGCGGTGCCTGAACAGCTCGGCATAGCCGATGCGGCGCTGGCCCGCCGTCACGGCGTAGTCGGCCTCCAGCACGGCTCGCTGCTCGGGGCTGACCGCCGGATGCCGGGCGGGGTCGCGGTAGACCAGGAACCAGACCACCATCCAGACGAGGCCGATTGCCCCCGTCACCAGGAAGGCCTCGCGCCAGCCGAAATTGGCGATCAGGAAGGCCACGAGCGGCAGCGTCATGGCCGAGCCGACCCGCGAGCCGCTCGCCCAGATGCCGGTGGCGAGCCCGCGCTCGGAGCGGCGGAACCACAGGGCCGTGACCTTGGCGTTGACCGGATAGCAGAAGGCCTCGCCGATGCCGAGGACGAGCCGGCAGGCGATCAGGGAATAGACGCCGCCCGCGAAGGCGGTGGCCAGGGTCGCCACCGACATGATCAGGGTCGCGACCGTGTAGGTGGCGCGCGAGCCGAAGCGGTCGATGAGCCAGCCGCCCGGCAGCTGCATCAGGACGTAGCTCCAGAAGAAGGCGGACAGGATCAGGCCCATCAGGGCCGGGTCGATGCCGTATTCCTTCTGGATCATCGGCACGGCGACGCCGAGATTGGCCCGGTCGATATAGTTGATGGCGACCGCGAGGAAGCACATCAGCACGATGAGCCAGCGTTGGCGCGGCAGCGGGATCGGCGTCGGTGCGGTCATGGCGCGTTATTCCCTGATCTTTGTCGTGATTACTGCCGCGGAGCGGGGGCTGCCGGCTCGAAAACCTTGCCCGGGTTCATCAGGCCGGCGGGATCGAGCACGCCCTTGATCGCCCGCATCAGGTCGAGCTCCAGGGGATCGGTGACGCGGGCGAGCCGGGCGCGGTTGGACTGGCCGATGCCGTGCTCGGCGCTGATCGCCCCGGTCTGGGCCTTCGTCTCGTCGTCGACGGCCTCGTTGATGAGGCGCACCATCCGGGCCGCCTCGGCCGGATCGGCGGCGCGGGCGGGATCGATCAGCGCGATGACGTGGATGTTGCCGTCGCCGATATGCCCGTGCATCACCACCCGGGCATGCGGCACCGCCGCCAGGATGCGCCGCTCGACCCCCTCCACGAAGGCGGCCTGCCGGTCGAGGGGCACGGCGCTGTCGTGCGAGACGACGAAGCCGCTGCGCTTGTTGCCCTCCGAGACGCTGTGGCGGACCTTCCAGATGGCCTTCGCCTGCGCCTCGCTCGACGCGATCAGGGCGTCGGTGACGAGGCCCCGCTCCAGGGCCGTGCCGAGCGCCGCTTCGAGGCCTAAGCGCAGGTCGACCCCCGCGAGCGTGTCGGTCAGCTCGACGATCAGGTACCAGGGGGCGTCGAGCGGGAAGGGGATGGCCGTGTCCGGAACCGTCTCGGCGATGGCCTGGATCTGGCCGCGCGACATGATCTCCAGGCTGCCGATCCGGTCCCCGACCTCCCCGCGCAGGAGGCCCATCAGGTCGAGGGCCGGCGCGACCCCCTCCAGCATGACGAGGGCCAGGGCCGAGGCGCGGGGCCTCGCGAACAGCTTGAGGACGGCCGCCGTGACGATGCCGAGCGTCCCCTCCGCGCCGATGAAGAGCTGCTTGAGGTCGTAGCCGGTATTGTCCTTGCGCAGAGCCCGCAGGCCGTTGAAGATCCGCCCGTCCGGCAGCACGGCCTCAAGGCCGAGCACCAGCTCGCGGGTCGGCCCGTAGCGCAGGACTGCGGTGCCGCCGGCATTCGTCCCGATATTGCCGCCGATCTGGCAGCTGCCCTCGGCGCCGAGGCTCAAGGGGAAATAGCGGTCCGCCGCCTCCGCGGCGGCCTGGATGTCGGCCAGCACGCAGCCGGCCTCGACCGTGATGGTGTTGGCGAGCGGGCTCACCGCCCGGATGCGGCGCATCCGGTCGAGGCGGACGACGATGCTGGGCCGGTCGCCACTGGGGATTGCCGCACCGCACAGGCCGGTATTGCCGCCCTGGGGAACGATCGCGACGCCGGCCTCGTATGACAACCTGACAACCCGGGAGACCTCCTCGGTCGAGCCCGGCCGGACCACGGCGGCGGCCTCCCCGCGGTAGCGGCCGCGCCAGTCGACGAGGTAGGGCTCCTGATCATCGCCAGGCAGCAGGACGTTCTGGCGTCCGACCAGGGCGATCAGCTTGTCCGAGAACGCCTCGGCTTGGCCCATGACGACTTGGCCCATGACCGATCCTCCCGTCCGGAGCCGTCTTGCTGGCTTCGAATTTGTTGTAAACTTGTTATGGGAGTACGTGAGGGCCTGGAGGCTGTCAAGCGGCGCGAGCGGGCCCGCCGGCGCCGGCGAGCCGTCGATGGCCGCGGAACGCGAGCAGCGGGCTACAGCGACAGGTCGAGGAGACGGCCCTCGAACAAGCGGTCGCGCGACGAGCAGATGTGACGGTGCATCTGCGCGCGGGCCGCGTTCGGGTCGCCGTCGCGGATGGCCGAGAAGATGGCGCGGTGCTCTTCCAGAACCCCCTGCAGGCCGGAATGCGGCCCGAGCAGCGCGAGGCCATGGATCTTCATGCCGACGGCGATGTGCGCCTGCAGGGCCTGCATGGAGGCGGCGTAATAGTGATTGTTGGACGCCTCCGCGATGGCGAGGTGGAAGGCGAAATCGGCGTCGTCCCGGTGCTGCTGCTGGCGCGTCGCCGCGTTCAAGAGGTCGAGGGCGCTCGCGATCCGGCCGATCGCGGCCTCGTTGCGCCGCAAGGCCGCGTAGAAGGCCGCATCGGGTTCGATGGTCAGGCGGAACTCGTAGCAGCGCTGGATGTCGGCGATGCTCTCGACCGGAGCGAAGCCCAGGGCCGGCGCTTTCCCGCGGGCAAGCACGAAGCTGCCGGCCCCCTGGCGCGAGACGATGACATTCTCGCGCCTCAGCCGTTCGAGCGCCGCGCGAACGACCGGACGCGAGACCTGGAAACGGGCGGCCAGCTCGTTTTCGCTCGGCAGCTTCTGGTTCTCCGCGTAGGTTCCGTTGGCGATCTCGGTGAGGAGGCCGTGATAGACGGCGTCCGCCAGGCCCGACGGCTTCGACGTGCCGCCCGGCCGCGGTTCATGCTCCGATCCACCCTGCATTGCCGCTTCCATCCGGCCCTCTCGATACCCCGGCCGGACCTGCGGTCGGGCCACCTGTCAACAAGTATGCCGGTTCTGCCGCATTGCACGCAAGCTTGTCAAAGGTTGTAAGGACACTCCGGTCGGCCGGGTGGCGCCGTTCAGGGCCGCGAGGTCGGGCGGGCGCCCGAAACCGCGGCCTGCTTGAGCAACCAAGCCGGTCCCGAAGCGTTGCCGGGATCCGAAACCGCTTCGGAACAAGGAGGTCCTGCCATGTTGAACCGTTTCACGACCGCTGCCGGCCTGCTGGCGCTGACCACCGGCCTGGCCTTGGCCCAGGCACCCGCCCCCACGGCGCCGGCCACCGCCCCGGCACCCGCCTCCAGCCGCGACATGAAGGAGTTCGAGGCGGCCAGGGCGGCCAAGGTAAGCCTCGCCGAGGCGATCGCGACGGCCGAGAGCCACGGCGACAAGGGGCGGGCCATCGATGCCGATTTCGAAAAGGCCGATGGCAAGAACCCAATGCACTGGAGCATCAAGGTCGTCTATCCGGATGGCAAGCTCGTCGAGCATGGGATCGATGCCGAGACGGGCAAGCTCTACAAGAGTGAGAACCAGCCGATCGAGCGCTATTTCACCCGCCTGAAGGTCGACGACTTCCAGAAAGCGACGGTTTCGCTGAAGGATGCGCTCGCGATCGCCGAGCAGAAGGCGGGCGGCGGCAAGGCCTACGAGGCCGAGGTCGAGCGTGACGGCCAATCCGTCGTCTACGAGATTTCCGTGGCGCTGGCCGATCGATCGCAGGAGATCAAGGTCGGCCCGGACGGCAAGGTCGTCGCGGACTGACCGTTCGGCGCTCCGATCGTACCTGTGGCGATCGCGGGGGCGGGCCGACCGACCGGCCCCCGCGTTCGTCCGGATCCGATCGATCTCGAAAGATCCAAGACGATCTTCGTCACGGCGCGTCGGGGGCTGCCTGACGGCCCTGGGCCGTCGGATCCCGGGCCGGGACAGCGCGGGTATCCGCCATCGCGGCGGATTCTGGTGATCCGTCTCCCGGCGCAGTACTCTCGGTTGAAGAACGGAGTGCTGCTATGAGTACCAACAGAGAGTTTATCGAATCCCTCAAGCATGAGCACGCCCGGATGGGCCGCCTGCTTCAAGTCATCGATGACGGTTGTTGGTGGACCGAGGAGAATCCGGGGCGGTCCACCGTGGAGGCGTTGAAGGAGCAGGCCGCTCAGATCCGGGTCGCAGTCGACAAGATCGAGGCGGCCATCGGGCATCTGGGGAGCTGAGCATCCTTCGCCGAAGTGTCTCACGGTTCGGCGACAGGAATGATGCGGAATCAAGGAAATCCAGGCAGGATGGCGGGGCAGAGCAGCGCCACCCTGCTCAAGCGGCCGATCGAGCACTTCTTGCTTCGGAAAGGACCGTGACATGCCCGGATTTGACGAAGGGGTCCATGCCGAGCACCGGCGGACAAATCGCGTCCAGTATGTGATCACACGGCGCGACGGGACCAGAACGCTCTACGATGGTGGGATCATCACGAAATCTGAGGTGCCCCGGATCGGCGAGGGCAAGTGGTTGGACGGAGTCGTCTGCAAGATCGTGCGTGAGGTCTACACGCCGCATCTCGATTTCACCTGGACGGTCTGGTGCGAGGAGCGCGCCCGGCCGCGATGATCGTGGCGGGGGTTCGCGGCGGGGCCGACGATCGGACGGGTGCGGAGGCCCTGATGGGCCGCCGGCCGGCTTTGCGCCTGGTGCGGCAACCGCCAGGAACCCGCTCTCCGGACTGCCGTTGGTCGCGGCAATCTCGGAGCGAACATCATGGTCGATACCAGCCGCATCAAGGAACACATGCCCGTGGTGGGTTCGGATGGCGGCCATGTCGGCACGGTGGACCACCTCGACGGCCAGCGCATCAAGCTGACCGCGAGCGACCCGGATGCCGGCGGGCACCATCACTTCATCCACATCGACTCGATCGCCAGCATCGAGGGCGGGCAGGTCCGCCTGAACCGCACGACCGCGCAAGCCAAGGACGAGTGGGCCACCGCATAGCGCGCTCCGCCAGGAGCCCGGCGGAGAGCCCGGCGGGCGGCGGGCAGGACCGGCCGGGATGCGACCTCGGCGGTGCCCGCGACCGGTCGGCTCCGACGCGGACAAGGCCGGAGGGCGGAATGCGGGACGATCCCGGGATCGGCGATCAGCGGCCGACCGGGGGCAGTCGGACGATCGGCAGCAAGGGGATTCCGGCCTGACGGGGCGCGTCGGTCAGGCCGCCGAGCCCAGGCCCGCCCGGATCTCGGCGCGGAACGCGTCGATCGGCACCAGCCGGCCCCCGCGCTCGGCATGCCAGAAGGTCCAGCCGTTGCAGGCCGGCAGTCCCTGGACGAGCGCGCCGATCTTGTGGATCGAGCCGCAGGCCGGGCCTGCGCTGATCGTGCCGTCGGGGCGCACCAGCGCCTTGAAGCGGCGGCGCTCGTCGGTGAGCTGGCTGCCCGCCCGGATCAGGCCGGCCTCCAGCAGGCTGAGGAAGGGCACCCGCGGCTCGGCGCGCTTCGTCGGCGCCGTCAGCAGCGCCGCCGTCGAGAGCGGCTCGACCGCGGCGATCCGCTCCCGGGCGGCCTGCACGTAGGCGGGCTCGCGCTCGATGCCGATGAAGCGGCGCCCGAGGCGCTTGGCCGCCGCCCCGGTCGTGCCGGTGCCGAAGAAGGGATCGAGCACCACATCGCCGGGATTCGAGGCCGACAGGATCGTGCGGGCGACGAGCGCCTCGGGCTTCTGCGTCGGGTGCAGCTTGCGGCCATCCGCGCCCTTCAGGCGCTCCTCGCCCGTGCAGAGCGGCAGGAACCAGTCCGAGCGCATCTGCAGGTCGTCGTTGCCGCCCTTCAGCGCCTCGTAGTGGAACGTGTAGCCCTTCTGCGCGCTGCGCGATGCCCAGATCAGGGTCTCGTGCGCGTTGGTGAAGCGCTTGCCGCGGAAGTTCGGCATCGGGTTGGCCTTGCGCCACACGATGTCGTTGAGGATCCAGAAACCAAGATCCTGCAGCGCGCTCCCGACCCGGAAGATGTTGTGGTAGGACCCGATCACCCAGAGGGTGGCGTTGGGTTTCATCACCCGGCGGCAAGCCTGGAGCCACTGGCGGGTGAAGGCATCGTAGGCCTCGAAGCTCGCGAACTGGTCCCAGTCGTCGTCGACGGCGTCGACGGCGCTCTGGTCCGGCCGCAGCAGCGACGCAGGCCCGAGCTGGAGGTTGTAGGGCGGATCCGCGAAGACGAGATCCACGCTCGACGGCGGCAGCGCATCCAGGGCGGCGATGCAATCGCCGTGGATCACTTCGTCGAGGGGAAGGCGCGGGACGGACGGGACGAGACCCATCCGCGGCGCCGGCGCGGCACGCCCGGTACGCGAGACCTGATTCCGGGCGGCGGCGCCGGCGACCGCGGTACGCGGGGAAGCCATGGCGGACACCGGTTACGCGACTGACAGGCGCGACCATGGCCCGCTCAGGGTAAAGGCTGCGTTGCCCGCAGAAACATTCGGCGTCTCGAATTGGGGCTGCAGTTTTTGCCGGGCGCCTGCGGCGCCCCGGCCCGCCGTGACTTGCGAAGACTGAAAACCGCAGGAATTCACCCGGACCAGTCAAGTCTCCGATGAGGGCGCCCCGCCTGCGAGCAACGGGCAAGCTGATGCCCGAGATGGCTCGTGGGAGATCTGCACACGGGCGGTCGATCATAACGCGCGAGGCCCGTCATAGTTTCGTCGGGTTCTGATTCGATTGTCCGCCGCAGATCAACAATCACGGAATGCGGGATGAACATCGTAGGTGCTGAGCGTCGACCGGTTGCGGCGTGTCTCGGGGGCGCCCTCGCCCTGGCCGGCCTGATGGGGATGGGAGCGGTCGGCACGGCCGCGGCCCAGACCGGCGGCGCCTCGTGGTATGCCTCCGGTCAGCGCACGGCGAACGGCGAGCGCTTCAATCCCAACGACCTGACCGCGGCCCATCGCAGCCTGCCCTTCGGCAGCCGCGTGCGGGTCACCAACACCGCCAACGGCCGCTCGGTGGTGGTCCGGATCAACGACCGCGGCCCCTTCGCGCGCGGGCGCATCATCGATCTCAGCCGCGCCTCCGCGCGCGCCATCGGCATGGGTGGCGTCACCCACGTCGCCCTCGAACGGATCGATTGACGAAACGCCCGGGTCGGCCCGCGTTCCGCGGACCCTGCGCCCGCTGTCGCACGTTCAGCTTTCTCGGAACCGTCGCGCTGGTTATGGATGATCCGTCCGGCGGTCCGTGCCGTCCGGATGACCGTTCGCGGGCGGAGGACGCGAAGGAGCTGACGCGATGGCGAAACCCCTGGTCGTGGTGATCCCACACCAACTCGGACTGGCCGAGGCGCACCGGCGCCTCGATGGTGGGATCGGCGAAGCCAAGGCGCTGCTGCAGAAGGCGGGCCTCAGCATGGCCGATGCCTCCTGGGAGGGCGAGCGCCTGTCCTTCGTGGTCGGCGCCCTGAACCAGAAGGTGGACGGCCATATCGACGTGGCCGAGGATACCGTGCGCGTCGAGGTGAACCTGCCGCGGATCCTCTCGCTCTTCGCGAGCAAGGTGCAGCAGGTCATCGGCCACAACGGGACGAAGCTTCTGACGAAGAAGTAGCCGGAACTCCTGCGGCAGGACCCGGTTGGGTCGGGACATCCGAACTGGAGCGCCCCGATGGCCAATCCCGGATCCCCGCCGGACCAGCCCTACGATCCCGTGCCGCCGAGCCCCGGCCCCGGCCCCGATACCCCGACCACGGTGCCGCCCGAGGCGCCGGGCGACCAGCCGCTGGAGATCCCGGTCAGCGACCCCGGCAACTCGCCCGCGGTCACGCCGGACCCGGCGCCGACCGGCCCGGCCAATCCGAGGATGTGAGGGGGATCCGCGCGAAGCCAAGCCGGCGCCCCGGACACCCTCGCGATCCCGCGCGTCGAGGCGGCGACCCCGACGGTGCCGTCGATCTCCCGGCGGGTGGCGAAGGGTCCGGGCGAGACGGGATTCATGCCGCAGGGTCTCCGGCGGATCGTCCGGACGCTGGCGGCTTTTGCCGGAGGCCGCGCGCTGCCATAAACCCCGCCCATGGCCGCTCCCCCGCTCCTCACCCTCCAGGACGTCGCCCTGACCTTCGGCGGCACGCCGCTCATCGTGCAGGCGGACCTCGCCATCGCGCCCGGCGAGCGCGCCTGCCTCGTCGGCCGCAACGGCTCGGGCAAGTCGACGCTCCTGCGCATCGCCGCGGGCCTGATCGAGCCGGATCGCGGCCTGCGCTTCCTCCAGCCCGGCGCGACGGTGCGCTATCTCGCGCAGGAGCCCGACTTCTCGGGCTTCCCGACCACGCTCGCCTTCGTGGAGGCGGGGCTCGGCCCCGGCGACGAGCCCTACCGCGCCCGCTACCTCCTGGAGAGCCTCGGCCTCACCGGTGAGGAGGATCCGGCCCGCCTCTCGGGGGGCGAGACCCGCCGTGCCGCCCTCGCGCAGGCGCTCGCGCCCGAGCCCGACATCCTCCTCCTCGACGAGCCGACGAACCACCTCGACCTGCCGGCGATCGAGTGGCTGGAGGCGGAGCTGAAGGGAACGCGCTCGGCCCTCGTGCTGATCAGCCACGACCGGCGCTTCCTCGAAGCCCTGTCGACCTCGACGATCTGGCTCGACCGCGGCGTGACGCGGCGGATCGAGCAGGGATTCGGCGCCTTCGAGGCGTGGCGCGACGCCTTCTTCGAGGAGGAGGAGCGCGAGCGCCACAAGCTCGAGCGCAGGATCGCGGCCGAGGAGGATTGGCTGCGCTACGGCGTCACCGCCCGGCGCAAGCGCAACGTCAAGCGCCTCGCGGGCCTGCACGAGCTGCGCCGCCGGCGCCGCGAGCACCGCGGGCCGGTCGGCAGCATCAGCATGACGGCGAGCGAGGCGGAGGCCTCCGGGACGCTGGTGGCGGAGGCCGTGCGGGCGACCAAGTCCTATGACGGGCGGCCGATCGTGCGCGACCTTTCCTTACGCATCCACCGGGGCGACCGGCTCGGCATCGTCGGCCCCAACGGCGCGGGCAAGACGACCCTCGTCAACCTCCTCACCGGCCGGCTCGCGCCGGATGCCGGCACGGTGCGGCTCGGGGCGAACGTGACCCTCAACCTCCTCGACCAGCGCCGCGCCGCCCTCGATCCGCAGCGGAGCGTCGCCGAGATGCTCACCGGGGGCGGCAGCGACAGCGTGACGGTCGGCGGCCAGAGCCGCCACGTCGTCGGCTACATGAAGGACTTCCTGTTCGCCCCCGAGCAGGCGCGCACGCCCGTCGGCGTCCTCTCGGGCGGCGAGCGCAACCGCCTGCTGATCGCCCGGGCGCTCGCGACGCCCGCGAACCTCCTGGTCTTCGACGAGCCGACGAACGACCTCGACCTCGAAACCCTGGATCTTTTGCAGGAGATGCTGTCGGATTTCCCCGGCACGCTGATCCTGGTGAGCCACGACCGCGACTTCCTCGATCGGGTCGTGGACACGGTGCTGGTCTCGGAAGGGGAGGGGCGCTGGACGGCCTATGCGGGGGGCTATTCCGACATGGTCGCCCAGCGCGGCGCCGGGGTCGAGGCGCGCCGCAGCGAGGCCAAGCCCGCCCCCCGGGAGCCCGCCCCCCGGGCCACCCCGAAGGCGCCGCGGGCGGAGCCCGCCCCGCGCCGCCGCCTCGGCTTCAACGAGCAGCACGAGCTCAAGACCCTGCCCGGACGCATCGCGGCCCTCGAAGCCGCCGTGCAGAAGCTGAGCACCGCCCTGGCCGACCCGACCCTCTACGCCCGCGACCCCGCGCGGTTCGAGACCATCTCCCGCGGGCTCGCCACCGCCGAGGCCGACCTCGCGGCGGCCGAGGAGCGCTGGCTGACCCTCGAGATGCGCCGGGAGGAGCTGGAAGGCTGACCGGCCCTCGACTCAACCATCAGAACCTCGCCTGCCGGTCGGGACTTGCGGAAGCGGCGTGGCGAGTCTCCGCGCGGGAGGGCGGCGAGGAGCATCCGCGAATCATGCGCTCCCGGAGGCGGCCGGCGGATGCTCCGCCGGGCGCGCCGCTGGACTGATAGTGGTCCGTCCGGCAATCCATTGAATACAAGCAATCGGCCGAAATGCCCTGATGCGCGGGCGGCTCGGCACGGTCTCCCAAGCTCGCGCAAGTTTTCGTTGCCTGCCTGCAACAATGCGGCGGAAAGCCGGCCACGCTCCGGCGCGGCAAGCGGAACAGTGTTGATCGGTTCGGGAGCCTCCCGCATGGTGCCCTTGCGCCGGACACAACGTCCGGAGCGGTTCGGCCGCTGCCCCGTGCGGGAGGGCTGAGTCGGCGGGGATAAGAGTGGCGTGGATCGGATCCTTCCGGATCCGGGTAGCACAGTCGTTCACCCCAAGGGTCTCGAAACTTTGGAGGTCTCGATGAGGCTCGTTAAGAGCTTACTGCTCGGGTCTGCTGCTGGTCTGACGGTCGTGGCGGGGGCGCAGGCGGCGGATCTGCCGGTCAAGAAGGCGGCGCCGGTTGAGTACGTGCGGATCTGCTCGGCCTACGGCGCCGGCTTCTTCTACATCCCCGGCACCGATACCTGCCTGCGCGTCGGCGGCCGCGCCCGCTTCGAGGCCACCTACGTCCAGCCCCTCATTCGCGGTGACACCACGGGCTATCGCGGCCTCGGCCGTCTGAACCTCGACGCCCGCACCCAAACCGGCTACGGCACCCTGCGCGCCTTCGTCCGCTTCGAACTCGCCAGCCGCACCGGCGGCTTCTTGAAGTCGGGCACCCAGGAGCGCATCGCCAACGCCTTCGCGGCCACCGGCGTCGACACGTCGGCGCGCGTCCAGCAATACGTGAACGTCGACAAGGCCTTCATCCAGTTCGCCGGCCTCACCGCCGGGCGCGCGGCCTCGTTCTTCGACTTCTACGCCCAC
Organism: Methylobacterium nodulans ORS 2060; assembly: GCF_000022085.1. NCBI lineage: Bacteria > Pseudomonadati > Pseudomonadota > Alphaproteobacteria > Hyphomicrobiales > Methylobacteriaceae > Methylobacterium > Methylobacterium nodulans. Next base: position 1,561,391 of record NC_011894.1, read on the forward strand.
GACTTCGAAATCAACGCCGTCTCGCTGGGCTCTGACGTCTCCTCGACGAACCTCCTCGCCTACACGGCGACCTTCGGCGAGGGCTTCTCGGCGACGATCTCGATGGAAGACCCGAACTTCCGCAAGAACCCGATCTTCGGGAACATCTCTGCCGCCCTCACGAGCACGACCGCTGCTGCCTTGCCAGTCGTCTCGAACCTCGCTCCGATCCTCACCCCCGGTCAGGGCCTGGGCTTCGCCAACCTCGACGTGATCCAGCGGTCGCGGATGCCCGACTTCGTCGGCGCCCTGCGCTACGACGCTGCTTGGGGCTCGGCGCAGATCTCGGCGGCCGTTCACGAGGTCAACACCGGCAACTTCGTCACCACGGGCCCCCTCAACGGCAACGCCGTGGTGCGCGCCCGTACGCCGAGCGAGTACGGCTGGGCGGTTCAGGGCGGCCTGAAGGTCAACCTGCCCTTCATCGCCGCGGGTGATGCCCTCTACCTCCAGGGCGCCTACGGCGAGGGCACAACGGTCTACACCGGCATCCCCGCCTATAACGGCACCTATACCCTGACCGGCAGTGCGACCGCCGGTATATTCAACCAGTACTACGCTGATGCCGTCGTCGATCCGGTGACGGGCAGGCTCAACCTGTCCAACAGCTGGACGGTCGTGGCATCGTACCTGCACTACTGGACTCCCGAGTGGCGGTCGGCCTTCTTCGGCAGCTATGGTGAGATCAGCTACAGCCAGCGGGCTCGCTTCAACAGCGCGCTGCTCAACGTCGGTGGCCTCCCGAACCCGGTCACGGCACCGGGCGGACTCGCGGCCCTCGCGTTCAGCCCGGTCCTTCGCGACTCCAACCAGATCGTCGCGGGCGGCAGCCTGATCTGGTCGCCGGTGAAGGACCTCGATATCGGCGTCGAGGGTCTCTACGTGCGCCAGGCTCTGAACAACGGGCGTATCATCGACCCGAACAAGGGTGTGGCCGTCAACCTGGCCACCGCCACTCCGGCCCAGATCGCCGCCGCGCCGAAGCTGAACAGCCAGGACACGTTCCAGGTCCGCATGCGCGTGCAGCGCGACTTCTAAGTCGCACGCGCGAAGCAAGCCACACGCGGAGCCCCGGCATCTCGCCGGGGCTCTTCGCGTTCGAGGGCCGCCCTGCCCGGCATTCGGGGCGTGCCTTGCTTGAGCCCCAAACGGGGTGCAGACCTCTCTCCGGCGCGCCCGGTCTCGCGCGCCTGAGAGGTGCATGCGTGTCGGTTCGTGCGATCGGCTGGCTCGCCGGCCTTCCCTGTCTGGCCGCCCTCTGGGTGGGGGCGATGCATCATGCGGAGGTCGGCCTCGACGCGGCGCTCACGGCGCCGGCCGAGGCCCTCGCCGCCGCCACCTCCGGCGAGGCGGGCGAGCCGTGGCTGCGCGTCGAACGGCGCGGGCGAGACTTCGTGGCCCAGGGCGACGCGCCGAGCGCAGCCGAACGCGAGGCCGCCCTCGACCGCCTGCGCGAGATTCCCGGGGCCCGCCGCATCGTCGACCGCCTCGACATCGTCGCCGAGCAGACGCCCTTCGTCTGGACCGCCCACCGCCGCTCGGAGGAGCGCATCGACCTGCGCGGCTATCGTCCGGCCGAGGTGAAGCGGGCCGACCTCTCCGGCCGCCTCGCGCCGCTCCTGCCCGACACGGTTGCGCTTCACGATGCGGCCCGGGCCGCCCGCGGCGCGCCGTCCGGCTTCGCGGAGGCGGCGGCGTTCCTGATGAGTCAGGTGGCCCGCCTTGCACCCGGCGCGACGGCCGGGCTGCAGGATCATACGCTGACGCTCGAGGGCGAGGCCGCCACGGTCGAGGATTACGAGGCGGTGCGCGCCGCTCTCGCGTCACTCCCCGCGGGCTTCGATCTCGGCGCGGTCTCGCTCGCCCCGGCCGTGGTCCAGCCCTTCGCGTGGTCGGCGACGCGCCGTCCGGACGGGAGCATCCGGCTCGACGGCTACACGGTCTCGGAGGCCGACCGGGCCGCGATCCTCGCCGCAGCCCGCAGGCTCTCCAACGGAGCCCCGGTGGAGGACGCGATGCGGACCGCCCGCGGCTTGCCGGCGGGCATCGAGTCGCGCGCCCTGATCGAGCGGGCCTTCGCCGCTCTGGCGCTGGTGCGCGACGGGGCCGTCGCGCTCGACGGCGCGACGCTCTCGGTCCGCGGCGCGGCCATCGACGCCCAGGCGGTCCGGGAGGCCGACGCCCTCACCACCGGCAGCCTGCCCGAGGGCCTCTCGCCGGGCCGCGTCGACCTGACGGCGAGCCCGGTCCAGCCCTACAGGGTCGGAATCCGGCGGGATGCCGAGGCCGTGACGCTCACCGGTCACCTGCCCGACGCCGAAACCCGCGCGGCCCTCCTCGCCGCTCTGCGCCCCCAGTTCTTCGGCGAGCGCATCGTCGACCGCACCCGCCTGTCGGACGGGGCGCCGGCGGGGCTGCTGGCGGTCCTCCGGGCCGCTTCCGTGCCGCTCGGCCAGCTCGCCCGCGTTGAGGTCACGGTGACCGATCAGGTGCTGCGGCTCACCGGCGAGAGTCTCTATGCGGAGAGCGCCCGCCGCCTCACCGCCAGCGGCGAGCGCCTGGTGCCCGCCGGCTGGCGCGCCGAGGTCAGCGTGCGGGCGAAGGACGAGGCTCCCGCCTTCGATGCCGCGACCTGCCGCACCGCCTTCGCCGAGCGGATCGAGCCGCGCACCGTCCGATTCGCCCCCGGCAGCGCCGACCTGCAGGCGGATTTCTACCCGACGCTCGATGATCTCGCGACGCTCGCCCGGACCTGCCCCGGCGCCAGGATCGAGGTCGCGGGCCACGACGATCCGCCCGGCACCGTCCCGCCTGCCAAGCCGCCCGCGCCCAAGCCGTCCGCACCCAAGCCCGCCAAATCCGCGAAGGGCAAAGCCAAGGCCGAGCCGGTCCCCGAGCCGGAGATGCCCGACGTGACCCTCCCGCAGCGCCGCGCTGCCGCGATCGTCGACTACCTGTTGAAGGCCGGGGTTCCGGCCGATCGCGTGGCGGCCGTTTCGGGCGACGCCCAGCGCCGGGCCGTCGCCTTCGCGCTCCGCTCCTGAGCGCCGCGATGTCGGTCCTGCTCGCCGCCCTCTGGCCCGCCTGCCTGGCGGCGCTCGCCCTCGGGATCGCAACCGGATGGTTGATGCATCGGCCGAGCGGGCGTGCGGCGCGCCTCGCCGCCCTCGCGGTTCTGGCGCTCGCCGCTGTGGTCGCGGCCGTCGCCGCCGCGGAGCTCGTCCCCGGCCGGGCCGGGCTCTGGGTCGAGACCGCGGCCCTGCTGCTCATCCCCTACGTGGCTGGCTGCCTGCTTGGTGCGGCGCGGCCGCGCCCTCCCGCCTCCCTCTCCGGAGCGGGAGAGGGGCGGGGGAGCTGATCCGGTTTCCGGAGGATCGAAGACCGGATCACAAGTTCCCCGCCCTTTCCCGGACGACTGGAGCGACAGCGGAAGGAGATCCGGGAACCAGCATGAGGACTCGCCGCGAAGCGGCTCCGGTTGCCTCCAGCGTGGCTGACGAGCGGTCGCTGCGCGACGTCTTGTGCTGGATCCCGGGTCGCATTCCGCTGCCGCCGCATGCGCCCGGGACAGGGAGAGCGGGCGATGGCCGGGCGTGACGACTGATGATCGTCTCAGAGGAGCGTGGGGCTTCCACGCTCCTCTGTTTCGATTGAGGGCCGTCGGGTGTTTCGATTGAGGGCCGTCGGGGCCTCCACGACCGTGGATTTCGATTGAGTTCGCCACCAGCTGCGCCGATCCTGACGGATGAAGCCTCAGGAGACGCCATGCGGAATGCCGCCCCCGAGGAGGGTGCGTTTGCGATTGAGATCGCGCACGGGATCGGGCGGTTCGGCAGGACCACCGAACCCTCGGCACCACGGTTCGTGGACCCGGCGACTTCGTCGGGATCCGCGCGCGTTCAGCGCGTGCCGCGGCGCAGGTCGTCCTGGATCAGGAGCGCGCTCTTGCCGTCCAGCCGGTTGCGGTAGACCTGCAGGTTCTCGGTCACCCGCTGCACGTAGTTGCGGGTCTCCGTGAAGGGGATGCGCTCCACCCAGTCGATTGGGTCGACCTTCGGGTCGCGGGGGTCGCCGTAGGCGTCGATCCACTTCTTCACGTTGCCGCCGCCCGCATTGTAGGAGGCGAAGGCCAGGATGTAGGAACCGCGCCAATCCTCCATCAGCTCGCCGAGATGGGCCTGGCCGAGGCGGGCATTGTAGGCCGGGTCGCTGAGCAGGCGCGCGGCATCGAAGGCGGCGCTCACCCGGCGCGCGGTGCGCTGGGCCGTCGCCGGCATCATCTGCATCAATCCCCGCGCGCCGACGCTCGACTGCGCCCGCGGATCGAACTGGCTCTCCTGGCGGGCGATGGCGAAGACCATGGCCTTCTCCACCTGCGGCACCGCCGAGAAGGCCTCGTAGGCCGGGATGCCGTTCACCGGATAGGCGTGGCGGTCGAGGGGGAGACCCCGCTGCACCGCGACCTTGCCGAGCGCCACCAGGGCCCGCGGGTCGTTGTCCGCCACCGCGACGTCGCCAAGGGCGTTCAGCTCCGCCGGGTCGCTCAGCCGCTGCGCGAGGTCGATGTAGAGGGGCAGCGCCTGCTCCCGCATCCCGGCCGCCGCGAGGATGCGCAGGGCCCGGATCACCGGCCGCTCCTCGAAGGCCGTGCGGGCCGCGCCTTCGAGCGTGCCGGCCATGCGCAGGGCGAGGGTGCCCTGGCCGAGCTTGGCCCGGGCGAGCTGGCCGTAATAGGCGATCGGCTGGGCGGCGGCCCGCTCGTAGAAGGTCCGGGCCTCCGCCGCCTGGCCCATCGCCTCGGCGGCCCGGCCCTGCCAGTAGGTGGCCCGCGCGATCGAGATCGGCGTCTCGGCCGCCTCGGCGGCAGCCGCGAAGTGCTTCGCGCCGAGGGCTGCGTCGTTGAGGAAGCGCAGCGCGATCCACCCTGCGTGGAACTCCGCCTCGATGCGCTTCTCCACCGCCCGCGCGCTGTGCCCGGCCACCACCGCGTAGGCCGTCTTCGCGTCGCCGAGGTCGAGGAGCTTGCGCGCGACGATGCGGCGCTCGATCCACCATTCGTCGGGATCGACCAGCACCTCCGGGTTGCGGGGCGCGCTCAGCAGCACCGCCGCCGCCTCGGCGGGCTTGTCGATCCGGCGCAGGAACTGCGCGCGGGAGAAGAGATAGGAGGAATCCCCGCGCAGGCTCGGCGGGACCGCATCGAGGATGCTCTGGGCGTTCGAGGCCTTGGCCTCGACGGCGCGCCGCGCCCGCACCAGCGTGCCGTAGCTCTTGCCCGCATAGGTGGCGGCGCGGCCGGCCGCCTCCCAGTCCTCCTTCATCAGCGCCCGCTCCATGCGGGCGCGGTGGTCGATCTCGGTGAGGACGCCCGGGAAGGCGTCCAGGACCTTGAGTTCGAGGGTGCGGCCGAAACTGTCCTGCCGCCACAGGTCGCGCGCGAGGGCGGCGGCATCCTCGGTCAGGCCGTCGGCCTTCAGGGCCAGCGCCAGGGCGAATTTTCCGGGCGGGCTCGCGGGGCGGCGCGTGGCGAAATAGGCCCGCACGACGCTCGGGGCCTTGCGCTGGCTCAGCAGCGCCTCCTCGACCCGCCGCCGGATCACGCTGCCGACCGGCCAGTCCGGGTTGTCGCGGATGAAGCCGATGACCCGCTCGAAGCCGATCCCGGCGCCGGCCCGGATCGCCACCCAGTCCAGCAGCATGCGCACGGCCGGATCCGCGAAGGCGTCCCGCTGGCGGTCGCCCTCCTCCACCTGCCCGCGCCGATAGGCATCGATGGCGCTGCGCAGGGCCGGGGCGTCGATGTCCACCGCCGGAGTCGGGCGGCCCGGATCCGGCACGTTCGGGGCCGGCGGGGCCGGCGGGGTCACGGCCGCGTCGGGGGCCGGGAACGGGATCCGCATCTCCGGATCCGCCGAGGCATAGGCCGAGGCCGCGGCGGGCAGGGGCTGGTCCGGGGAAGACCCGGCCGGACGGGAGGCGGGCTCCTCGGGGCCGGCCGTGCTGCGTAAGGTGCCGGCGAGATCCGCGCCCTCCGCGGCGGCCGGTTGGACCCGGGCGGCGCCGGCGCCCTCGCCTTCGGGATCCGCCGCCCGCACGGCGGGACCGCAGAGGGCGGCCAGCGCGGTTCCGGAGGCGAGGAGCGTGAGGACCGCGAGGCGGCGCCGTCGGGCCGGGAGCTGCATGGTCGTCGGTCTCCTAGGCGAGAGCGGACACGCCATCGTGGAAGCGCCGCCTTAAGAAGGCATTAACCGTAGGTTTTGCGGTTTGCGCCCGGCCGGGCGACAGCCTATGTGTCGGGCGATACGGGACAGCCGCAGAAGCCCCGACCGGGCGAGGACCATCCGCATGACGTCGACGTCGATTTCGCAGCGCCTGAGAGGCTCGTTCACCGCCCTCGTCACGCCGTTCCGGGACGGCACCTTCGACGAGGCCGCCTTCCGGGCCTTCGTGGCGTGGCAGATCGAGAACGGCACTCACGGCCTCGTGCCCACCGGCACCACCGGCGAGAGCCCGACGCTCAGCCATGCCGAGCACGACCGGGTCGTCGAGGCTTGCATCGACGAGGCCGGTGGCAAGGTGCCGGTCATCGCCGGCGCCGGCTCGAATTCCACCGCAGAGGCGGTCGAGCGCGCGCGTCATGCGGAGAAGGCCGGGGCGGACGCGGTCCTCATCGTCACGCCCTACTACAACAAGCCGACCCAGGAAGGGCTGTACCAGCACTTCAAGGCGGTGAACGACGCGATCGGCATTCCCATCCTGATCTACAACATTCCCAGCCGGTCGGTGATCGACATGAGCGTCGACACCATGAAGCGGCTTTATGAGTTGCCCAATATCGCCGGGGTGAAGGATGCCACCGCCAACGTGGCCCGCGTCAGCCTTCAGCGCCAAGCGATGGGCGAAAGCTTCATCCAACTTTCTGGCGAAGATGCGACGGCGCTCGGGTTCATGGCGCATGGCGGCCACGGCTGCATCTCGGTGACCTCGAACGTGGCGCCGCGCCTCTGCGCCGACTTCCAGGAGGCCTGCCTGTCGGGCGAGTACCGGACGGCGCTGCAGATCCAGGACCGGCTGATGCCGCTGCACACCAACCTGTTCGCGGAGACGAATCCGTCGCCCGCGAAGTACGCGCTCGCGCGCCTCGGCCTGATGGGCGAGGAGGTGCGTCTGCCGCTCGTCCCGGTGGGGGAGGGGACCCGCCGCGCCGTCGACGCCGCCCTGCGCCACGCCGGCCTCGTCGACGCCTGAACCGCCGGCGCCAGAGAAGAGCCCGTCAATGGCCCGCAAACCGGATCCCGGCCGCCGCATCGTTGCGGACAATCGCAAGGCCCGCTTCAACTACGAGATCACCGACACGGTGGAGGCGGGCATCGCGCTCACCGGCACCGAGGTGAAGTCGCTGCGCGGCGGCAAGGCGACGATCGGGGAGGCCTATGCGGGCCCCTCGGGCGACGAGTTCTTCCTGTTCAACGCCTACATCCCCGAATACCTCGAGGCCAACCGCTTCAATCACGAGACCAAGCGACCCCGCCGCCTGCTGCTGCACCGGCGCCAGATCAACAAGTTCCTGGGCGCCACCCAGCGCGAGGGCTACACGGTCATTCCGCTCAAGATCTATTTCAACGAGCGTGGCCGGGCGAAGGTCGAACTCGGCCTCGGGCGGGGCAAGAAGCTGCACGACAAGCGCGAGACCGCCAAGGAGCGCGACTGGCAGCGCGACCGCGCGCGGCTCCTGCGCGACAAGGGGTGAGCCTCCTCGCCGGGGTGTGCGTGTGAGTTCGCCACTGGCTGCGCCGACCCTGGCGGACGAAACCGGCTGAACGAGTACTTCCTTCCGTGGCAGCCAACCCCGGCCCTCATGCTGAGGTGGCCGGCGGAGCCGGCCCTCGAAGCACCCCTGAACGATGGTCCGAGGCTCCGGTGGATGGGATGAGCGGTCAGGCGTGCTTCGAGGCAGCCTGCGCGGTCTTCGATCGCCAGTGCGATCTGCGATCGCCCGCGCCTCAGCATGAGGAGCGGGGCGGCTTCCACGCACCTCAGTTTCTATTTTGGGCGGGAGCCGTGCCGGCGGCCCTGGAACCAAACGCGAGGTTGGCAGTTCGTCTGGACCGAAACTTGACCTGAGGTGAGATGATGCGGGCTGTCCGCGCGCTGCTCCTGACCGGGACGATCCTGCCCGCCCTTATGCTGCAGCCCATGCCGGGCCGGGCCGAACCGGGCCTCCGGGACACCGTCCGGGTCGCGCAGGCTGGGGGGCCGCCGGAACGCGGGGCCCCTCCGGAGCGCGGCGAGCGGCCCGGGGGCGGAGCGCGGCCCGAGCACGGGCCGCCGGCCGAGCGTCCGGAGCCGCGCGAGCGGCCCGAGCCGCGCGAACGCGCCGCCCCGCCCGCCGAGCGCGGGGAGCGGCCAGCCTCGCGTCCCGATACCCGCGAGCGCCCTGCCGAGCGTCCGGAGCCGCGTGAGCGTCACGAGCCGCGCGAGCGTGCTCCTGAACCCCGCGAGCGGGCGGCTCCTCCGGCCGAGCGCCCGGCCCCGCGGCCCGAGCGGGAACCCGCCGAGCGCCCCGAGCCGGCGCGTCCCCGGACCGAGCCGCCCGCCGCCCGCCAGCCCGAACGGCCCACGCCGCCGCGCACGCCCGAGGCGCCGGCTCCCCGCGAGGAGCGGCCGCGATCGCCCGAGCCGCCGGCTGCGCGCCAGCCCGAGGCGCCGCGCCCGCCGGCCGGCCCCGAGCGGCCGAACCAGGCGCGTCCGACCCCGCCTGCGCCGAACGAGCCCGCCCGTTCCCCGGCGCCTCCCGCCGAGCCGCAGGCGCCGCCGGCCCGGCCGGGCCAGCCCGGCACGCCCACCGCGCCGCCCGGAGCGGCCGGCCACCCGCCGAGCGGCCAGCCGCTGCCCGGGCAGGCCGCGCCGAACCAAGCACCGCCGGCCGGTGCTCCCGCGGTGTCTCCCGGCACGCCCGTGCCGCCGTCCGGCACGCAGAACCGTCCGCAGCCGGGCCAGCCGGCTCCCGCCGCACCGCCCGGCCAGGTATCACCCGGCCAAGTCCCCCCCGGCCAAGTCTCCCCCGGCCAAGTCTCCCCCGGCCAAGCCCTGCCGCCGGCCGGCGGCCCCGGCGCGGTTCCGCCCGGGCCGGGGCGCGAGGGCCGCGACCTCGACCGGCGCGACCGGATCCCGGGCGGCGAGCGCCGCGACGATCCGGACTTCGTGCCGGGCGGATTCCGGCGCAGCGACATGGACGTGCGCAGCTACGACGAGGTGCGCCGGGCCCGCCGCGAATACAACGAGGGCGGCCGTCTCTATATCCGCGAGCCCGGCCGCGTGATCGTGCGCGACAACGAGCGCTACTTCATCCGCCACGACGAGACCGAGCGGTTCCGCGAGCTCGACCGCGACGCCCGCATCGAGCGGCGGGGATCCGAGGTCGTCACCATCATCGACCGGCCTGGGGGCGATCAGATCGTCACCGTGGTGGACGAGGAGGGCCGCCTCCTGCGCCGCACCCGCCGGGCCCGCGACGGGCGCGAGGTCGTGCTGATCGACAATACTTTCGAGGGCCGCCCGCGTCCGGTCGAGCGCGACATCGTGGTGCTGCCGCCCCCCGAGATCCGCATCCCGCGCGAGCGCTACGTCGTGGAGGCGGACCGGGCCGACGAGGGCCTGATCTACGAGGCCCTGACCGCGCCGCCCGTCGCCCCCGTCGAGCGCCGCTACACCCTCGACGAGGTGCGCTACAGCCCGACCCTGCGCGCCCGCATGCGCAGCGTCGACATCGACACCATCACCTTCGACAGCGGCTCCTGGCAGATCGCGCCGGACCAGGCCCGGCGCCTCGCGGTGATCGCGGAAGCGATCGGCCGCGCCGTGCAGCGCAACCCGCAGGAGGTGTTCCTGATCGAGGGCTATACCGACGCGGTGGGCAATGATGTCGACAACCTCTCGCTCTCCGACCGCCGGGCGCAGGAGGTGGCGACGGTGCTCACCCGCGACTTCCGGGTTCCGCCGGAAAACCTGACGACGCAGGGCTACGGCGAGCAGTACCTGAAGGTGAACACGCAGGAAGCATCCCGCGAGAACCGCCGCGTCACGGTCCGCCGCATCACTCCGCTGATCCAGCAGCAGGCGCGCCGGCCATAGGGGGCTTGGCCGCGGAGCGCCGCGCGGCTCCGCGCGTTGACGGCAGGGCGGGACGCAGAATCCGGCCCGAGCCAAGGAGGAGCGCCCGATGCTGAGGATCTCGTGCAGGTGCTGCGGCGGCGCGAGCCCGTCCCATCCGGGCCGGCGCGCCTTTCTGGCTGGCGCCGCCGCTGCGGCTGCGGGCGCCCTCTGGCCGCTGCAGGCGGTCGGCGCGGGCAGCCCGGTTCCCAAGACCACGCTGACCTCCGATCAGGCGCTCCAGCTCCTCAAGACGGGCAACGAGGACTTCCGCACCGATGCCCCCTACCGGGCCCAGCAGGGCCGCGAGCGGCGCGTCGAGCTCGCGCGCGGTCAGGCGCCCTTCTGCGTCCTCGTCGGCTGCTCGGACAGCCGGGTTCCGCCCGAGCTGCTGTTCGGGCGCGGCCTGGGCGAGCTGTTCATCGTCCGCAACGCGGGCAACACGGTCGATACCGCCGCGCTCGGCAGCATCGAGTACGGTGTCGGGGTGCTGGGCTGCCCACTGGTGGTCGTGCTCGGACACGAATCCTGCGGGGCGGTGGCGGCCGCCGTCGAGGTGGTGGAGCGCAACGCCACCTTCCCGGGCGTCATCGGCGAGATGGTCCAGCCGATCATCCCGGCAGTCCTCGCGGCCCGGGGCCAGCCGGGCGACCTCCTGGACGCGTCGGTGCGCTCGAATGCCCGCCGCGTCGCGGCGCGGCTCAAGACGCAGAGCACGGTCGTTCAGGATGGGCTCCGCGAGGGCAGGCTCCGGATCGTGGCGGCGCGCTACAGCCTCGCCGACGGGAACGTGGAGTGGTTCGAGGACATCTGAGGGCGGCGGGATCGACCGGTTGACCGCAGGGCGGCGCGCGGTCTTGTGCACCCCAGCGCTCAGAACTCCATGTCGAGCTCCTCGATCTCGTCGGGCTCGGCTTCGGCCTCGGCGATCCATTCCTGCATCAGCGGCCAGGCCATGATGTGGTCGCGGTAGGCGGCGCAGCGGCGCGGCAGGTCGACATTGTAGGTCACGAAGCGGGTGCAGACGGGCGCGTACATGGCGTCCGCGATGGTCGGGGTCGGGCCGAACAGGAACGGCCCGCCGCTCGCGGCGAGCGCCTCCTCCCAGATCTCCAGGATGCGCGCGATGTCCGACTGGGCGCCGCCCCAGAGCCTGAAATCCGTGTAGCGCGCCCGCAGGTTCATCGGCAGCGCCGAGCGCAGATTCATGAAGCCGCCATGCATCTCGCCGGCGATCGAGCGGCACCACGCGCGCTTGACGATGTCGGAGGGAACGAGGCCCGCCTCGGGCCGCCACTCGATGAGGTACTGGGCGATCGCCAGCACGTCCCAGACGCGCACCGGGCCGTGGGTCAGGCGCGGCACCAGGAACGAGGGCGAGAGATGCAGCAGCTCGGCGCGGCTCGCCGCGTCGCCGCCGCCCAGCACCTCGACCGCGATGTCGAGCTCCGCCATGCGGCACAGCAGCCAGCCGCGCAGCGACCACGACGAATAGTTCCGGCTCGATACCGTGAGCGTGGCCTCGGCCATGCGCATCCTCCCCCGCGAACCCGGCCAGGCCCGCTTAACCGCGTCGGCAGATCCAGGAGTCGGCAGATCCAAGACTCGTGCCGGTCGGGCCTCCCGCAAGGAGCATAGGGCGGCCTGCGGCCGGCGCCATCCGGCCGGCATCCGGTCTCTTTGGCACGACTGTCGCATGCCCGAAAGTCACGGGCGGGGTCGCTGGGCGCCCGGGCCCGGCATCCCACTCAACAAAAGTCAAATCGCGGGCTGTCGAGCGTTGCCTTACGGTCTCAGCGTGGGCGGACGTGCCGGGCCCAGCGTAAGCGGGGGAGCCCTCGGGCTGATGCTCTACGATCTCTTCGAGTTTCAGTCCGGTCTCGCAGCCGGCACCCGCTCGTGGGGGCGCCTCCTGCACGGCGGCGTCGCGCCATGGCTGCAGGCCGGCTCCGTGGAGCCGGCGAGCTGGGTGGCCGCCGCCGCCCGCATGATGATGCGCGCGGGCCTCACCCATCTGCGACCCGCCTACGGCATCGCCAGCGTACGGGCGGGCAACGGCGAGGTCCCGGTGACCGAGGAGCCGGTGCTGCGCACGCCCTTCGGCACGCTGCTGCGCTTTCGCAAGGACATCGCCTCCGAGCAACCGCGCGTGCTCGTGGTGGCGCCGCTCTCGGGCCATTTCGCGACGCTCCTGCGCAGCACCGTGCGCACCCTGCTCGCGGATCACGACGTCTACATCACCGATTGGCACAATGCCCGCGACGTGCCGCTCTCGGCCGGCCGCTTCGGCTTCGACGACTATGTCGGCCACCTGGTCCGGTTCCTGGAGACGATCGGGGAGGGGGCGCATCTCGTCGCGGTCTGCCAGCCCTGCGTCCAGGCGCTCTCCGCGGCGGCCGTGATGGCCGAATCGCGCAACGCCGCCCATCCGGCCAGCATGACGCTGATGGCCGGGCCGGTGGACACCCGCATCAATCCGACCAAGGTCAACGAACTCGCCACCTCCCGGTCCATCGACTGGTTCGAGCGCAACCTGATCGCCACCGTGCCGCGCCGCCATGCCGGGGCCGGCCGCCGGGTCTATCCGGGCTTCATGCAGCTCTTCGCCTTCATGTCGATGAACGCGGCCCGCCACATGCACGGCCATGTCGACCTGTTCTGGCACCTCGCGCATGGCGAGGAGGCCAAGGCGGCGCAGATCGAGAGCTTCTACGACGAGTACTTCGCCGTGCTCGACCTGGCCGCCGAGTTCTACCTGGAGACCGTGAAGACCGTGTTCCAGGACGCGACGCTCGCCCGGAACTCACTCACCTATGGCGGTGCGCCGATCGACATGCGCGCCATCCGCAGGACGGCACTGATGACGGTGGAGGGCGAGCGCGACGACATCTGCTCCGTCGGCCAGACCATGGCGGCGCACGACCTCTGCAGCAGCCTGCGGCCGTTCCGCAAGCGCCATCACCTGCAGGCCGGCGTCGGTCATTACGGCGTCTTCTCGGGCCGCAAATGGGAGAACCAGACCTATCCGCTGGTGCGCAACTTCATCCAGGCGAATGCCTGACATCCGGCGGCCCGACCCAGGCCGGCGCTCCGACCCAGGAAGGCGGCCCGATCGGGACCGAACCGCCGCCGGCGCGGCGAAATTCGAAAGCCTGGCCGCGGCACCAGTTGGAAATCGGCCGAAACTGGTGTATGGGCCCAGCCAGGCGCAGCGTGTGCGCCGGCCTTTGCGGCAATCGCGACCTGCGCCCCTCCCGGCCCGGAACGGCCGGGCCCGGGGCGCATTCCGGTTCGCGGGCGTCTCGCAGGACGGCCGACGGCCGGCCACCAGGATGATCGAATTCTAGAGGACACACCCTTGCAGGTACTCGTTCGGGACAACAACGTCGATCAGGCGCTTCGCGTGCTCAAGAAGAAGATGCAGCGCGAAGGCATTTTCCGCGAGATGAAGCAGCGCAAGGCGTACGAGAAGCCGTCCGTGCGCAAGGCCCGCGAGAAGGCGGAGGCCGTCCGTCGCGCCCGCAAGCAGGCCCGCAAGACCGCGATCCGCGAGGGCCTGATCGCCGCGCCGAAGCCCAAGGCCCGTCCCGTCTCGCCGCGCCGCCCGGCCGCTCCGGCCCCCGCGTCGAGCCCGGTCGGCGCCGCGTAAGCCTGCGCCCCCCGCTTCGGCGGGACATCTCACGGTCCTCGCGACGAGGTCCGCCGCGTGAGCGTGCGGGCCTTGTCGTGCGCGTGCGCCCGACTTGCGAAGGAGAGGCCCGATGGCCTTCGCCTGCACCATCCCGGCGGTGCCGACCGTCCAGCAGGACGACGAGGCGGTGCGGATCACCCGCTGGGACTTCCCCCCGGGCGCCGTCACCGGCTGGCACGAGCACGGCTGGCCCTACGTGATCGTGATGGTCACGCCCGGGATCCTGCGGGTCTACGACGGCACGGCCGTCACCGAGACCACGCTCGCGCAGGGGCAGGCCTATCGCCGCCCTGCCGGCATCCGCCACGACGTGATGAACGGCTCCGACCATCCGATCGCCTTCGTGGAGATCGAGCTGAAGCGGCCCGGCGCCCTCTGAGCGCGCTGACGACGCGGTCGCCGGGGCGCCCCGATCCCGCGAACTCCGTGCTTTTCCGAGACCGTTAACGCTTCGCGACGAGGATGCCGGCGATTCGCGGAAGGACGCCGCCATGCCGCTTCGCATCACCCTCAAGCCGCACGAGCGCCTGATCATCAACGGCGCGGCGATCCGCAACGGCGACCGGGCCGCCGATCTGCTGATCGAGACGCAGTGCCGCTTCCTGCGCGAGAGCGAGATCATCCGCGAGAGCGAGGCCGACACGGCGGCCAAGCGCCTCTGCGTGACGCTCCAGGTCATCTACCTCGCCGACAACCCCGCCGAGGTGGAGGACCTGCTGGTGCGCCAATCGACCGAGATCCTGCGCGCCATGCCGAGCGCGGCCCCCTACCTGCTCGCCATCCAGGACGAGGTCGCGGCCCGCCGCTACCACCGCGCCCTGAAATGCGGACGGGACCTCGTCGCGCATGAGCGCACCCTCCTGTGCGGTGGCCCGCGCGACCGCATCGCCGCCCCCGGCTCGATGGCCTGAAACCTCCGCGGCCTCACGGGACTTGCCCCGGCGCACGGCGCCGAAGGAGCATGCCGGCGACATCGGGGTGGTGCCGCGGGACGGCCGAGTGCCCCGGCTGATGCTCATCCTTGGTCCGTGTGTTTTCGAGAACCCTCTCCCGTCCCGCGCGTTGGGCCACCGTTTCGCCCCGCCCTCGAGAGGATGACCGATGGCCGAAGATCTCCGGTCGCTCTATGTGACCGCGCTCAAGAACACCCACGCGCTCGAACTCCAGGCCCTGCAGATCATGGAGCGGCAGGTCGAGCGCCTGGAGCGCTACCCCGAGATGGAGGCGGCCCTGCGCCGCCACATCACCGAGACGCATGGCCAGCGCGACCGGCTGGAGCAGGCGCTCGCGGCTCTCGGCGAGAAACCCTCGGCGCTGAAGGAGGGCGTGCTCGGCCTGATGGGCAACCTCGCGGCGCTCGCCCACACGCCGGCCCAGGACGAGATCCTGAAGAACGCCTTCGCCAACCGCGCCTTCGAGAACTACGAGGCGGCGGCCTACGATTCGCTCATCACCATCGCGGAAGCCGCCGGCCAGACGGGCGCGCTCTCCGGCTTCCAGCAATCGCTGAAGGAGGAACTGGCGATGGCCCAGACTGTCGCCGACCTCGTCAAGCCGACGACGCGGCGCTACCTCGAGCTCACCACCGCGGGCGCCAAGGCCGACCGCTGAGCAAGGCCGAGCCTTGACGGAGCCACCCGCCGGGCTTGCAGCGCGCGCGGGTGCGCCGCCGACCGATCGGGCCTATATGCGGGGCTCTTCTCCTCCCGAGACCCGGTCGTGATGAAAGACACTCCTCCGGCGGGCGGGGCCTCGGAGCGGCCCGGCCTCGTCGAGACCTATCGCCGCCTCTGGCCCTATCTCTGGCCGCACGGTCGCCCGGACCTGCAGCGCCGCGTCTTCGCGGCGTTCGGCCTGCTGCTCGTGGCCAAGGGCGTCACCATGGTGACGCCCTTCACCTTCAAATGGGCGACGGATGCGCTCGTCGCCGCGACCGGGGCGAAGGACGGCGCGGTGCCGACCGGCCTCTGGGCCGCACCGATGCTGCTCATCGGGCTCTACGGCCTGTCGCGGGTGGCGATGGCGCTGCTCACCCAGATGCGCGACGGGCTCTTCGCCAAGGTGGCGATGCACGCGGTGCGGCGCCTCGCGCTCCAGACCTTCACGCATATGCACCGCCTGTCCTTACGCTTTCACCTGGAGCGCAAGACCGGCGGCCTCACGCGGGTGCTGGAGCGCGGGCGCAACGGCATCGAGGAACTGTCGCGCCTGATGGTGCTGACGCTGGTGCCCACCATCGTCGAGTTCCTCCTGGTGCTCGGAATCCTCGCCTACGAGTTCGACCTCGTCTATTCGCTGGTCGTGCTCGTCATGGTCGCGGCCTATCTGGCCTTCACCTACAAGGCCACGGAGTGGCGCATCGCCATCCGCAAGCGGATGAACGACTCCGACACGGATGCCAACACCAAGGCGGTCGACTCGCTCCTGAACTACGAGACGGTGAAGTATTTCGGGGCGGAGCGCCGCGAGTCGGCCCGCTACGACGCCTCGATGGCGAAATACGAAAAATCCTCGACGCAGACCTATGTCTCGCTCGCCGTTCTCAACGCCGGCCAGGCGGTGATCTTCACGGCCGGCATGACCGTGGTGATGTGGCTGTCCGCGCGCGACATCATGGCGGGGAAGACCACGATCGGCGGCTTCGTGCTCGTCAACACGATGCTGGTGCAGCTCTCGATGCCCCTGAACTTCATGGGCATGATCTACCGGGAGATCAAGCAGGCGCTGATCGACATCGACGACATGTTCCGCATCCTGCACCGCAACCCGGAGATCGCGGACCGGCCGGGGGCGGCCCCGCTCGCGGTCGGCTCAGGGGTGGTGCGCTTCGAGGAGGTGCGCTTCGCCTACAACCCGGACCGCCCGATCCTGAAGGGCGTGAGCTTCGAGGTGCCGGCCGGGCGCACCGTCGCGGTGGTCGGCCCCTCGGGGGCGGGCAAGTCGACGATCTCGCGGCTGCTGTTCCGCTTCTACGAGCCGCAATCGGGCCGCATCCTCATCGACGGCCAGGACATCGCGGGCGTGCAGCAGGATTCCTTGCGGGCCGCGATCGGCATGGTCCCGCAGGATACGGTGCTGTTCAACGACACGATCGGCTACAACATCCGCTACGGCCGCTGGGAGGCCAGCGAGGCGGAGGTGCGGGAGGCCGCCCGCCTCGCCCAGATCGACCGCTTCATCGCGGGGCTCCCCGAGGGCTACGACACGCCGGTCGGCGAGCGCGGCCTGAAGCTCTCGGGCGGCGAGAAGCAGCGCGTGGCGATCGCCCGCACCATCCTCAAGGGCCCGCCGATCCTCGTCCTCGACGAGGCGACCTCGGCGCTCGATTCCTTCACCGAGCGCGAAATCCAGGACGCCCTCGACCGCGTGAGCCGGGGCCGCACGACCCTGGTCATCGCCCACCGGCTCTCGACCGTGGTGGGGGCCGACGAGATCATCGTCCTCGACCGCGGCGTGATCGTGGAGCGCGGCGACCACGCGGCGCTGCTCGCCAGGGGCGGCGTCTATGCGGCGATGTGGAACCGCCAGCGCGAGGCGGACGCGGCCCGCGAGGCGCTCAAGCGGGCCGAATCGAGCGAGGGCGAGAGCCTGCGCCGGCACCTCGACCCCGGCGACCTGCCGGAGCAGCCCCCCGCCAAGGCGCCGGAGCCGGCCTCGGTGGTATGAGTTGCCACCGGCGCTGCCGCCCCTGGCGGTTGAAACCGGCTGACTGAGCGCTCCCTCCGTGGCAGCCACTCCGCCCCCTCATGCTGAGGCGCGGGGCGGCTTCCACGCATCTCAGCTTCTATTGAGACGGCTGACGGCCGGATCACTTCGTGACCATCGCCGCGGCCATGCGGAGACCGGCTCAGGATGAGCGCGGATGGCCACCCGCCGGGCCGCGGGCGATTGACGGGACGGGCGCCGCCTGCCATCCGCGTCGCGACCTCGCGCCTGCCGGAGTGCCTGAAGGCTGATGACCGACCTCTTCGAGACGATCCGCCGCGTCCTCGTGCCGATCCACAAGGAGGGCTACCTTTTCATCGCGATCGGCATCGTGCTGACGGTGCTCACGGGCGCCTACGTGCAGGCGCTGGGCTGGATCTTCTTCCTGCTGACGCTCTGGGTCTGCTACTTCTTCCGCGATCCCGAGCGCGTGGTGCCGGTGGGCGATGGCCTCGTGGTCTCGCCCGCGGACGGGCGCGTGAACCTGATCAGCACGGTGGTGCCGCCCTCCGAACTCGACCTGCCCTCCGAGCCGATGCTGCGCATCTCGGTGTTCATGAACGTGTTCGACTGCCACGTGAACCGCGTGCCGGTCACCGGCCGCATCGACCAGATCAACTACACGCCCGGCCTCTTCCTCAATGCCGAACTCGACAAGGCGAGCGAGGACAACGAGCGCAACGGGCTCGTGATCGAGACCGTGAGCGGGGGCGAGGCGGTGCGGATCGGCGTGGTGCAGATCGCCGGTCTCGTGGCGCGCCGCATCGTCGACTGGGTCAAGCCCGGCGACGCGCTGGTGGTCGGGGACCGTTTCGGGCTGATCCGCTTCGGCTCGCGGGTCGATGTCTACCTGCCGGCGGGATCGCGGGTGCTGGTGGGCCTCGGCCAGAAGGCGGTCGCGGGCGAGACGGTGCTCGCCGACCTTCGCCCCGGCGGCCCGGTGCGCCAGTTCCGCCGGGTGTGAGCGGCGCGCCGCCCTGGCGCCAGCCGCGGCGGCGCACCTACATTCCTGATCTTGCATCATGGCCGGCCGCGAAAAGCCTTGCGCGGCATGATGCGCCCTAGAGCATTTTCCGACGAAGTGGATACCGGTTCGTCGCAGAAAATGCGGCACAATCAAAAACCGAGAGCAGGATCCGTTCACGGTGGAACGGATCCTGCTCTAAGGGAGGCGACATGGACGACCATCTCTTCCCGCCCTTCGCGCCCGAGACGAACGAGCCCCGCCCGCGGCGCTTCAAGCCGATCCCGGTGCGGATGATCATCCCCAACATGATCACCCTGATGGCGGTCTGCCTCGGGCTCACGGCGGTGCGGCTCGCCTTCGAGGGGCGTTTCGAGCCCGCCGTCATCGCCATCGTGGTGGCGGCGGTCCTCGACGGCATCGACGGGCGCGTGGCGCGCCTGCTCAAGGGCACCTCGCGCTTCGGGGCGGAACTCGATTCGCTCGCCGACTTCGTGAATTTCGGCTGCGCCCCGGCGCTCATCCTGTACAGCTTCACGCTCCACCACCTGAAGTCGCTCGGCTGGATCGTGGCCCTGATCTTCGCCATCGCCATGGCGCTGCGGCTCGCCCGCTTCAACGTGATGCTGGACGACCCCGACCGGCCTGAGTGGAAGAAGGATTACTTCGTCGGCATGCCGGCCCCGGCCGGCGCGCTGACCGCGCTGCTGCCGCTCTACCTCCACTTCCTCGGCCTCACCTTCGGGCCGGGGCTGGCCCCGGCCGCCCTCGCCTATATCCTGGTGCTGGCGATCCTGGTGATCTCCACCGTGCCGACCTATGCGGGCAAGACCATCGGCAAGCGGGTGCCGCGGGAATACGTGCTGCCGATCTTCGTCGTCACGGTGGCGGGCTTCGGCCTGTTCATCAGCTTCCCGTTCGAGACGCTTGCGGTCGTCAGCATCGCGTATCTGTGCGCGATCCCCATCGGCGCCAACCAGTACCGCCGCCGCCTCAAGGCCGAGGCCGCGGCGGCGGCGCTGCCGCGGGAGAATCCGGTCGCCTGAGGCTGGCGACCCGAGGCGGGCGACACACGGCTGTCACACGAGCGGCGCTCGAATGGGCGCGGGGAGGGATTGGAATGAGCTGGTCGTTGCCGCTCGGCGTGGTGATGGGCACCGTGATCCGGGTCCACGTCACCTTCCTGCTGTTCCTCCTCTGGATCGGGGCGGCGGCCTTCGCGAAGGGTGGACAGGGGGCGGCGCTGCAGAGCGTCGTCTACATCGTGCTCCTGTTCCTCTGCGTGCTCCTGCACGAGTTCGGCCATGTCTACGCGGCGCGGCGCTACGGGGTGCAGACGCCCGACATCACGCTCCTGCCGATCGGGGGCGTCGCGCGGCTCGAACGCATCCCCGAGGATCCGCGCCAGGAGCTCGTCATCGCGCTGGCCGGCCCGGCCGTGAACGTCGTCATCGCGGCCCTGCTGTTCCTGGCGCTGGGAGCCGCCGCGCCGAGCGCGGAGGTGGAGAATCCGGGCGTCTCGCTGTTCGAGCGCCTGCTCTGGGTCAATCTCTTCCTCGTCGGCTTCAACCTGATCCCGGCCTTCCCGATGGATGGCGGGCGGGTGCTGCGGGCGATCCTCGCCGCGCGGCTCGGCTATGCGCGCGGCACCCAGATCGCCTCGGGGGTCGGCCAGGCGGTCGCCTTCGCGCTCGGCCTTCTCGGCCTCGTCGGCGGCAACCCGCTCCTCATCTTCATCGCCCTGTTCGTCTATCTGGGCGCGGCCTCGGAGGCGCATGCGGTGCAGATGCGGCAGGTCTCCCGCGGCCTTCTCGCCGGCGACGCCATGATCACCCGCTTCGAGAGCCTGGGCCCGAACAGCCGGGTGGAGGACGCGGTGCAGGGCCTCATCGCCACCACCCAGCACGAATTCCCGGTGGTCGACGGCGCGGGCCGCCTGCGGGGCGTGCTGACCCGCGACGACATGATCCGGGCCCTGCGCGACCGCGGCCCGGACGCGCCGGTCCTGGAGGTGATGCGCGCGGACATCCCGACCGTGCGCGACCGCCAGCCCCTGGAGGACGCTCTGCGGCTGATGCAGGAGGGCCGCCTGCCGGCGGTCGGCGTGACGGACGGGTTCGGGCGGCTCGTCGGCTTGGTCACGCCGGAGAATATCGGCGAGATGATGATGATCCTGGCCGCACGGCCGGGGGGGCGGACGGGCTTGCGCCGCAACTCGGCGGCGTGGCCGGAGAGCTGATCCGCCCAGGGGGAGGTGCGCGGGTCCCCCTCCCGCCTGGAAGGGATTCTCTGCACCTGACCCGGACGATGGGATGACGGGGCCTCAGCCCCGCTTCGCGCCCGCGCGGTCATCCGGCGAGGCCAGCGGATCCCGCGGCGATTCCCGGCCCTCGCGGGCGGCGTTCGAGAACACCGTGTGGCCGCCCGGGCCCGTATCCTCGCGCCGGCGCGGGTTGCGGGAGCGGTCGTCGTCGCGGCCGGCGAGCTCGTCGGGATTGCCGCGCTCGGAGGGGGGCACGTCGTCGATCCGCACGGCCTTCGCCTCGGTGCCGCCCGGCTCGCTCAGCGTCCCCGAATGCGTGGTCCCGTCGCCGCCCATCCCGCCGAAGGAATGCTCCCCACTCTGCGCCGGGCTGCCGGGGGTGCCGAAGGCCGCGCGCTCATCGTCGGCCTCGCCCGGGAGATCGCCCGGATCGGGCGCACGGCCCGCATCGGCGCGCGGCCCCTCGGGGCGGGCGAGGCGCCGGTCGAGTTCGCGCTGCTCCTCGGGCGTGAGGACCGCGCGGCGGGCGGCACCCGCCGCTCCGGTCGTGGGCGAGACCCCGCCGCCGGGCACCGGTGGCTCTCGGTCGCTCTGGTTGTTCGGCATGCGCGCCCTCCTTGGCTCCGCCCCGGGCCGGGATGGCCTCGGGACGGACCAAAGCGCTGAGCGCGCGGGTGTTCCGGCGCGCCCCGGCTCAGCGCCCGGCCTCGACCGTGACCTCGCCCGCCCGGCAGTTCTGCCGGGCCAGTTCGGGGCACGCGGTGAAGCCGCGCAGATCGCGGGTGAAGCAGATCCGCACCTCTTCGAGGCGGCCGGCGCGGCAGGTCACCGCCATCATGTCGGGGCGAAGCCCCGGATTGCTCGCGACGAAGAGCCGGGCGACGTCGATCGGGGCGACCCGCTGGTCGCCCGCGGGCCTGGCGAAGCGCTCCGGGATGGTCACGGCGTCACGGGCGCGGCGCGTGAGCCGGAAGTAGCGCGCCGGATCCTCGCCCGAGCAGGTCCCGTGCTTGCGCCACTCGTAGCGGGCGAGCCCCTCGGTCGGAAACACCCCCTCGGCCTCGGCGAGGGCTTGGCGGGAGGGTGAGCGCGGGAAGGCGCCGCATTCGCCAGGATAGCCCCGGTCGTATTGCGGCCACAGGCCATGCACCACGAAGCCGAGGCGCCGCCCCGCATCGCATTGCGCATCGCCCCGCCGCTCGCCGGTCAGCGCGCAGAAGGTCGGCGACCAGGACAGGGCGAGGACGTAGAAGTCGAAACGGCCGGGAACGCCGCCGCGCTCCTGCGCGGCCGCGCCGAACGCCGTCAGCGCCAGGGCGACGGCGAGGGCCGCCCGCCGGATCAGGGCCGGGCCTCGCGGCAGGAGGTCGCCGAGGCGTAGGCGTAGGCGAGGTTGCGGTCGAGGCCGTGCACGCAGAATTCGACGCCCCAGGTGGCGCCGATGATGCCGAGGCTCTCGCGCACCGAGTAGTCCACCCGGCGGCGCACGCCGTCCGAGGTGGTGGCGACCGCCGTGCAGAAGCGCCGGGGATAGAAGTCGAGGCCCCAGGGCCGCCACGCGGTCCGCTCGATCCGCTCGAAGCTGAGGATCGTCAGCGAGGAGTTCCAGAACTTGGACTCCTTCTCGGCGAACTGCGTCGAGACCTTCTCCAGCACGCCCGGATCCTGGCAGCCGGGGATGTCGGCGTCGAACGGGAATTCCCGCTCCTCGGCGGGGGTGACCTCCTGGCGGGCCGAGCGGGCGAGCGCCGGCGACAGGGAGGCCGCGACGGCAAGGCCGGCGAGGAGCAAGACGAGACGGGGCATGCGCATGGCCGGACCTTGAGGTTCGGGCGGGCGCGCGAAAGCGGCGCCCCGCGAGGGACGGCCTGGCGCGCGCTCCGGGATAAGGGCGTCGCTGGAGACTGAGACGAGCCTGTAGGCCACGGTCAAGTCAAGGCTCGGCGGCGGCGGCCCTCGCGCTTTCCGGCGACCTGGTGTGCCGGCACCACACGGGCCGCGGCAGGAGCCCGCGGCGGACCGGTGGTCCTCGCTTCAGTCGGGGGCGGACCTGCTCTATGGAGGGGCGGCCGTGTCAGGAACCGAGCCGCCCCGCATGACCGCCGATTCCGCCCCCGAGACGAAGCCCGTCGGCCCCGGCGATCAGGTGCTCCTGGTCGACGGATCCTCCTTCATCTTCCGGGCCTATTTCCAGTCCATCAACCAGCCGGAGCGCTACAACTTCCGGCCCTCGGACGGGCTGCCCACCGGCGCCGTGCGGCTGTTCTGCGCCAAGATCGCCCAGTTCGTGCAGGAGGGGGCGGCCGGGGTGAAGCCGAGCCATCTCGGCATCGTCTTCGACAAGTCGGAGGGCTCGTTCCGCAAGGAGATTTTTCCCGACTACAAGGGCCACCGGCCGGACGCGCCCGAGGACCTCAAGCGGCAGATGCCGCTGATGCGCGAGGCGGTGCGGGCCTTCGGCCTCGAACCGATCGAGCTCGAACGCTACGAAGCGGACGACCTCATCGCCACCTATGCGCGGCAGGCGGAGGCGCGGGGCGCGGGCGTCATCATCGTGTCCTCCGACAAGGACCTGATGCAGCTCGTCGGCGACCTCGTGCGGTTCTACGACTTCGAGTCGGGCCAACAGGGCAAGCCCGGCTACCGGCCCGAGCGCAACCTCGACGCGGCGGCGATCGTCGAGCGCTGGGAGGGCCTGAGCCCGGCGCAGATCGGCGATGCGCTGGCGCTGATCGGCGACACCTCCGACAACGTGCCGGGCGTGCCGGGCATCGGGCTCAAGACCGCGGCCGTGCTGATCAAGGAGTTCGGCAGCCTGGAGGCCCTGCTGGAGCGGGCCGCAGAGATCAAGCAGCCCAAGCGCCGCGAGACGCTGCTCGCCAATATCGAGCAGGCCCGCCTGTCGCGACGGCTCGTGACCCTCGACGAGGCGGTGCCGGTGCCTGTGCCGCTCGAGGCGTTGCGCCTGCGCAAGCCCGACCCGGATCGGCTCGTCGGCTTCCTCAAGGCGATGGAGTTCAACACGCTGACGCGGCGCATCGCCTCGCTGCTGCATGTCGACCCGGAGGCGGTGAAGCCCGACCCGGCCCTGCTGCCGGGCGGCGCGGCGTCCTACGCCAACGAGAAGGGCGGCAGCGACGTCACCCCGTTCTTCGGCGACGAGGCCAGGGATCAGCCCGCCGCCGAGGTCGACCCCTTCGCCGATCTCGGCCTGCCGGACGCGCCCCTCAAGCCCCGCGGGCCCGTCGAGGCGACGCCGGGCAGCCTGGTCGCTGCCCGCGCCGCCGAGGCGGTGAAGCCCTTCGACACCGACGCCTACGAGACCATCACCTCCCTCGACCGGCTCGATGCCTGGGTCGCGGAGGCCGCCGAGGCCGGCGTGCTCGCGGTCGACACCGAGACCAACGCCCTCGACGCGCACAGGGCGGATCTGGTCGGCGTCTCGCTCGCCACCGCGCCGGGGCGCGCCGCCTATATCCCGCTCTCCCATCGCGGCAGCGAGGACCTGTTCGGCGAGGGGCTGCTGCCGAACCAGCTCCCCTGGGAGGCCGTGCGGGCGCGCCTCAAGCCGCTCCTCGAAGACCCGGCCGTGCTCAAGGTCGGGCAGAACCTGAAATACGACTGGCTGGTGCTGGCCCGCCACGGCATCGAGGTGCGGCCCTACGACGACACCATGCTGATCTCCTACGTGCTCGACGCCGGCAAGGGCTCGCACGGCATGGACGAGCTCGCGCGCCGCCATCTCGGGCACCAGCCGATCACCTTCGCGGATGTCACCGGCACGGGCCGCACCAAGGTCACCTTCGACCGCGTTCCCCTCGACAAGGCCACCGCCTATGCGGCGGAGGATGCGGACGTCACCTTGCGCCTGTGGCGCCTGATGAAGCCGCGGCTCGCCGCCGAGCGGCGCGCCACCGTCTACGAGACCCTGGAGCGCCCCCTGGTACCGGTGCTCGCCCGCATGGAAAGCTGCGGCATTCGGGTCGACCGGGGCATGCTGAGCCGGCTCTCGGGCGATTTCTCGCAATCCCTGGCGCGGCTGGAGGCCGAGATCCAGGAGATGGCGGGCGAGAGTTTCTCCGTCTCCTCCCCGAAGCAGATCGGCGACATCCTGTTCGGCAAGTTCGGGCTTCCCGGCGCCAAGAAGACGCCGTCGGGCCAATGGGCGACGCCCGCCACCCTGCTGGAGGAGCTTGCCGGCCAGGGCCATGCGCTGCCGAAGAAGATCCTGGAATGGCGCCAGCTCTCGAAGCTGAAATCCACCTACACGGACACCCTCCAGGAGCATGCCGACCGGGAGACGAACCGCGTCCACACCTCCTTCGCGCTCGCCGCCACCACGACCGGGCGGCTCTCCTCCTCGGACCCGAACCTGCAGAACATCCCGATCCGCACCGAGGAGGGGCGGCGCATCCGGCAGGCCTTCGTGGCGGATGAGGGCCACAAGCTGATCTCGGCCGATTACAGCCAGATCGAGCTCAGGCTGCTCGCCCACATCGCCGACATCCCGCAGCTGCGCGAAGCCTTCGCGGCGGGCATCGACATCCATGCGGCCACCGCCTCGGCGATGTTCGGCGTGCCCCTCGACCAGATGACGCCCGACCTGCGGCGGCGGGCCAAGACCATCAATTTCGGCATCATCTACGGCATCTCGGCCTTCGGCCTCGCCGACCGGCTCGGCATCCCGCAGGGCGAGGCCGCGGCCTTCATCAAGCAGTATTTCGAGCGGTTCCCCGGCATCCGCGCCTATATCGACGACATCAAGAAGACCTGCCGGGACAAGGGCTACGTGACGACGCTGTTCGGGCGCGTCTGCCACTATCCGCAGATCCGCTCGAACAACCCGCAGGAACGGGCCTCGGTGGAGCGGCAGGCGATCAACGCGCCGATCCAGGGCTCGGCCGCCGACATCATCCGGCGCGCGATGGTGCGGATGGAGGGGGCGCTGGCGGCGGCGGGCCTCACCACGCGCATGCTGCTGCAGGTGCATGACGAGCTCGTCTTCGAGGCGCCCGACGACGAGGTGGAGCGGGCGCTGCCGATCATCGCCCGGGTGATGGAGGAGGCGCCGCACCCGGCGGTGCAGCTCCGGGTGCCGCTTGCCGTCGAGGCCAAGGCCGCCACGAACTGGCAGGAGGCGCATTGAGCGGGGGGCCTGTCGCCGCGCTTCCCCCTTTCTCAACCCGGTCCTCCTTCCCGGATCTCCTTCCGCTGCCGCTGCATGCGCCCGGGACAGAGGGAGCGGGCGACAGGGGACCGTCTCAGGCCGCGATGCGGCCCTCCGGGGCCTCGGGCGCAATGACCCGAGTCGGCTCGCCGGCCCGGGCGATCAGCGTCGCGCCCTTCGGCACCACGCTCCAGCCCTCGCGGCAGCCGTCGATCGGCTCGGAGACAACCACGATCCCGCTTCCGGTCTCGCGCCAGTAGAGGCTCGGCGGGCGCCCGTCGCAGGCCCAGCGGAAGGCGGTCAGGCTCTCGCCGTCGCTCAGCACGGCGGTGAGCCGCAGGGGCTCCTCAATGCCGGCCGCCCGCATCAGGCCGCGCACCGCCGCCACCGACTCGGCCATGGCGGCCACCGGATCCGTCTCGAGGCCGTTCGCGAGCGCGAGCAGGAACAGCGCCTCGGAATCCGTCGAGCCGGCCCGGGCCTCGTAGAGGTGGTCCGGGATCAGCGCCTCCAGGCGCCGCTTGATGCGGCCATAGCCGCCGATCTGGCCGTTATGCATGAAGAGCAGCCGGCCATACGCGAAGGGATGGCAGTTGGCGCGCGCCGTCGCGGTGCCCGTCGAAGCGCGCACATGCGCCAGGAAGGTGCGGGCCCGGATCTGCCGGGCGAGGCTGCGCAGATTCTCATCGGACCAGGCCGGCCGCACGTCGCGGAAGAGCCCGGGCTCGGGGCGCTCGCCGTACCAGCCGATGCCGAAACCGTCGCCGTTCGTCTCGGTCTTCGCCTCGGCGGCGTGGAGCGACTGGTGGATGAGGGAGTGGGTCGGCGTGCAGACGAGGTCGTCGAGATAGACTGGTTCGCCGTGATAGGCGAGGAAGCGGCACATCGCCCGAGCACCCGTGGGTTGAGGCGCCGCGCGCCTGCCCCTCGCCGCGCCGCCCGACGCTTTCATCGAACCGTAACATTCCGACTGTCGAGGTGAACAGCCCGTTAATGCGCCGCAGCATGGCGCGGAAAGCGGCAACATCCGGGCGGGTCTGATCGCACGATCACCGCGGCCAGGATCGAACCACCGGATCGGCCGTTGATCCCGGTCGGAGTTCCGACAGGCAGCCCGCCGCGACGGCCCCTTCCCTGATCCAGACCTTCGCCCAGCCGTCGGCGACGGTCGACATCTTCATAATGCGACAGGAGGCATCATGGGCAGAACTGCGTCCGCCGGTCCGATCGCCGTGGTGGTGGAGGACGACGCATCCGTGCGCGACTTCGCGGCGGCGATCCTCGAAGAGACCGACCTCGACGTGATCGCCTGCGAGACCGCCGAGGATGCGCTGGACGTGATCCGCGCGCATGCGGACGAGGTCGCGCTGGTGTTCACGGAGGTCCGGCTCGGGGGCGCAATGGACGGGGCGACGCTCGCCCGCACGGTGGAGCAGGAATGGCCGGAGGTGCGGGTGGTCGTCACCTCGGCGGAGGGCCGCACGCAGCCGCTGCCCGATCACGCGGTCTATATGCGCAAGCCCTGGCGCCCCCTCGACGTGCTGGTGCAGGCCGAGCGGGCGACCGTGGAATCGACGGGCCGGGCGGCCTGAGGGCGGGCCGCTTCCCGGTCGGCGGGGAGCGCTCTAGCGCGCCGCCTCGAACCCCTGCAGCACCGCCGCGAGGTTGGGGCCGAGATGTTCGGACAGATAACCGCCCTCCTGCACCAGGACGGTCGGCAGCCCGAGCCGCGCGAGCGCCGCCCCGATCCGGGAAAAACCCTCCGTCGTGACGGCGAGGCCCGCGAGCGGGTCGTAGACCGAGGCGTCGAGGCCGAGCGCCACCACGAGGGCGCTCGCCCCGAAGGCCCGGATGATCCGCGCCGCCTCGTCGAGGGTCGCCAGATAGCCCTCGTCCCCGGTGCCGAGGGGCAGCGGCAGGTTGCGGTTGGCGCCGAGCCCCGCGCCCTCGCCGCGCTCGTGCGCATAGCCCCAGACGAAGGGATAGAACCGCGCCGGGTCGGCGTGGATCGACACCGTCAGGACCGTCGGGTCGGCGTAGAAGATGCCCTGCGTGCCGTTGCCGTGGTGGACGTCGACGTCGAGGATCGCGACGCGGGCGTGCCGCGTGCGCAGGAGCGCGGCCGCCACCGCGCTGTTGTTGAAGAAGCAGAACCCGCCCGCCCGGTCGCGATAGGCGTGGTGGCCCGGCGGACGGCAGAGGGCATAGGCCGCATCCTCCCCGTCCATGACGAGCTGCGCGGTGCTCGCCGCCACGTCGGTCGCCGCGCAGGCCGCCGCATAGGTGCCGGGGCCGATCGGGCAGGCGGTGTCCACCGTGTGCCAGCCGAGCCGGCCGACGATGTGCTCCGGATAGGTCGCGTCGTCGCGCATCGGGTGGATGTTGGCGACCATCTCGGGCGCCGCATCCCCGAGGGCCGCCCAGGCGTCCCAGGCCTCCGCCAGGAAGGCGAGGTAGTCGGGGCCGTGGACCCGCGCGCGGGCCTCGTGCCCGAATGTCTGGGGCTCGACCAGGCTGTGGCCGCCCGCGCGCAGGCCCGCGAGCAGGCGGTCGGCCCGCTCGGGCTGCTCGGTCGTGCGCGTGACGCGGCCCCGCACCAGGAAGAACTGCGGGTCGTGGCTGCGGTGATCCTCGGTGTAGACGGCTTTCATGGGGCCTCCCAAAGCATTTTCCGACGAAGTGGATTCCGGTTCGTCGAAGAGAATGCGGCGAGATCAGGAGCCGAGGGACATCTTGCGGTCCTCCGCAAGATGTCCCTCGGCGGGGGAGAGGGTGCGTGCGAGCC
Source organism: Methylobacterium nodulans ORS 2060 (assembly GCF_000022085.1). Classification (NCBI taxonomy): domain Bacteria; kingdom Pseudomonadati; phylum Pseudomonadota; class Alphaproteobacteria; order Hyphomicrobiales; family Methylobacteriaceae; genus Methylobacterium; species Methylobacterium nodulans. The sequence continues at coordinate 1,590,157 of NC_011894.1, forward strand.
GGCCGACCTCGCGCCACGCCACCCCGATGTGGTGGTCGACATGCGCGACGATGCGCTCGGGATGCCCCGCCTCGATGGCGGCGAGCACCGGCTCGTGGGTGCGGGCGATTTCCTGGGGGTCGTCGTAGAGCCGGCCGATCAGGCCGATCACCACCTTCAGCTCCGAGGCGAGCCCGTCGAAGACCCGCAGCAGCCGTCCGTTGCCGGCGATCTCGCAGATCAGCCGGTGGAAGCGGTAATCGGCCTCGACGATGCGGGCCGCATCGTCGCGGTGGGCGGCGGCGTAGAGGGCGTCGAGCTGTTCGCGCAGGGCCGCGCGGGAGGCGGGCGTGAGGCGGCGGGATGCCTCCACGGCAGCGTGGCGCTCGATGCACAGGCGCAGGTCGTAGACCTCGTCCAGGTCGTCGGGCGAGATCTCGCGCACGAAGAAGCCGCGCCGCGGGCAGGCGCGCAGGAGCCCCTGGCTCTCGAGGAGCCGTGCCGCCTCGCGCACCGGCGCCCGGCTGATGCCGAGTTCGCGCGCCACCGCCGCCTCGGCCACCTTGGCGCCCGGGGCGAGCTGCCCGCTCGTGATCGCGTCGGTGAGCCGGCGGGCGACCTGCCGCACGAGGTCGCTGTCCGACAGGACGGGCAGGCCGACAGGGGGGGACAACGGGCGCATGGCACCTCCGGCGGCAGAGTGTGCACCGGGTAAGCGTCGATTGTCGACACTTTCGGCTTGATCCCCTCCGGCCGCCGCGCCAGTCTGCCGTCACCGATCGTCGAAGGAGGGTTCGACCATGCCGTCACCCCTTAAGCCCGAAGAGGCCGCCATCCGCATCGACCTCGCGGCCGCCTACCGGCTCATCCACCGGCTCGGCCTCGACGACAGTATCTACACCCACATCTCGGCCCGCCTGCCGGGACCGGAGCACCGCTTCCTCATCAATCCCTACGGCTTGCGCTTCGAGGAGGTGACGGCCGGCAACCTCGTCACCGTCGACCTCGACGGGCAGGTGATCGACGATCCGTTCGGGAGCGGCATCAACCCGGCGGGCTTCACCATCCACAGCGCCATCCACGCGGCGCGCGAGGACGCGATGTGCGTCCTCCACACCCACACGGTGGCGGGCGTCGCCGTCTCCTGCCAGGAGGATGGGCTGCTGCCGCTCAACCAATGGTCCATGCAGTTCACGGACCGCATCGCCTACCATGCCTACGAGGGCATCGCCCTCGACCTCGACGAGCGCGAGCGGCTGGTGGCGGATCTCGGCGACAAGTTCGTGATGATCCTGCGCAACCACGGCCTGCTCACCTGCGGGCGCACGGTCGGCGAGGCGTTCAAGCTGATGCACAACATGGAGCGGTCCTGCCGGGCGCAGCTCGCGATCCAGGCCGCGGGCGCGCCCCTGGTCCGGCCCTCGGCCGCCATCGCCCGCAAGACCGCGGGCCAATACGCCACCTTCGGCGAGAAGGTCGCGTCGGGCGCGCTGGCCGATACCGAGTGGGAGGCCTTCAAGCGCATGCTGGAGCGCAGCGACCCGGACTACAAGGGCTGACCAGTTCAGGAGGGATCCCCTCCTCCCGTGCGGGAGAGGGGATCCCGCGCATCCCGCGCCCGAAAGGACGTGGCGGGTGTGACGCGATCGACCGAGCGGAGAGGGCGCAGATGATCAGGCAGTTCGTGGTGGGGACGGCATTGCTTCTCACCCTGGCGGGCGCGGCCTTCGCGCAGGCGCCGAAGCCTGGCGGCATCGCCAACGCGGTGATCCAGCCCGAGCCGCCGGGGCTGATGCTGGGCCTGCTCCAGAACGGCCCGACCCAGATGGTGGCGGGCAACATCTACGAGGGCCTGCTGCGCTACAGCGAGACCCTGGAGCCGAAGCCCGGCCTCGCCGAGAGCTGGACGGTGAGCCCGGACGGCAAGACCTACACCTTCAAGCTCGTGAAGAACGCCACCTGGCACGACGGCAAGCCCTTCACGGCCGACGACGTGCTGTTCTCGGTCGAGTTCGTGAAGCAGACCCTCCCGCGCGCGCGGAGCAACATGGCCAAGGTCGCAAGCGTCACGGCGCCCGACCCCTTCACCGTGGTGTTCACGCTCTCCGAGCCCTTCGGCCCCTTCCTCGGCGTGTTCGAGGTCGGCTCGCTGCCGATGATCCCGAGGCACCTCTACGAGGGCACCGACTACAAGACCAACCCGGCGAACAACACGCCGATCGGCACCGGTCCCTTCATGTTCAAGGAGTGGAAGAAGGGCTCCTACATCCGGCTCGTGAAGAACCCGAACTACCACGTCGCCGGCAGGCCCTATCTCGACGAGATCTACTGGCACGTGATCCCGGATGCCGCCTCGCGCGCGGTCGCCTTCGAGACCGGCAAGGTCGACATCCTGCCGGGCGGGTCGGTCGAGAATTTCGACGTGCCGCGCCTGTCGCAGATGAAGGGCGCCTGCGTGACCGGCAAGGGCTGGGAGTTCTTCGGCCCCCATTCCTGGCTCTGGCTCAACAACCGCCAGGGCCCCACCGCCAACAAGGCCTTCCGGCAGGCGGTGTCCTATGCGGTCGATCGCGACTTCGCGAAGGACGTGATCTGGAACGGGCTCGGCAAGCCGGCGATCGGCCCGATCTCCTCCTCGACGCGCTTCTTCAACCCGAGCCTCGCCAAGTATTCCTACGATCCAGCCAAGGCAAAGGCCCTCCTCAAGCAATCGGGCTACAAGGGCGAGACGGTGCGCATCCTGCCCGTGCCCTATGGCGAGACGTGGCAGCGCTGGGCCGAAGCGCTGAAGCAGAACCTGGAGGATGTCGGCATCAAGACGGAGATCGTCGCCACCGACGTCGCCGGCTGGAACCAGAAGACCTCGGACTGGGACTACGACATCGCCTTCACCTACCTCTACCAGTATGGCGATCCGGCGCTCGGGGTCGCGCGCAACTACATCTCCTCGCAGATCGCCAAGGGCTCGCCCTTCAACAACGTCGAGGGCTATTCCAACCCCGCCGTCGACAAGGGCTTCGCGGAGGCCGCGGTGGCGGTGAGCCCGGCCGACCGGCAGGCGCTGTACGACAGCGTCCAGAAGACCCTGATCGAGGACGCGCCCGTGGCGTGGCTGCTCGAACTCCAGTTCCCGACCATCACCCGCTGCAAGGTGCACGACCTCGTCACCACGGGCATCGGCGTGAACGACGGGTTCCGCGACGCCTGGATCGAGCGCTGACGCGTGGCCCTCTTCCTCGCACGGCGGCTGGGCAAGGGGCTCCTGGTGCTCCTCGCCATCGTGGTCCTGAACTTCTTCCTCATCCGCCTCGCGCCGGGTGACCCCGCCCTGGTGATGGCCGGCGAGGCCGGCGCCGGCGACGAGGTCTACGTGGCGCAGCTCAAGGAGAAGTTCGGGCTCGACAAGCCGCTGCCGACGCAGCTCGGGCTCTATCTCGGCAGCATCCTCACCCTCGACCTCGGCTACTCGGTGCGCCAGCAGATGCCGGTCGGCCAGCTGATCCTCGACCGGCTGCCCGCGACGCTCCTCCTCACCGGCACCGCCTTCCTGATCTCGCTGACGCTCGGCGTGCTCTTCGGCGCGCTCGCCGCGCGGCGGGCGGGGCGGTGGTCGGACACCGTCATCACGGGCCTGGCGCTCCTGTTCTACGCCACGCCCCTGTTCTGGGTGTCGCTGATGGCGATCATTGTCTTCTCGGTGCGGCTCGACTGGCTGCCCGCCTTCGGCTTCGAGACGGTGGGCGGGGGCCATGCGGGGCTTGCCCGCGCGGCCGATATCGCCCGCCACCTCGTGCTCCCGTCCATGACCCTCGGGCTGTTCTTCATGGCGGTCTATGTCCGCATGACCCGCGCCGCGATGCTGGAGGTGGCCGGCCAGGACTTCGTGAAGACCGCCCGGGCCAAGGGCTTGGCCGAGGGGGTGATCCAGCGCCGGCACGTGCTGCGCAATGCGCTCCTGCCGGTCGTCACGCTGGCGGGCCTCCAGGCCGGCACCCTGGTCGGCGGCGCGATCCTCACCGAGACGGTGTTCGCGTGGCCGGGCATCGGCCGGCTGATGTACGAGGCGCTGCTCCAGCGCGACTACAACCTCCTGCTCGGCGTCTTCGTCGTCTCCTCCGCGATGGTGCTCGTCTTCAACCTCGTCACCGACGTGATCTACCGGGTGGTCGACCCGCGCATCGAGGCCACCCCATGAGGCGCGGCCCCCTTGCCACCTTCCTGCGCCATCCGGGCGCGGTGTTCGGGATCGTCATCCTCTGCCTCGTCGTGGCGGCGGCTCTGCTCGCCCCCGTCCTCTACCCGACCTCGCCCTGGCGGATGGTGCAGCGGCCCTTCGTGCCGCCCTTCACCCTCGAGCGCGTACCGCTCGGCACCGATGCGCTCGGGCGCGACATCGCCGCCGGCCTGATGCACGGGGCGGGCGTCTCGCTGATGGTCGGCCTCGTCTCGACCCTCGCCGCCCTCGTCATCGGCGTGCCGATCGGCGCGCTCGCCGGCTATTTCGGCGGCCGGGTCGACGATCTGCTGATGCGCTTCACCGAGCTGTTCCAGACCATCCCGAGCTTCGCGCTCGCCATCGTGCTGGTGGCGATCCTCCAGCCCGCGCTCTCCTCGCTGATCCTCGCCATCGCGCTGGTGAGCTGGCCGCCGGTGACGCGGCTCGTGCGCGGCGAGGTGCTGTCGCTGCGCTCGCGCGACTACGTGCAGGCGGCGATCGTCACCGGCCAGACCACCTTCACGATCCTGCGGCGCGAGATCCTGCCCAACACCCTGTCGCCCATCGTGGTGCTGGCCTCCCTGATGGTGGCGACCGCGATCCTGCTCGAATCCTCGCTCTCCTTCCTGGGGCTCGGCGATCCCAACCGGATGTCCTGGGGCTTCATGGTGGGCGCCGGCCGCACGGTGATCCGGCAGGCCTGGTGGATCACCGCCTTCCCGGGCTTCGTCATCCTGCTCACCGTGCTCGCCCTCAATCTGATCGGGGAGGGGCTCAACGACGCCCTCAACCCGCGCCTGTCCCGGGAGGGACGATGAGCGCCGTCGTCTCCGTCCGGAACTTGCGCCTTGCCCTGCCGGCGGGGGCCGACCGGCCCTTCGCGGTCGACGGCGTGTCCTTCGACCTCAATCCCGGCGAGATCCTCTGCCTCGTGGGCGAATCGGGCTCGGGCAAGTCGATGTGCGCCCACGCCCTCATGGGCCTCCTGCCGAAGGCGGTGCGGCCGGCGGGTGGTGCGATCGACTTTCGCGGCAGCGACCTCCTCGCCCAGGACGAGGCGGGCTGGCGCGACACCCGCGGCCGGCGCATCGGCATGATCTTCCAGGAGCCGATGACGGCGCTCAACCCGCTGATGCGCATCGGCGACCAGATGGCCGAGATGTTCGAGGCGCACGGGCTGCTCACCCCCCGCGAGCGCCGCGCCCGCGCGGTGGCGCTCGCCCGCGAGGTCGGTCTGCCGGAGCCGGAGCGCATCGTGCGCGCCTATCCGCACCAGCTCTCGGGCGGGCAGCGCCAGCGGGCGATGATCGCCATGGCGCTCGCCCTCGAACCGGCGGTGCTCGTCGCCGACGAGCCGACCACGGCGCTCGACGTCACCACCCAGGCGCAGATCCTCGCCCTCATCCGCGACCTGCAGCGCCGCCACCACATGGCGGTGCTGTTCATCACCCATGATTTCGGCGTGGTGGCGGAGATCGCCGACCGGGTGCTGGTGCTGCGCCACGGCCGCGTCGTCGAGGAGGGCCCGGCCGCCGCCGTGCTCGGGCGCCCCCAGGATTCCTATACCCGCACGCTGCTCGCCGCCGTGCCCTCCATGGACCCCCCGGCCCGCACGCCGCCGGGCGGCCCCAAGGCCGTCGAGGTGGCGGGCCTCACCAAGACCTACGTCACGGGCGGCGGCTGGTGGCGCCCGCCCCGTCGGGTCGAGGCCGCCCGCGCGGTCGCCTTCGCGCTCCACAAGGGCGAGACGCTCGGCCTCGTCGGCGAATCGGGCTCCGGCAAATCCTCCGTCGCCAAGCTGGTGATGCGCCTCGTCGAGCCCGATTCCGGCACGGTGCGGCTCGGCGACACCGACCTGACGCGGCTCTCGGGCGAGGGGCTGCGCCGCGCCCGCCGCCGGATCCAGATGGTGTTCCAGGACCCCTTCGCGTCGCTCAATCCCCGCCGCTCGGTCGGGCGCATCATCGCGGACGGGCCCCGCGCCCACGGCGTGACGGAGGCGCAGGCGACGGCGCGCGCCCGCGAGCTTCTGAGCCTCGTCGGGCTCGATCCGTCCGCCTTCGAGCGCTTCCCGCACGAATTCTCGGGGGGCCAGCGCCAGCGCATCGGCATCGCCCGGGCGCTCGCCCTCGATCCGGAGATCCTGGTGGCGGACGAGGCCGTCTCGGCCCTCGACGTCTCGGTGCAGGCGCAGGTGCTGGCACTGCTCGAAGACCTGAAGCGGCGCCTCGGCCTCTCGATGCTGTTCATCACCCACGACCTGCGGGTGGCCGCCCAGATCTGCGACCGCATCGCCGTGATGCGGCACGGCGAGATCGTGGAGCTCAGACCCGCCGCCGCCCTGTTCGCCCATCCCGAGCATCCCTACACGCGCGCCCTCCTCGACGCCGTGCCGGGCCGGACGCGGAGCGCCGCATGACCACGCCCCTGCGCTGCGTTCTTCTCAGCGAGACGCTCGACCTCGCCCGGCTGTTCGGCCCGGTGCTCTCGGAGATCGCCGATGCGGTCGAGGTGGTGACCCACCCGGTGCGGGAGGGGGCGGAGGCAGTGCGGCTGGCGCTGGCGTGGTTCCCGCCGGCCGATGCCTTCTCGCGCTACCCGAACCTCGAGGCCGTCTGCTCGATCGCCGCGGGCGTCGACAGCCTGCTCGCCTGCCCGGGCCTGCCGCCGGACCTGCCCATCGTGCGGGTGGTCGATCCCGAGCAGGCCCGCGCCATGTCCTGCTTCGTGCTCTGGCACGTGATCGGGCACCAGCGGCGCTTTCGCACCTATGCGGAGAACCAGGCGAGGGCCGTCTGGATGCCGCTCGGCCAGCAGGCGGCGGGCGAGATCACGGTCGGGCTCCTCGGCTACGGCCGGATGGGCGCGCAGGTCGCGGCCGATCTCGCGGCGCTCGGCTTCAAGGTGCTGGCCTGGAGCCGCAGCGAGCGTCCGCCGGAGGCCGGGGTCGCGCATCTCCACGGCGCGGATGGTCTCGCCGCCCTCCTGCCGCGCACCGACGTCCTGGTGAACCTGCTGCCGCTCACGCCCGAGACCCGGGGGATCCTGAACGCGGCGCTGTTCCGGCGGCTGAAGCCGGGCGCGACCCTCGTGCAGGTCGGGCGCGGCGACCACCTCGTGGAAGCCGACCTCCTCGCCGCCCTCGACGAGGGGACGCTCGGTGCGGCGGCTCTCGACGTCTTCGCGGTGGAGCCGCTGCCGGCGGCGCACCCGTTCTGGCGCCACCCGAGAATCGTGATCACGCCGCACGAAGCCTGCGATGCGAGCCCGCAGGCGGTCGCCGCGATGCTGCGGGCGACGGCCGAGGCGCTGCGGATGGGGGCGCCGATCCCGCATGCGGTCGACCGGCGGCGCGGCTACTGAGCCGATGGTGTCACGGCGCCCGACCGACTGCGCAGTCCTTCGGCTGATGGGCCTCGCGACACTCCTCTCATGCTGAGGAGCGTAGCGGCTTCCGCACCTCTCAGGTTCGATTGAGACCGCGTCAGCCCACGCGACAATGTCCGCTCCCTCTGTCCCGGGAGCATGCAGCGTCAGCGGAATGCGACCCGGGATCCAGCACGAGAACTCGCCGCGAAGCGGCTCCGTATGTCAGCACTGTCGCTGAAAGCGGTCGCTGCGCGACTTCATTGTCTGGATCCCGGATCTCCTTCCGCTGGCGCTCCAGTCGTCCGGGAAAGCGCGGAGAATCCGGCAAGAGGCGGAAAACCTGCGATCCTGTCTGCGAACGCTCGCTCCGAGACACGATCATCGCGCCCGCGCGGCGCGGAACTCTGCTCGGGGCCGACCCTGGCGGTTTCCACATTCGCCAAGGTTGTGTCAGAAAGTACAGCATCGGCTTTGGAAGCGCCATGTTCAAGCATATGTCGAGGAGTTCTCTGAATAGATACGCGGATTCTGCGCCGGTCGCTCGATGTTCGTGAAGCGGGACTCGCAGGCCTCCATCCCATGACGCACGGTCGTGCGGGACGGGAGGGCAGCGCGTGACGACCTCGGCGGCAGCCCGAAGCCTTTCGTTAACCATCCGGCCGCAGATTCGGCCGGCGAGCGGCAAGGCGCCCGGACCCTCCGCCGCCTTCCGGCCCCGGGACGTGACGTCGTTTCGCCGTGTTCCGGGTCCACGCTCAAGTCCGGCGAATCAAAAGCCAAGGAGCGATGCTCATGCTCGGCACGGTGTCCGCCTTCCTGATGATCCTGACGGTTCTGGCCCTCCGGAACCTGGCCAAGGCGGTGCTGCTGCCGGTCTATGCGGTGCGCGACATCCACCGGGGCCGCTACCTCCGCGGCCTGGTGCTGCTCTCCTGCTCGGGGCTCGCCGCCTGGGCGATCTGGAGCACCACGCATGCGGGCCGCGTGCCGGCGGCGCCCGTCGCGGTCTCCGTCTATACCGGCTGAGCGGCCGCGCGCTCCGCCGCCGCGACGGCGCGCAGCGCCGAGGCGACGCGCTCCCGCACGGCGGCCTCCGAGAGCGGGTCCGCGATGACGAGGCTCGCCACCACCTGCTTGTATTGCTGCCGCCGCTTCGGCGTGCGGGCATGATCGGCGATCCGGACCTGATGCGGGAGGCCCGGCGCCCGCAGGTAGAGGCTGCCGCTGCGCGCGCCCTCGGCCACCGGCTCGAACCCCGCCGCCAGGAGGAGATCCCGCGCGAGCGCCCGCGCCGCCCGCGGCGTCAGGCGGTCAGGGCCGCCAAGCCGGCGCCGCATCCTCGCCGGGCTCCTCGTCCTCCGGCGCCGCCTCCGTCCCGGGCTCGCCCCGGAAGCCGGTGGCGAGCACGTAGAGCTCGCTCGAATCCGCCCGGCTCGCCGCCGGCTTCACGTGGCGCACCGCGGAGAAGTCCCGCTTGAGGTCGGCGAGCAGGGTGCCTTCGGTTCCGCCCTGCAGCACCTTGGCGAGGTAGGCGCCACCCGGCGCCAGCACCTCGCGGGCGAAGGCGGCGGCCGTCTCGGCGAGCCCCATGATGCGCAGGTGGTCGGTCTTCTTGTGGCCGGTGGCGTTCGCCGCCATGTCGGACATCACGAGGTCGGCCGGGCCGCCGAGAAGCTCGATCAGGCGCGCCGGCGCCGTCGCGTCCAGGAAGTCGAGGGTGATGAAGTCGACTCCCGGCAGGGGCTCGATCTCCAGGAGGTCGATGCCGACGACCCGCCCGCGCGGCTTGGGCGCGCCGGGATGGCTGCCGACCTTCGCGGCCGCCACCTGCGACCAGCCCCCAGGCGCCGCCCCGAGATCGACCACCCGATAGCCGGGCTTCAGGAGGTGGAAGCGCTCGTCGATCTCCAGGAGCTTGTAGGCGGCGCGCGAGCGGTAGCCCTCGCGCTTGGCGCGGGCCACGTAGGGGTCGTTGAGCTGCCGCTCCAGCCAGCGCTTGGATGAGACCGTGCGGCCGCGCGCCGTCCGCACCCGCTGCTTCAGGTCGCCCCGCGGCCCGCCGCCTCGCCGATCGCTCATCGTCTTACTCCCGCACCTGCCCGTGCAGATGACGCCGAACGGCCGGCGCCGCAAGGGTTCCCGTCCCGTGATGCGACCGCGCCGGCGCCGTCCGAGCGCGTGTGATCCGGATCACGGAGGCCGCGTCTCCCATCCGGCATCGTCGTCTCATCTCGAAGGGAGTGGTTCTTTTCGAGACGAGAGGAGAGACCACATGATCAAGACCATCCTGGGCGCGGCCGTCATCTCGGGCATTGCCGCAGTGAGCTTCGCGGGTTCGGCCGAGGCGCGCGGCTTCGGCGGCTACCACGGCGGCGGCTACCACCACGGGTTCCATGGCGGCTACGGGCATTTCGGCGGCTATCACCACGGGTGGAAGTTCCACCGCTTCGGCTTCTAGCGCTGAAGGCTCGTTGCATCCGAGGGACGGCCGGTTCGCCGCGCAGGTGCCGGACCGGCCGTCCCGATCCGCTCCCGGCCCCCGGCCGGTCAGCCCCGCCCGCCCCGCCGCCAGACGCCGTCCTCGCGCATCATGTTCATGAGCAGTCCCTCGCGCAGGCCGCGGTCGGCGATGCGCAGGCGCTCGGACGGGAAAGCCCGGCGGATCGCCTCCAGAATGGCGCAGCCCGCGAGCACGAGGTCGGCCCGGTCGCGGCCGATGCAGGGATTGCGCGCCCGCTCGGCGAGGCGCGTGTCGAGGAGGTCGCCGATCGCCGTCGAGACCTCCTGGTCCCTCATCCAGAGCCCGTCGATGCGCCGCCGGTCGTAGCGGGGCAGGCGCAGATGCATGGCGGCAAGCGTCGTCACGGTGCCGGACGTGCCGAGCAGGTGGAAATGCGGTGCATGGACCGCGGCGCCCGCCATCAGGGCGAACTTGGTGAGCTTGCTCGAAACGTCCTCGACCATGCCCTCGAAGATCGCCGGGGTGACGTCGGTCCCGCCATAGCGCTCCGCCAGGGTCACCACCCCCACCGGCAGGGAATCCCAGGCGCGGATGCGCAGGGTCGGATCCGCGCTGCGCGCCAGCGCCGCGCTGCCGTTCAGCCAGACGATCTCCGTCGAGCCTCCGCCGATGTCGAAGATCACGACCGATTCCGCCTGCCGGTCGGCGAGCGCCGCGCAGCCGGTGACCGCCAGATAGGCCTCCGTGCGCCGGTCCACGATCTCGAGGTCGAGCCCGATCTCGCGGCGCACCCGCGCCACGAAGTCCGGACCGTTGACGGCGAGCCGGCACGCCTCCGTGGCGATGGTCTTCGACCGGACGACGCCGCGCGCCTCCATCTTGGTGCGGCAGACGCTGAGTGCCTCGACGGTGCGCTCGATCGCCTCCTGGCTCAGGTAGTCGGTGCTGCCCAGACCCTCCCCGAGGCGCACGATGCGCGAGAAGGCGTCGACGACGCGGAAGCCGTAAGGGGCGGGCTCGGCGATCAGGAGCCGGCAATTGTTCGTGCCGAGATCGAGGGCCGCATAGGACCTGCGCCGGGCGGGCGGCGGGGGAGGGGCGGGGCGGGGCGAGGCGTAGCCGGCCGCTCGCGTCTCGCGCAACAGCACGGTCTGGCGCGCAGGCTCCACCCTCTCCGCGGCGCGCGCCGGCACGGGGGCGGCAGTCTCGTCCCTCACGACGCCAACAATCCTTCCAGCCCAGGCAGCATGGCATGGGCAGTGCTTTCAGGGCCCAAGCTTACGTCCCTGTCGTGGGAACGCAATGCGTCGTTGCAACGGACCCCCGGCGTCAGGCGACCACCTTCGGATTCAGGGAGAGAGCGACGCGCGGCAGGGGGCGCAGCAGGCTCTTGACCTGCGAGAAGGGGCGCGGGCGGTTGATGACCTCGTCGAGCCGCGACCACAGCGTCTTGGGCGAGAAGGGCTTGGCGATGATCTCGTTGACCCCGAGATTGACCGCCCGGTCGACGATGTTGCGCCGGGGCTGGGCGAGCATGAGGATGATCGGCACGGTGGGTGCGGGCGAGGTCGCGGGCGTGCGCGCGAGGCGGATGAACTCCTCGCCCGAGAGGATGGCGAGGTCCCAGTCCAGCACCACGAGGTCGGGTTTGCTCTCGGCGAGCACGCCCAGCGCCTCGGCCCCGTCCGGGGCTTCGAGCACCCGCTTGATCCCGACCCGCATCAGCATGTCGCGCACGATGCGGCGGATATAGAGGCTCTCGTCGACCACCAGGGCGGAGAGGTCCGGGAAGATCGGGGTGGCGATCATGACTGGCGGGCTCGCAACCCCCCGACCGTAGGGGCGCCTCCCTACGGTTCCCCTAACGCGATCGACGCAAGGCGGATTTCGGCTTCGCTCAAGCCGGCGCGGAGCAGAACTCCGCGCCGCGCGGGCTTGGTGATCCGGGTTCCGAACCGATCGTCCGGAAACCGGATCATGGGGATGGCGGCGCCTCCGGCAGGGGCGGCAGCACCGACAGCCGCAGCGCCGCGGCGAGCGCCACGAGGTAGAGGGCGCCCACGAAGCCCGCCACGCCCGCCCAGCCCGCATGGGCGAAGAACCAGCCGCCCGCGGTGCCGAGCACCGAGGAGCCGAGATAGTAGAGGAAGAGATAGAGGGAGGAGGCCTGCGCCCGGTCGGTGAGGGCCCGGCGCCCGACCCAGCTGCTCGCCACCGAATGCGCGCCGAAGAACCCGACCGTCGCCACGACGATCCCCAGGATGATGAGGGCGAGGGACTCGGCGAGGGTCAGCGCGATCCCGGCGAGCGCCGTCAGGATGGCGAGCCACAGCACCCGCCGCCGCCCGAACAGGCTCGCCGCATGGCCGACCATGGTCGAGGAGGCGGTGCCCGCGAGGTAGACGACGAAGATCGCCGCGATGGCGGTCTGGCTGAGGGAATAGGGCGGGTCGAGCAGGCGGAAGCCGATATAGTTGTAGAGCGTGACGAAGCCGCCCATGAGCAGGAAGGCCTCGGCGAACAGCCAGGGCAGGCCCGCATCGCGGAAATGGTGCAGGAAGCTGCCCGGCACCGCGCGCCAGGGCAGCGGGTGGGGCGTGAACCGGGTCGAGGCCGGCAGGCTGCGCTGGAAGGCCACGGCCGCCGCGAGGGCGAGGAGCCCGATCGCCGCGAGGGCGGCGCGCCAGCCGACGAGGTCGGTGAGCGCCCCGCTGAGGAGCCGCCCGGTCATGCCGCCGAGGGAATTGCCGCTGATCAGGAGCCCCATGGCGAGCCCGATGGCCCGCCCGTGCATCTCCTCGCTGAGATAGGCCATCGCCACGGCCGGCACCCCGCTCATGGCGAGGCCGGCGAGCGCCCGCACCACCAGGAAGCCGTGCCAGGTCGGCATCGCGGCAGCGACGAGGGTGAGGAGCGCCGAGGCGAAGAGCGAGACCACCATCACGGGCTTGCGCCCCCAGACCTCGGACAGGGGGCTGACCACCAGGAGCGCGACGGCGAGGAGGCCGGTGGAGAGCGACAGCGACAGGCTGCTCGCCGCCGGGCCCACGCCGAACGCCTCGGCGAAGACCGGCAGCAGCGGCTGGACCGCGTAGAGCACCGCGAAGGTGGAGAACCCGGCCGCCGCGAGCGCCCAGGCGGTGCGCCGGAAGGCGGGCGTTCCGACCTCGATGCTGTCCTGCATGGGCGCTCCGCCTCCCGCCATCCCGGACCCGATCGGTCCGCGGCGGGGCGTGGCTCAAGCGGAGGAGCCGGTCAACCGCGGCGGCCCGGTCAGGCGGCTTCGGCGGGAGCGGCCCGGGGCTCGGCGCTGAGCGGGCAGGCGGCGCTGCAGGCCGTCGCGCAGGTCGCGTGAACCTCGGCGAGCGCCCGCGAGAGGATGCCGCGAATCGTGCGCGCGCAGCGCCCGCATTTCGGGCTGCAGCCCAGGCAGGCATAGACCTGGGCCGGTGTACGGGGGCAGCCCGGGCCGGGATGAAGGCACGCGCGCACTTGGCCGTCGGAGAAGACGTTGCAGGAACAGACGATCATGCTGAGGATCGAGGCACCCGGTTCGCAGAGCATCCGGCTGCTGCACCGGACCCTCCTAGATTAGAATTCTTGAAAACTGCAGCACTTTCAACACGTTAGTGGGACTGTCAGGATTCCGCAAGCGCGGCGGCCGGCCTGCGACGGAATCACGCCGACGACCTTGTCGGGGCCGGCCGTCCTCGCCTCGGCGCCGGATCGCGGGTGATGGGGCTGTGAGAGATCATCCGGGCCTCGCCTGACCGGAGCGGTGCGCGGGGACACGGCCCTGGCCCAGGCGCTGCATCCGCGCCGGCAGAGCGCGGCACGATGGGCGCATGGCGCCCGGCCCCGCGGGGCGGAGCGGCTGCAGCCTCCCGACGAGGCCGCAGGCATCCGCGGCGGAGCGGCATCCGGACGGCCGAAAAGCTCTAGCCTCGGCCGTAGGGGTAGCACCGCGTCCGGTCGAGGTCGCGGCCGAGACGGGCAGCGAGCGCGCGGATTGCCGCCGCGTGCTCGACGTAGGGGTCGCGGTTGCCGACGCCGACGATGATCGGGCAGGCATCGCCGCGCTGCGGCACCATGGCGGTGGCGAGGCCAGCGCCCTCCGCGTCCCGCAGGGTGTAGAAGCGGGGCATCGTGCGCTCGATATGGCCCTTGAGGCCGATCTCCTGCTCGATGAAGGGGCCGGGCGGCGGCACGTAGGAGGCCCGGGCGCGCGCCTCGGCCTGCCGGAAATGCTTCTCAACGGCGTGGCCCATCAGGGCCGATTCGCGGATCGCCTCCGCTTCGGTCTCGATGCGAAACCAGGTCTTGCCGCCCTCGGCATCGCAGACGAATTCCATCGCTCCTCCCGGGTCGGAAACCGCCCCGGAGGGCGGCACCCGGTATGTTACCGCTGCGGCGCCCCAGCCCCAAACGGCACTGCGTCGCGGGTGGGGGTGCGCATCTGGGCCTCCTTCACCTGCAGGGCGGCGCGCCCGCGCTCGGTGATCTGCCAGATCGCGAAGGTCCCGCCGATATGCGGGCCGGCCTGCTCGCCGACGAAGCGCAGATGGCCGTCGTTCTCCAGGGCGCAGAGCCGGCTGTGGTCGCCCGGCCAGGAGCGGTCCGGGTCGCGCTTCACCGAGATGCGGCCCTCGGCGGTTTGGGCGGCCTTGCTGAGCAGGCGGCGTTCGTGATCGATCATCGCGTGTCCTCTCGCGCAAAGGGGATCGTGCGGGCGCGGGCGCCCGTGGGGGATCCGGTCTGACCAGCGCCGGGGGCAGCCTTGAGCCCGATATCGGCGCACAGGATGGAGAAGGGCCACCCACGCCCGATCGAGGCGCGGGGACGCGGGCACCACAATCCGCGGTGCGGACAAGCCGAACCCGCGTGGGCGGCCAAAACGGCCGCCCCGTCGCGCCCTGGTGACGGGCTCACGGTTCGGTGAACGCCAGCTTAGCAGCTTGAGCGTGAGGGGCAACCCAGCTTGGCCGATCCGGCGGGTTCAGGGGGCCCATTCCGTCGGGTCGGGCTCGGGCGAGGCCGCCGGCGGCGGGGCGGGCGGCGGCGGGAGGCGCCAGGGCGCGTGCTCGCCGGGGCGGCGCGCGGTCGTCACCACGGGGCCTTCGGGCGCAAACCGCACCGTGGTGGCGCCGTGGGCGGCGAGGAAGGCGCGGTCGATGACGAGCCGCGCCGCGCAAGCGGCCGGCGCCGTCGTGCGGGCGATGACGATGTCGGCGCGGGCGCAATCCGCCTCGAAGGCGCGCTTGTCCCTGGCGAGGGCCACGCGCCAGCCGTTGCGCGCGGTCGCGACGCAGCCGACGGCGTCGCAGCGCTCGGCCCGGGCGAGGCCCGGATCGTCGCGGGAGCGGCCGTCGGCCTTCAGCCATTGCTCCAGCCCGAAGGCCGGCGGACGGCCGAGCGTCGCGAGGCGCCCGTCCGCAACCCGCACGGCCGCGCCCGCCCCGTCGCGGTCGACATAGAGGTCGGGGCGCTCCGGCCGCGCCGCGGCCGCAAGCCCGGCGAGAGCCGGAACGAGGCCGAGCCAGCGCAGGCGCGAGGCCGGAAGCGTCAGGAGGAGCAGGCCGAGGGTGAGGAGCGTCAGCGCGCCGGCGCCGAAGGCCGGCAGCACCAGGGTCGCATGGTCGAAGCCGCGGATCCAGGCGGCGATGTCGAGCATGCCGCGCACCGCGAGGCCCATCGCCCACCAGACCGGCCGGTCGAGGGCGAACGGATAGGCCAGGATGCCGAGCACCGCGGCCGGCATGACCACGGCCGACACGAGGGGCAGGGTCAGCGCGTTGCCGACGACCCCGAAGGGCTGCAGGGTCTGGAAGTGGTAGGTGGCGAAGGGCGCGGTCGCGGCCTGCGCCACCAGGGTCGTGGCCAGGGTCCCGGCGAGGGCGGCGGCCCCCCAGGCCAGCGCCCGGCCGAGCGGGCCTGCCCCCTCGGCCCGCAGGAGCCTTCCGTCGAGGAGGCGCGCGCAGGCGATGAGCCCGGCCACCGCCGCGAAGGACATCTGGAAGCTCGGTCCCAGCAGCCCCTCGGGCTCGCGGGCAAGCGCGATGAGCGCCGCGAGCGCAAGATTGCGCAGGCTGAGCGCCGGCCGGTCGACCAGGATCGCGCCCAGCATGATCAGCGTCATCACGAGCGCGCGCTCGGCCGCGATGTCCCAGCCGGAAAAGACGCAATAGGCGGTCACCCCGACCATGGCGAGAGCCGCCGCGATCTTCTTGATCGGCCAGGACACGGCGAGACCGGGGCCGAGGGCGAGGAGCGCCCGGGCGATCCAGAACACCACGCCCGCCGCCAGCACCATGTGCAGCCCGGAGATCGACACCACGTGGTAGATGCCCGCCGCCCGTAAGGTATCGTTGGTGGTGGCGTCGATGAGCCCGCGCTTGCCCGTCACGAGCGCCGCCGCGACGGCGCCCGCCTGCCCGCCATTGGCGTCGGTGATGCGGCGGGTGAGGCCGTTGCGGGCGTCGTCGATCGCGGCGGCGATCCGCAGGCGCAGGGGCGGCGGCTCGGGCGCGTCGCGCAGCACCGTGACGGGGCCGAGGAGCGAGCCCACCGCGCCGATCCCGCGAAAATAGGCGTCGCGGGCGAAGTCGTAGCCTCCGGGCCGGGCGGCCTCGGGGGGCGGCAGCAGCCGCGCCTTCGCGGTGATGGAGTCGCCGGGCCGCAGGGGCGCCGACCCGCGGTAGGAGACGCGCACCCGCATGGGGCGCTGCGCGGGGGCGAGATCGCCGAGGCTGCGCACCAGCAGCACCAGCCGCGCGCCCTCCTCGCGCTCCTCGAGCGCCTCCACGAAGCCCGCGAGCGGCGCGATGGTGGTGCGCGCGAGCACCGGCGCCGCGACGCTGGCGACCCGGAGGGTGGCGGCCGCGAAGCCGAGGAACAGGGCAGCGAGCCCGAGCGCCACCGCGAGGGCGACCGGGCGGGCGCGGAAGCCGGCCGCCGCGGCGCCGCAGAGGCAGGCGGCGAGAAGCGGGCTTACGGGCGAGGGCAGGCCGTCGGCGCCCGCGAAGAACACCAGGATGCCGGCCCCGAAGGCGACGGCGAGCCAGGGGAAGAGCCGGCGCTGAGCGGCCTCCTCGGCGAGGCGGGCCGTCATCCAGGTCCCGAGACCGAGAGCAAGGTGCCGCGGGGCGAGGAGGGCCGCAAGGCCAGCCCCCCGCACCACGAGCCCCGTGCTAGCCTCTCCGCGTGCCATGGCGGGGTTTTCCGTGGATTCCTTAACGCCCGGTCGCGCGCATGCTACAGGACGCCTCGTCGGCGGGTCGACCGGAACGATCTAGGCTGCCCGGCACCCGTCCCCCGCTTCCTCCTGACCGGTTCTCGTTGCTGATGTCCTCTGTCGTCACGCGCTTCGCCCCGTCGCCCACGGGCTTCCTCCACATCGGCGGAGGCCGCACGGCGCTGTTCAACTGGCTCTACGCCCGCAAGACTGGCGGCCGGATGCTGCTGCGCATCGAGGACACGGACCGCGAACGCTCGACGCAGGCCGCCATCGACGCGATCCTCGACGGCCTGTCCTGGCTCGGCCTCGATTGGGACGGGGAGGTCGTCTACCAGTTCGCCCGCGCCGCCCGGCACTGGGAGGTGGCCGAGAGCCTCCTGGCCTCGGGCCGGGCCTATCGCTGCTACGCCACGCCGGAGGAACTCGCCGAGATGCGGGAGGCCGCCCGGCGCGAGGGCCGGCCCCTGCGCTACGACGGGCGCTGGCGCGACCGCGACCCCTCCGAGGCGCCTCCCGGGGCCAAGCCGGTGATCCGTCTGCGCGCGCCCACCGAGGGCGAGACGGTGGTGGAGGACGAGGTCCAGGGCCGGGTGGTCTGGCAGAACAAGGATCTCGACGACCTCGTGCTGCTGCGCTCGGACGGCACGCCGACCTACATGCTCGCCGTCGTGGTGGACGACCACGACATGGGCGTCACGCACGTGATCCGCGGTGACGATCACCTCACCAATGCGGCGCGCCAGACCCAGATCTACGAGGCGCTGGGCTGGGCGGTGCCCAGCATGGCGCATGTCCCGCTCATCCACGGGCCGGACGGCGCGAAGCTCTCCAAGCGCCACGGGGCGCTCGGCGTCGATGCCTACCGGGATCTCGGCTACCTGCCGGGCGCCCTGCGCAACTACCTCGTGCGCCTCGGCTGGAGCCACGGCGACCAGGAGATCTTCTCCACCGAGGAGATGATCCGGGCCTTCGACCTGAAGCAGATCGGCCGCTCGCCCGCCCGCTTCGACTTCGCCAAGCTCGAGAACCTGAACGGTCACTACATCCGCAGCACGCCGGACGAGGAGCTGGTGGCGGCCATCGAGGCGATCCTGCCGACGCAGGGCCCCCCGCGCGGGCTGCCCACCCGGCTCGATCCGGCGCTGCGCCAGCGCTTCCTCGCCGCCATGCCGGGGCTGAAGGAGCGGGCGAAGACCCTGGTCGAGCTGCTCGACAGCGCCTACTACCTCTATGCCCCGCGCCCCCTGGCCCTCGACGACCGGGCCGTGGGCCTGCTCGGCAATGGCGGGCGCGAGCGGCTCGCGGGCGTGCTGCCGCGCCTCGAAGCCCTCTCCGACTGGAGCGCCGCCTCGACCGAGCAGGCCGTGCGCGACTTCGCCGAGGCGGCGAGCGTGAAGCTCGGGCAGGTGGCGCAGCCGCTCCGGGCGGCGCTGACCGGCCGCGCCACCTCGCCCGGCCTCTTCGACGTGATGGCGGTGCTCGGCCGCGAGGAGAGCCTCGGGCGCCTGCGCGACCAGGCGCGCGCGGCCTGATTTATGCTTGATCGGGCGGGCCGGCCGGCGCGGCCCCGCGCCGGCCGGCCCGCCCGGATCCACCGCGCATCGCGGGCGGGCTGAAGGGACTATGAACAGGACGTGAATTTTGTAACCCGGTTTCGGCGGTCCAGTTGAAGACGGTGCGTCGATCCGCTAACCCGGTCGGCGAGTGAGCACCTGCAGCAAATTCCCGCCGCAGCGCCCCGCGCCCGTGAACCGCGCCGGGCTCCCGGCCCATGCCTCGACGCTCATTCCGTTGATGAAAGGGTCCAAAACCCCATGAGCTTCCCCCACAGCACCCTCACGGTGAACGGCCGCCAGGTGGACCTGCCGCAGAAAGACGGCACGATCGGACCGAGCGTCGTCGACATCGGCAAGCTCTATGCGCAGACCGGGATGTTCACCTACGACCCCGGCTTCACCTCGACCGCCGCCTGCGAATCGAAGATCACCTATATCGACGGCGACGAGGGCATCCTCCTCTACCGCGGCTACCCGATCGAGCAGCTCGCCGAGCACGGCGACTTCCTGGAGACCTGCTATCTCCTGCTGTTCGGCGAATTGCCGACCGCGGCCCAGAAGGCCGATTTCGACTACCGGGTCACGCGCCACACCATGGTGCACGACCAGATGAACCGGTTCTTCCAGGGCTTCCGCCGCGACGCCCACCCGATGGCCATCATGGTGGCCTGCGTCGGCGCGCTCTCGGCCTTCTATCACGACTCGACCGACATCTCGGACGAGAAGCAGCGCATGATCGCCTCCATGCGCATGATCGCCAAGATGCCGACCCTGGCGGCCATGGCGTACAAGTACTCCATCGGTCAGCCCTTCGTGTATCCGAAGAACGACCTCGACTACACGTCGAACTTCCTGCGGATGTGTTTCGCGGTGCCGTGCGAGGAGTACCAGGCCAACCCGGTGCTGGCGCGCGCCCTCGACCGCATCTTCATCCTGCACGCCGACCACGAGCAGAACGCCTCGACCTCGACGGTGCGGCTGGCCGGCTCGTCGGGCGCCAACCCCTTCGCCTGCATCGCGGCCGGCATCGCTTGCCTGTGGGGCCCGGCCCATGGCGGCGCCAACGAAGCGGCGCTGAAGATGCTGGAGGAGATCGGCCGGCCCGAGCGCATCCCCGAATACATCGCCAAGGCCAAGGACAAGAACGACCCGTTCCGCCTCATGGGCTTCGGCCACCGGGTCTACAAGCACTACGATCCGCGCGCCCGCATCATGGCCAAGACCACCCATGAGGTGCTGGCCGAACTCGGCATCAAGGACGACCCGCTGCTCGACGTGGCGGTCGAGCTGGAGCAGATCGCCCTCAAGGACGAGTACTTCATCGAGAAGAAGCTCTATCCGAACATCGACTTCTATTCGGGCATCACCCTCAAGGCGATGGGCTTCCCGACCTCGATGTTCACGGTGCTGTTCGCGCTGGCCCGCACGGTCGGCTGGATCGCGCAGTGGGCCGAGATGATCGAGGACCCCTCGCAGAAGATCGGCCGCCCGCGCCAGCTCTATACCGGCGCGCCCAAGCGCGAATACGTGTCGATCTCCCAGCGGGGCTGAGGACACATCGCCTGACGTCGCCCCGCGCCTGACTGAACGGGCGCGGGGAACCCCTCTCCCGTGCGGGTGTATAGACCGGAGACAAGGGTTACAGGTGTTCGGAGACATGGGTGACACAATGGCCAAGAGCAATCGATGCGGGAGCGTGTCGTGCCTTGGCAAGAGGTGTCAGTCATAGACAACCGCGCCGAGTTCGTGGGTCTGGCCCAGCAGGAGGCGGCGAACGTGGCGGCGCTGTGCCGCCGCTTCGGGATCAGCCGCAAGACTGGCTACAAGTGGCTGGGCCGGGCGCGGAGTGGCGCGGGCTTGGACGACCGCTCGCGGCGCCCGCACGCCAGCCCGGCCCGCACGTCCCCCGAGATGGAGGAGGCGGTGCTGGAACTGCGCACGGCTCATCCGAGTTGGGGTGGGCGCAAGCTGCGCCGACGGCTGCAGGATCAGGGCCAGGAGGTGGTCCCGGCCGCCTCGACGATCACCGCCGTGCTGGCGCGCCACGCCCGGCTGGGCCAACCCGATGCCCCCAGCATCCCGTTCACCCGCTTCGAGCACCCCCGGCCCAACGCTCTCTGGCAGATGGACTTCAAGGGCCACTTCGCCCATGCCGGCGGCCGCTGCCACCCTCTCACCGTGCTGGACGACCACAGCCGCTACGCGCTCTGCCTGGCGGCCTGTGCCGACGAGGTCACCGCGACCGTGCAGGGGCAGCTGAGTGCCACGTTCCGGCGCTACGGCCTGCCCGAGCGGATCAACCTGGACAACGGCAGCCCCTGGGGCAACGGACCGGGCCAGCGCTACACGCCTCTCACCGTGTGGCTGCTGCGGCTGGGCATCCACATCAGCCACAGCCGGCCCTACCATCCGCAGACCAACGGCAAGGACGAGCGCTTCCATCGCACCCTCAAGCGCGACGTGCTGCATGGCGCGTTCTACGCCAGCCTGGCGGCCTGCCAGCGGGCGTTCGATCGCTTCCGGCTGATCTACAACAGCGAGCGCCCGCACGAGGCCTTAGGCTTGGCGGTGCCGGCCAGCCGCTACCAGATCAGCCGGCGCGCTTATCCGGCCGAGCTGCCGGCGATCGAGTACGATCCGACCGATCAGGTGCGGCGCGTGCAGCGGGACGGCTGGATCAGCGTGCGCGGCCAGCTCGTGCGAGTGCCCAAGGCGTTCGTCGGCCAGCCGCTGGCCCTGCGGCCCACTCAGACCGATGGTCGGGTCGACCTTGTGTTCATCACCCACAGGGTGGGGCAGATCGACCTGACACAGCCAACACTCAGGGTGCAACCTGTCACCCATGTCTCCGAACACCTGTAACCCTTGTCTCCGGTCCGTACAGCGGGAGAGGGGTATGGGGATCGAAGATCCCACGTGAGGGTGGCGCGGCTTGCGACTGAAGCTGAAACGGTGCCGTTGGAGCAGCACGGTTCAGGCTTCTTGCTGCACCGTCTCCACCCTCACCCCTACCCCTCTCTCACTCGGGAGAGGGGTTTTTCGCTTTTTTGAGCGGCTGCCAGCACGATGCGGGCGGCGCTGCGGCTGGGATCGTCCCCGTCCGGCAGCCGCATGGCGGCGTCGAGCCGCTGCAGCGCCCTGTCCTGCGCGGTGCGCGCCGCGCCCCCGGCGAGGAGCGGCGCCAGGGCCGCGGCGAGGCGCTCCGGCCGGCAGTCGGACTGGATCAGTTCGGGGATCGCGTTCTCGCCCAGGATCAGGTTCGGCAGGACGATGGTCGGCACCTGAATCAGGCGGCGCACGATCACCTCCTCGATCTTCGGCACCTGATAGGCCACGACCATCGGCACGCCCGCGAGCGCCAGTTCGAGCGTCACGGTGCCGGAGGCCGCGAGCGCCGCCCGCGCCCGGCGGAAAGTGGCGAGCTTGTCCGCCTCCCCGTCGACGAGGCGCGGCGGGACCGGCCAGGCGGCGGCGAGCTGCCCGATCAGGCCCCGGTGGCGCGCCACGGCCGGCAGCTCCACGGAGAACCGCGCGCCCTCCGCCCGCAGCCGCCCGAGCGTCGCGCCGAAGATCGGCATCAGCCGCTCGATCTCCGAGCGGCGCGAGCCCGGCAGCACCGCGAGCACCGGCACCTCCGCCTCGCGCGTCCGCGCCTCCTCGGCATCCGGGCGCAGCTCGGCGAGACGCTCGACCAGCGGATGGCCCACATAGGTGCAGGCGGGACCGCCGAGTCGGCGATGCGCCTCCGGCTCGAAGGGCAGGAGTGCAAGCACGTGGTCGATATAGGACCGCATGGTCTTCGCCCGCCAGGGCCGCCACGCCCAGACGCTCGGGCTGACGTAATCCACCACGGCCAGGTCCGGCAGCTGCTTGCGCACCCGGCTCGCCACGGCGTGGGTGAAGCCCGGGCTGTCGATGATCACCAGCACGTCGGGCCGGGCCGCGACGCAGGCCCGCACCGTCTCGCGGATGCGCCGCATCAGCAGGCGCAGGCGCGCCGCCACGGCGAGATAGCCCATGACCGCCACGTCCTCGAGGGGGAACAGGGAGGGCATGCCTGCCGCCGCCATGGCGTCGCCGCCGACGCCCGAGACGGCGACCGGGCCTGAGGCCGTCGCCTTCAGCGCGCGGATCAGCTTGGCGCCAAGCTGGTCGCCGGATTCCTCGCCGGCAACGAGCCAGATCGAGAGCGGCTTCTCCCCGGTCACGCCGACGCCTCCAGGCCGAGCAGGAACAGGCCGAGCCGGTCCGCGAGGGCGGCTGTCTCGGCGCGGTCGAGGATCAGCGTGTCGCCGGCCCCGACCGCGATCCCGCTGCAGCCCGCGGCCGCGGCGGCCCGCACGGTGCGCGGGCCGATCGCCGGCAGGTCGACCCGCAGGTCCTGGCCGCTTTTGGCGAGCTTCACCAGGACGAGCCCCGTGGGCGGGCGCCCGAGGCCGAAGGGGCGCCGGGCGAGGGAGCGGGCGCGGGCCAGCATGCGGTCGGTGCCCTCCGGCCCCTCGATCGCCAGCACGCGCCGATTCGCCACCACGGCGGCCTGCCCGACATCATGGGCCGAGAGGCTGGCGAGGAGCGCCCGCCCGGTCGCGACCGAGGTCTCGGCCGCCGCGTCCGGGCGGCCTGCGCCGAGGGGGCCGGGCTTGGCCATCAGATCGGGGGCGAGTTCGTGCACGCCGAGGATGCGGTGGCCGTGCTCCTCCAGGAGCGCCAGCACGCCGCGCAGCAGGTGGTCGTCGCCGCCCTGGGCGAGCGAGCGCAGCTCGTCGCGGTTGCGCAGCACGGCCAGCGTGTTGAGGAGGGCCGCCGGGCTCGGCCGCGCCACGGCGCCCGCGAGCGTCACCCCGGAGGGCGCCCAGGCATCGAGCCGCGCGAGCGCGCCGCGCACGTCGAGGAGATCGACCGTCGCATGCGCGCGCCGCCGCGTGGCCGGATCCGCGAAGCCGCGGATCGCCAGGATGCGGAAGGGGCGCCCCGCCGCTTCGAGGGCCGCCGCGACGAGGAGCGGGAGCCGCCCCGCCCCGGCCACGATCGCCACGGTGCCGCCGGCCATCGCGCGCGCTCAGGCCGGTCCCGGCGCCTCGCGCGGCATGCAGACCGAGCGCTTGCCGCCCTCGCGGATGAAGGCGAGGATCTCCTGGACGATGGCGTGGGTCTCGAACTCCGCCGCCACGTCCTCGACGCGCTCCATCAGCGTGCCTTCCTGCGCGAAGAGCAGCCGGTAGGCGCGGCGCAGCGCATGGATGTCCTCGCGCGAGAAGCCGCGGCGCTGCAGGCCGATGATGTTGAGCCCCGACAGGTGGGCCCGGTTGCCGAGCGCCATGCCGTACGGGATGAGGTCGTTCTCCAGTCCCGAGAGGCCGCCCACGAAGGCGTGCGGGCCGACCCGCGCGAACTGGATCACGGCCGCGCCGCCCCCCAGGATCGCGTAGTCGCCGACGCTGCAATGGCCCGCCAGCATGACGTTGTTCGAGAACACGACGTTGTCCCCGATCCGGCAATCGTGCCCGACATGGCTGTTGGCCAGGAAGGCGCAGCGGTCGCCGACGACCGTCTTCAGGCCGCCGCCGGCGGTGCCCGGATTCATGGTCACGCCCTCGCGGATCAGGCAATCGGCCCCGATCGTGAGGGTCGAGGGTTCGCCGCGATACTTCAGGTCCTGCGGCGGATGGCCGATCGACGCGAAGGGAAAGATCCGCGTGCCTGCGCCGATGGTCGTGCGGCCCGCCACCACGACGTGGCTCACGAGCTCGATCCCGTCCCCAAGGTGCACCTCCGGCCCGACATGGCAGAACGGGCCGATGCGGACGCCCTCGCCCAGCACCGCGCCGTCCTCGATGACCGCGCTCGGATGGATCCGGGTCTCGGCCGGGGCGGTGGCCTGCATGGTCATTCCGTCACCAGCATGGCGCCGATCTCGGCTTCCGCCACCAGCACCCCGTTCACCTTGGCCTCCCCGCGGAACCACCACATGAAGCGGCGGTTGCTCACCTTCTTCATGTGGTACTCGACGGTGTCGCCGGGGACGACCGGCTTGCGGAACTTCACCTTGTCGATGGTCATCAGGTAGACCCGGCTCGGCTTGGTGTTGTTCTGGAGCTTGTGGGCGCAGCAGATGGCGCCCGCGGTCTGGGCCATGCCCTCGACGAGCAGGACGCCGGGGAAGACGGGCATCGCCGGGAAGTGGCCCGTGAATTGCGGCTCGTTGATGGTGACGTTCTTGATGCCGATGCAGCTGTCGTCGCCGTTGATCGCGGTGATGCGGTCGACCAGCAGGAACGGGTAGCGGTGGGGCAGAAGCTCCATCACCCGCATGATGTCGGCCGTGCCCAGTTCGGTGGGCGTCTCGGTCATCGCGTCAGGCTCCATGCGAGGCCTCGAGGGGCAGAGGGTCTCGTCGGCCGCCGCGGCGACCGGTCGTGATCTCGTCTTTGGCGAGAGAAGAGGGGCCGATGCAAGGGATTTGCGGCAGCACGGCGGCAGCCGCTATTCGGCCGTGTCCTCGGCGAGGCGCTCGCGCGCGGCGATTCGCTTGAGGGTGGTCATCTCGCGGAACCACTCGCGTACGGGCTTGGCCGGCGTGCCGCCCCAGCGGGCGCCCGGGGGCACGTCCTTGTTGATGTTGCTGGAGCCTGCGATCTGCGCGCCCATGCCGATCCGCAGGTGGCCGACGACGCCGACCTGCCCGCCGAGCACGACGTAGTCCTCCAGCGTCGTCGAGCCGGAGATGCCGACCTGCGCGACGATCACGCAGTGGCGCCCGATGACGACGTTGTGGGCGATCTGCACGAGGTTGTCGATCTTGGTGCCCTCGCCGATGATGGTGTCGCGGCTGGCGCCCCGGTCGATCGTCGTGTTGGCGCCGATCTCGACATCGTCCTGGATGATGACGCGGCCAACCTGAGGTACCTTGAGGTGCCCGCCCGCGCCCATGGCGAAGCCGAAGCCGTCCTGGCCGATGCGGGCGCCGCCATGGATGATGACGCGGTTGCCGATCAGCGCGTGCAGCACCGAGGCGCCGGGGCCGACGGCGCAGCCGCGGCCGATCCGGGTGCCGGGGCCGATCACCGCGCCGGCCGCGAGCACGGTCTCGGCGCCGATCTCGGCGCCCGGCCCGATCACCACGCCGGGATCGACCACCACGCCCGGTTCGAGGCGGGCCGCCGGATGCACGAAGGAGCCCGGGGAGACGCCCGTCGCGCCGAACAGGGAGGTCGGGCGCGCGGCGCTCGGAAACAGGCGGGCCAGCACCTTGGCGAAGCCCCGGTAGGGCTGGGGCGTGACGAGTGCGATGGTGCCCTCCGGCACCCGGGCCGCGAAGCGCGGCGAGACGAGGCAGGCCCGCGCGCGGGTGAGGCCCAGCGCCTCTGCGTATTTCGCGTTGTCCATATAGGCGAGGTCGTCCGGGCCCGCGCTCTCGAGCGGGGCGGCGCCACGGATCGCGAGCTCGCGGTCGAGCCCCTCGGGCAGGGCGGCCCCGGCAAGCGCCGCCACCTCCGCCAGGAGAATCGGGCCGACGGAGGAGAAGAAGACCGGGTCGGACATGCGCGCTCGCAGGGAGTGCGGCGGGCGTAAGGCCGCGCCGCCGGTTCGACGGGCGCCCGACCTACCCGCTCGCGGGGGCGGGGACAAACGAAAAAGCCGGCTCCTCGCGGAGCCGGCCGGGATGGTGACGGGAGCGCGCCGTCAGAAGCGCGAGCCGCCCGAGAAGCGGAAGGCCTGGATCTGGTCCTTGCCGACACGGCCGAGGAAGGTGCCGTCCTGCGCAAAGACCTTCTGGCCCTCATCGCGGGTGAGCGCATAGGCGTAGTCGAAGCGGATCGGGCCGAGCGGCGAGTTCCACAGGATCGAGGCACCGATCGAGGAGCGCAGCGTGGGCTTGTCGCGCACGTTCACGCATTCGGGCTCGACGCCGATCGAGAAGGTGTTGAAGTTGCAGCCATTCGGGCCGAACCCGTTGATGATGGCGTCGCCGTTCACGTCGAAGCCCCGCCGGGCCTTGTAGCCGAACAGCGTGCCGGCATCCGCGAAGACGGCACCCTTCAGGCCGATGTCCCGCGGCAGGCCCCAGATCGGGAACTGCACCTCGAGCGTGCCGCCCACATAGGTCGTGCCGCCGAGCGCGTTCGAGCGGGCATCCGTCGTCCCGATGTCGCGCGGGCCGATGCCGTTCGGGGCGAAGCCGCGCACCAGCGACGGGCCGAGGAAGAACTGGTCGGTGATGCGCAGGTTGTTGCCCTCGGTCGGCAGGATGTGGCCGCCCTGGAGCTTCACGAATCCGATGACGTCCTCCCACAGCTCCTTGTAGTAGCGGGCCTCGCCGGTGATGCGGAAGAACTTCGAGTCGCCGCCGAGGCCGGCGAATTCCGGCTTCAGCTCGCCATAGAAGCCGTTGCGGGGCAGCTGCAGGTTGTCGAGGGTCGAGTAGGCGAGGGTGACGCCCGCGAGCGAGGTGAGCGTCGAGCCGACGGACGACTTGAGCGCGATCGACGCCTCGCCGTCAAAGGCGCAGTTCGGATACTGCGCGAGGCCGCTCACGTTCTGCCCGTTGATGACCGTGCCTGCAGGCCAGGTCTGGGTGTATCCCGGGATCGGCACCGAGCAGTCGTTGTAGGGCCGCTTGAGGGTGTTCGGGATCTTCAGGTCGGTGTTGTAGATCGAGTAGCGCAACGTGACGCCGAATTCCTCGGTGACCGGCAGGCCGAGGCGGAGCTGGCCGCCGGTCACGTCGGTGACGTAGCGCGAGTAGCGGGTCAGGTCGCTGTACTTGCTGAAGACGTCGAAGCCGGCGGCCAGGCGATAGCCGAGGAAGTACGGCTCGGTGAACGAGAAGTCGACGCCGCGGGTGTACTGGCCGGCCGAGACGCCGAGACGGACATACTGGCCGCGGCCGAGGAAGTTCGACTCGGAGACCGAGACCTCGCCGATGACGCCGTCCGCCGTCGAGTAGCCGCCCGCCACCGAGAAGGAGCCGGTGGGTTGATCCTCGACGTCGATGTTGACCACGACGCGGTCGGGGGCGGAGCCGGGCTCGTTCGAGAAGCGGACCTTCTTGAAGAAGCCGAGGCCGTTCAGGCGGCGCTCCGCCCGGTCGACGAGCACGCGGTTGTAGGCGTCGCCCTCGGCGAAATCGAGCTCGCGCCGCACCACGTAGTCGCGGGTGCGGGTGTTGCCGCGGACGTTGATGCGCTCGACATAGACGCGCGGGCCGTCCTCGACGATGAAGCCCAGCGAGACGGTGCCCGAGGCGCGGTCGCGCTCGCCGGTCGGGCGCACCTGCGCGAAGGGATGGCCGCGGCGGGCGACCTCGGTGGTGACGCCGGTGAGCGTCTTCTCCACGTCCTCGGCATTGTAGATGTCGCCGACCTCGGTGCGGACCTCGTCGCGCAGGGTCGCGCCGTCGACGCCGCCGAGTCGCGAGTCGATCGCCACCGCGCCGACGCGGTACTGGCGGCCTTCCTCGACCGTGATGGTGATGATCCAGCCGCCCGCGCCCTCGTCGAAGCGCGCATCCGCCGACACCACCCGGAAATCGGCATAGCCGTTCTTCAGGTAGTAGCGGCGCACCAGATCAAGGTCATTGGCGATCCGGTCCGGATCGTAGACATCCGAGGTCTTGATGAAGCTGAGGAGATTCATCTCCGTCGAGGTCATCAGGTCCTTGAGGCGCCCCTCGGAATAGGCCTGGTTGCCGACGAAGTGGATCTCCTTGATGCCGGTCTTGTCGCCCTCGTCGATGGTGTAGATGACGTCGATGCTGCCGTTGGGCAGGTCGACCGTCCGATAGGTCACCTTGGCGAGGCCGCGGCCCGAGCGGCGATAGACCTCGCGGATGCGCTCGACGTCGGCCTGCACGACGGCGGGGTTGAAGCCCGCCCGGGACTTCGCCTCGACGATGCTCTCGAGGGTGCTCTTCTCGACCTTCTTGTTGCCCTCGAAGACGACGCGGTTGATCGTGTTGTTCTCGCGCACCGTGACGATCGTGCGGCCGCCGCTCTGCGACACCCG
This sequence comes from Methylobacterium nodulans ORS 2060, assembly GCF_000022085.1. Taxonomy (NCBI): domain Bacteria; kingdom Pseudomonadati; phylum Pseudomonadota; class Alphaproteobacteria; order Hyphomicrobiales; family Methylobacteriaceae; genus Methylobacterium; species Methylobacterium nodulans. Next base: position 1,618,977 of record NC_011894.1, read on the forward strand.
CACGTCCGAGAACATCCCGCTCGCGATCAGGTTGCGCCGGGCCTCCTCGGGCGACACGCCCGTCACGTAGGACCGCACCGTGTCGGCGTCGACGCGGCTGTTGCCCTGCACGACGACCTGCTGCGCCTGAGCGCCACCCGCAGCCAGTCCGGCGACCATCACGATGGCGCCAGTGGCCGACACGCGCGCGCGCTTCCCCGTCATCGACATCATCAAATGGCCCGTCTCATTATTATCGGTCCGGGTTCGCACCCGCGGGTCTCCGACCCTCGCGAGAGGGCGGGGACCGTCTGGTCCTCGCCCGCTTCTACTGAGAATCCCCCGCGAAGCAAACGCCAAGCTCGCAGCGGGTCCGGATTTTGGGGGGACGTGGCCTTCCTGTCACGGGCTCGGCCCAGGCTTTTCACCAGGCAAGGTGAGCAAGCCCTGAAGGACCGCCGTTGCGCGAAGGCCCAGTTCGGGATTCGCGCAATAGAAGAGAGACGATCCTGACGGTTTTATGTCCGGACCCGTTCGGGAAGGCTGAACCCGATCGCTCGAATTGACTGCGATCGGCGGGCGGGATTCAAGTCCCGCGGGTCCAGGAGGTGCCGATCTGCACAATATCGTTCCAGGTCGCGAACAGCATCAGCATCAGCACGAGGGCGAGCCCGATGCGGAAGCCGATCTCCTGGGCGCGCTCGCTCAAGGGGCGCCCGCGCAGGATCTCGATCGTGTAGAACAGCAGGTGCCCGCCGTCGAGGAGCGGGACCGGGAAGAGGTTGATCAGCCCGATCGAGACCGACAGGACCGCGATGAGGCCGACCACGGCACCGAGGCCCCCGGCCCTGGCCGCCTGCCCGGAGACGCGGGCGATGCCCATCGGCCCGGAGAGCTGGTCGGCCGATTCGCGGCCGGTGATGAGCTTGCCGATATAGTCGAAGGTGCGCTCGACGACGTAGTAGGTCTCGGAGACGCCGATCCGGAGGGAATCGACGGCGCCGTAGCGGACGAGCTTCACGTCCGCGGTGTCGCGGGGCCCCTGGATGCCGAGCCGGCCGAGGCGGTGGGTGCCGAACGGCGTCTTCTCCTGCACCGTGTCGGGCACCGCCTCGATGGACGTGGGCACGCCGCCGCGGTCGACCGTGACGACGAGCCGCTCGCCGCCGGCTCCCGAGACGATGCGCTGCATGTCGGCGAAGTTCGTCACCGGCCTGCCGTTGATCGCCTGCACCACGTCGCCGGCCTGGAAGCCGGCCCGCTCGGCGGCGCTCCCGGCCTGCACGCCGGAGACGCGCGGGGCCACCTCGTAGCGCCCGATCGCGTAGATCGAGCCCGCGAAGACCGCGATGGCGAGGAGGAAGTTGGCGGCCGGCCCGGCCGCCACGATGGCGATGCGCTTCCAGACATTCTGGGTGTGGAAGCTCACGGCACGCTCGGCCGCGCTCATCCGCGCGAGGCTGCCGGCATCGGGCACGCTGGCGCCGTTCTGGTCGCCCACGAACTTGACGTAGCCGCCGAGGGGAATCGCCGAGAGCTTCCAGCGGGTGCCCTTGCGGTCGGTGAAGCCGAGGATCTCGGGGCCGAAGCCGATCGAGAAGCTCGTCACCCCGACGCCGCACCAGCGGCCGACCAGGAAATGGCCGAGTTCGTGGATGAACACCACCACGGTCAGCACGAACAGGAACGACGGCACGATGTAGAGCAAGCTGCCGGTCGTCTCGGTCAGGGTGCTGAGAAAGGTCATGCTTGGCCAGCCCGGCGGCGCCGGTTCCTCTCGGGCGTCCGCGGACCGGCCGGTCCACGGGGCGCCATCGGCGTGTCATACCGCGGGCGGGCGCCCGATGACAGAGTGCGGATGCGAGGCCGTCCCGTCCCGGATTCAGTTCCGGTTAACCGGGATGGGCGCGGCTCTAGGCCGCGAGCGCCCGTGTGCTCCAGCGCCGCACCTCGTCGTCGATGGCCAGCGCCTCGGCCACGTCGGCGGGCGCCGCGGGGAAGCGCGCAGCGAAATCCTCGCAGGCCCGCTCGACCAGGGCGGCGATGTCGTAGAAGCCGATCCGCCCGGCGATGAAGGCGGCGACCGCGATCTCGTTGGCCGCGTTCATCACGGTGGGCTGCGCGCCGCCCGCCGCGAGCGCCGCCCTGGCGATGCGCAGGCACGGGAAGCGCTCCTCGTCCGGGCGCTCGAAGGTGAGGCTGCCGGTCGCCGCGAGGTCGACCGGGCGGCCCCGCGCGATGGACAGCCGATCGCCGATGCCGAGGCAATGGGCGATCGGAACCCGCATGTCCGGCATGGCGAGCCCGGCCGTCACCGCTCCGTCGCGCCAGGTCACGAGGCCGTGGACGATCGATTGCGGGTGCACGACGACGTCGAGCCGCGCGGCGTCGATGGAGAAGAGGTGGTGCGCCTCGACGAGTTCGAGGCCCTTGTTCATCAGGGTGGCGGAATCGATGTTGATCTTCATCCCCATCGACCAGGTCGGGTGCGCGGCGGCCTCCGCGGCGCTCGCCGCCGCGATCCGCTCGCGCGGCGCCGTGCGGAACGGCCCCCCCGAGGCCGTGATGGTCATGCGGGTGATGTCGTCGATGCGGCCCTCGCCGATGGCCTGGGCGAGCGCATTGTGCTCGGAATCCATCGGCAGGATGCGGGCGCCGTAGCGCTTGGCGTCGCGCATGAAGGCGTCGCCCGCGCAGACGAGGCTCTCCTTGTTGGCGAGCGCCACCGTGCGCCCGAGGCGGATGGCTGCGTGGGTGGGCGTGAGACCTGCCGCCCCGCTCACGGCGGCGACGACGAGGTCCGCATCCCGGCTCGCCGCCTCGATCACCGCCTCCGGCCCCGCCCCGCAGGCGATGCCGCTGCCCGCGAGCGCGTCCCGGAGCGCAGGGCCCCCGTCCGGGTCGGAGAGGGCCGCGAAGCCGGCGCCGAGTTCGCGCGCGACGCGCGCCAGCGCCGCCGCATCCTTGCCTCCCGCGACGGCCGCGACCCGGAAGCGGTCGCGGTGCTGGTCGAGGAGATCGGCGGTGGAGCGTCCGATGGAGCCGGTCGCTCCGAGCACGGTGACGGTGCACGTCAAGGTCGAGGATCCTCGTTGTCCGCGCCCAGCCATATCCAAGCTGGGGGGCGAAGGGCAATCCGTCCGGCCGAGATGCCGGGCTCGCGTCCCCGGGCGCCCCTGAGGTTCCGGGTGGCGTAGCGTTGCGGGCCGGAATGGCTCTCCTGACGCAGCTGCCGCGGCGCTGCATCGGCGGCTGTGTCGCTGCTGATCGTCGTGCGAAATGTCTAGATCCGGAAAGTATTTTTCTGGTAAGAATGTATTAGGCAATCTACGGCTCTCTCGGTCATTGTAGTCTTGGTGGGATTGCATTGATGAGAATCGGAATCCGCTCCCGTCTCTATGCTGGATTTGGCAGTCTGGTTCTCATCACGGCCGGGCTCGGAGGATTCTCGCTCTATCAGCAGAGTTCCATCGTCGGGCAGTTCGAGCAGCGTGCCCGGTACGACCAGCGCGCCCGCACCGTGTTCGATGCCGAAGCGCAGGCGACCCGGCTCGCCGGATTGTCGGAGATCTATCGCAGCACCTGGAGCGCCGAGAGGGTCCCCCAGATGGAGGAGGCCCGCCACGCCACCGAGACGATCAGCGCGACGATGGCCGGGGGCGCCTTGTCGGAGGAGCGGCGGCAGATCTACACGCGGATGCGGGACGAGGCGCAGGCGCTCAAGGGCGAGCTGCAGCGGCTGGCGGCGGCCGGGTCCGCGATCGCGTCCGAGAAGGCCAAGCTGTTCACGGGCGGCGACGAGCTCACGCGGGCGACCGACAGGCTCCTGGCCGAGATCCGCGCGCGCGGCGATGCGGCGCAGGTCGCCCAGGGCGCGCTCGTCGAGGCTGCCGTGCTCCTGGTGCGGGTCGCGAACTGGCGCTTCCTCGCCACCCTCGATCCCAAGGGGCCGGCGACCTTCGCGATGAATGCCGGCAAAGCCGAGGCGGCCCTGAAGAGCCTGCGTGGCCGCGATCCCGAGGGACAATTCACCGGTTCGATCAAGGCGGTGGAGGGCAGCCTGGCCCTCCTTCTAGCGCTCCAGTCATCCGGGAAAGAGGAAGCGGGAAGGGGCGGAGAATCCGGAAAAGGGCGAAGACCTTGTGATCCGGTCTGCGAAGGCTCTGTTTGGAGACCGGACCATCGCGCCCCCTTAAGTGAAGTCGATATCCGCTGGTCTGTCGCAGGTTTTTGACGGAAAACCGCGGGGCACTGTTCCGAAACCTGCTTAGAGTCCGGCGGCGAGAAGGATGCCGGCGAGCAGAGCCACGGCGAAGAACCCGTCGAGACGGTCCATCACGCCGCCGTGGCCGGGGATCAGGCGGCCCGAATCCTTCGCGCCGTAGGCCCGCTTGAGAGCGGATTCGGCGAGGTCGCCGCCCTGGCTCAGCACCGAGCCGAGGGCGGAGAGGAGGAGGGCGGGGCCGAGCGGCAGGCTCGTCTGCGCGCCGAGATGGGTCGCGCCCGCCGCCACCGCGCCGCCGACGAGGGTCGCGCCGAGCAGCCCCCCGCAGAAGCCCGACCAGGTCTTCTTCGGGCTGACCGCCGGCCACAGCCTGGGGCCGCCGAGGGTGCGCCCGGTGAAGTAGGCGGCGATGTCGGTGGTCCAGACGACGCCGAACAGCCAGAGCGGGCCGGCGAGCCCGATGCGGGGATCGTCCCGCAGCAGCACCGGCACCAGGGCGACGATGGCAGCGCAGGCGAGGCTCAGCGGGGCCCAGAGCCGGCCCGGCCGGGGCCGGGCGACGAGCGCCAGGACGGCACCGCCGCCGATCCCGAGGCCCAGGAGCGGCAGCGGCGGCAGGGCGAGCCGCGCCCCGACGACGAGGCCCGCCAGCACCAGCCCGGCCAGGGCGAGGAGAGGCCGGTGCGGCCCCGTGCGGGTGATGGCGAGCCACTCGCCCACGATGGCGAGCCCGGCCGCGAGCCAGATCAGCGCGAAGAACCAGCCGCCGCTCAGGGTCGCCGCCAGAACGAGCAGGCCCAGCACCACGCCGGACACGGCCCGCACCCCGAGTTCGCTCGCCGGCCAGGGCCGAGGTCTGTCCGGGGCCGGGCCCGGGGGCGGGGCGGAGCCCCCCGTGGAGGCGGGGGCGTCCCCGCGCTGGGCCATCAGCCGGCCTGTGCGGTCAGGCCGCCGAAGCGGCGCTCGCGGCTCTGGTACTCGCCGACCGCCGCCGCAAAGGCGGCGTGGTCGAAGTCCGGCCACAGGTCCTGGATGAACACGAATTCCGAATAGGCCGTCTGCCAGGTGAGGAAGTTCGACACCCGCTGCTCGCCCGAGGTGCGGATCACGAGGTCGGGGTCCGGGATGCCCTGCGTGTCGAGGGCGGCCGCCACCGTGCCGAGGTCGATCGCCTCCGGGCTCAGGCGCCCCTCCTGCACGGCCCGGGCCATCGCCTGGACGGCGCGGACGATCTCCTGGCGCCCGCCGTAATTGAACGCGACCACAAGGGTAAGCCGCGTGTTCTGGGCGGTGCGCTCCTCGGCCTCGCGCAGCAGGGCGGCGATGTCGTCGGCCAAGCCCCGCCGCTCGCCGATGATCCGCACCCGCACGCCGTTCGCGTGCAGGTCGGCGAGGTCGCGGCGCACGAACAGCTTGAGCAGCCCCATCAGGTCGGCCACCTCGGAAGCGGGCCGGCGCCAGTTCTCCGACGAGAAGCTGTAGACGGTGAGATACTGGATGCCGAGGTCGATCGCCGCGCGCACCGCCCGGCGCACCGCCTCGACCCCCCGGCGGTGGCCCTCCGCCCGCGGCAGGCCGCGGCGGGCCGCCCAGCGCCCGTTGCCGTCCATGATGATGGCGACATGCGCGGGAACGCCGCGCTTAAGCCCGGCGGTCTCGGCCGTGCCCGCGAGGAGTGCCGTCTTGCTGTCGCCCGCCATCCCGGCCTAACCTGCGCGCGGACCGGGCCCCGACCCGCGCGTCCCTTCCTGACGATCCATGCCGGTCCGGATCAGACCTGCATGATCTCCTTCTCCTTCGCCGCCAGGGTCTGGTCGACCTCGGCGATGTGCTGGTCCGTGATCTTCTGCACCTGATCGGCCTGACGCTTCTCGTCGTCCTGGCTGATGGCGCCATCCTTCTCCAGCTTCTTGAGCAGGTCGAGCCCGTCGCGGCGCACGTGGCGGACGGCGACACGCGCCTCCTCGGCATATTTGTGCGCCACCTTGACCATCTCCTTGCGGCGCTGCTCGCTCATCTCGGGGATGCGCAGCCGGATGGTCTGGCCCTCGGTCATCGGGTTGAGGCCGAGGTCGGATTCGCGGATCGCCTTCTCGACGGCGCTCACCATGCCGCGGTCCCACACGGCGACGCTGAGCAGCCGGGGCTCGGGCACGCTGATCGTCGCGACCTGGGCCATCGGCATCACGGCGCCGTAAGCCTCGATCTGGATCGGATCGAGCAGGGTGGGGCTCGCCCGACCGGTCCGCAGCGAGCCGAGATCGTGCTTGAGCGCATTCACCGCACCCTGCATGCGGCGCTTGAGGTCGGCGAGATCGAAGGTGGGGGTGGCCATTCCTGCTCTTCCCGAGACGGACCGTGCGTCGGGGGGGCGGGCGTCTCACGCGCCCGCCTCCCGTTCCGGCTTCAATGGACCAAAACCCGACCTGCCGCAAATGGCTCCGCGGACGATTGCTTCACGGCACCACGCGGGTCGCGGGCGCTTCCCCGGTCAGGATCGCCGTCACGGAGCTCGGCGGATGGACCGAGCCGACCACCAGCGAGAGCCGGCTCTCGCGCGCGAGCGCGAAGGCGGCCGTGTCCATCACCTTGAGGTCGCGGGCGATGGCCTCGTCATGGGTGAGCCGGTCGTAGCGCACGGCCTGCGGGTCGTATTTGGGGTCGGCCGAGTAGACGCCGTCGACCTGCGTCGCCTTGAGCACGGCGTCGCATCTCAGCTCGGCGGCCCGCAGCACCGCCGCGGTGTCGGTGGTGAAGAAGGGGTTGCCGGTGCCGCCGGCCAGCACCACGACCTGCCCCTTGTCGAGGTGGTGGAGCGCCGGCTGGCGGGCATAGGTTTCGCAGATCGTCGGCATCGACACCGCCGACATGGTGCGGGCGGTGACGCCCGCGGCGTTGAGGGCCGTCTCCAGCGCCAGCGAGTTCATGACGGTGGCGATCATCCCGAGGGAGTCGCCGGTCGCCCGGTCGATCCAGCCTGCGGCGGAGACCCGCGCCCCCCGGATCACGTTGCCGCCCCCGACCACGAGCGCGACCTGGATGCCGGCCGCGACCGTGCGGGCGATGTCCTCGGCGAGCGCCGCGAGGGTCGGCGGATGCAGCCAATAGCCGTCCGGGGCGGCCAGAGCCTCGCCGGAGAGCTTCACGAGCACGCGACGAAACGGCGTCGTCTCCGACATGGGGCCTCCTGGCTGGAATCGAATGCGGGCGGGTTCTACCCCGCGCTCCCGGACCCGTCGAGGCGGGATCGTGCCAGTGGGAAGCGGGGATTGAGGCGGCCCGGGCCGCCCCCTTTGCATCCCGGACGCGGGACGCGCCGGGGAGGGGGGCTCAGGCGGGTTGGGCCAGCACCGCGAGCCAGCCCGGCACGTCCTCTGCGCGCTCCCGCCGGGTGGAGGCCGCCGCGAGGGTCACGATGGCGAGCCCGGCGGCTGCGGCCTCTCGGCGCACCAGGGCCTCGCCATGGGCGTAGCGCCCGTCCGGGCCCAGCACCGCCCCCGCCCCGTCATGGGCCTGCAGCGTGAAGGCGAACAGCCCGCCCGGCACCAGGGCGCGGGCGACGCCCGCGAAGACCGGCCCGAGGTCGCGCAGATACACGAACACGTCCGCCGCCACGACGAGGTCGACCCCCTGCGGGGGGTGACCGGCCAGGAAGGTCCCGATCTCGGCCTCGTGCAGGGCCGCGTAGCGCCCGAGCCGCCGCGCCTCGGCGAGCATGCCGGGCGACAGATCGACGCCCTCGATCCGGTCGACGAGATCGTCGAGCGCGCGCGCCGCGAGCCCGGTGCCGCAGCCGAGGTCGAGGGCGCGCCGGAAGGGGAGGGGGCGGTCCCGCGCCGCCGCGAGCAGCGCCTCGCGGATCATCGCCGGGGCGCGGTAGCCCAGGCCCTCGACGAGATGCCGCTCGAAGCGGTCCGCATAGCCGTCGAACAGGGCCCGCACATAGGCGGGCGACAGGGCGGCCTCGCCCGCCTGCTCGCCGAGCTGCGCGAGGCGCAGCCGCGCACCGAGCGCGTCGTCCGGATCGAGGTCGAGGGCCGCCGCGAAGGCGCGCCGGGCGCGCTCGCGGGCGGCCGGATCCTCCGCCGCCAGGGCCTCGCGCGCGCGGCCGAGCAGCAGCCATGCCGGCACATAGGCGGGCACCCGCTCCAGCACCTGCTCGGCGAGATCGGCGGCGGCGGCGGCATCGCCCTCCGCCAGCGCGGCCTCGGCCCAGACGTAGCGGCGGTCGGCGAGGAGGTCGCCGGAGGAGCGGAGCGGCACGGCCATGGACGAATGATGAATGCGGCGAACGGGAATCGGTCGAGGCGCGCCTATATACGGTCTCGCGCAGGTCCCGGACCAGCATGGCACGCAAAGACGCCGACATCCTCTGCCTCACCCGCGAGGGCCTCTACTGTCCCCTCGGCGACTTCCACGTCGATCCGGTCCGCCCGGTGCCGCGGGCGCTGATCACCCACGGCCACGCCGACCATGCCCGCGCCGGCCACGGCCGGGTGCTCGCCACCCTCGAGACCCTGCGCATCATGGCGGTGCGCTACGGCGAGGATTTCTGCGGCGCCCGCCAGGAGGCGCGGCTCGGCGAGGCGATCCGCCTCGGCGAGGTCACGGTGCGCTTCGCGCCCGCCGGCCACGTCCTCGGCTCGGCGCAGATCGCGATCGAAGCCGGCTCCCGCCGCATCGTCGTCTCGGGCGACTACAAGCGGGCGCCCGACCCGACCTGCCGGCCCTTCGAGGTGGTGCCCTGCGACGTCTTCATCACCGAGGCGACCTTCGGCCTGCCCGTCTTCCGCCATCCCGATGCGCGGGACGAGGTCCGCCGCCTGCTCGATTCCGTGCGGCTCTTCCCCGAGCGCACCCACATCGTCGGCGCCTACAGCCTCGGCAAGGCCCAGCGCGTGATGGCGCTCCTGCGCGAGGCCGGCTACGACGCCCCGATCCACCTGCACGGCGCGCTGGACAAGCTCACCGCGCTCTACAAGCGCGAGGGCGTCCCGCTCGGGGAGACCCCGAAGGTGGCCGCCGCCGACCGGCCGAAGCTCGGCGGCGCCATCGTGCTGTGCCCGCCCTCGGCGATCCAGGACCTGTGGTCGCGCAAGTTCCCCGACCCCGTCACGGCCTTCGCCTCGGGCTGGATGCGGGTGCGCGCCCGGGCCCGCCAGAAGGGCGTGGAACTGCCCCTCGTCATCTCCGATCATTCGGACTGGGACGACCTCTGCCGCACCATCCGGGAGACGGGGGCCGGCGAGGTCTGGGTCACGCACGGCCAGGAGGACGCCCTGGTGCATTGGTGCGCGACGCAAGGCATCGCGGCGCGACCCCTCCACATGCTGGGCTACGGCGACGAGGGCGAGGCGGAGCCGGCCGTGGAGAGCGCCGCGTGAACGACTTCGCCCACCTCCTCGACCGCCTCGCCTACGAGCCGCGCCGCAGCGCCAAGCTGCGGCTCCTGCAGGACTTCTTCGCGCATACGCCGGACCCGGACCGCGGCTTCGCGCTCGCCGCCATGACCGGCTCCTTAAGCTTCCGCGAGGCGAAGCCCGGCCTGATCCGCGGCCTCGTGGAGGAAAGGGTCGATCCGGTCCTGTTCCGGATGTCCTACCATTATGTCGGCGACCTCGCCGAGACGACCGCCCTGATCTGGCCGGCGCCGGAGGCCGCCGCCCCCGATGCCGCGGGAAGCGGCCACAACAACCCGCCGCCTCACGTGCCGAGCCTCGGCGAGGTCGTCGAGGCGCTGGCGACCATCGGCAAGGGCGAGTTGCCTTCCCGCCTCGCCGGGTGGCTCGACAGGCTCGACGAGACCGGGCGGTGGGCGCTCATCAAGCTCATCACCGGCGAATTGCGGGTCGGCGTCTCGGCCCGCCTCGCCAAGACCGCGGTCGCGAGCCTCGGCGGCTTCGAGGCCGACGCCGTCGAGGAGGTCTGGCACGGGCTGAAGGCCCCCTATCGGGCGCTCTTCGCCTGGGTGGAGGGAAGGGCCGAGCGGCCCGAGACCCTCAACCCCGCCCCGTTCCGGCCGCCGATGCTCTCGCATCCGGTCGACGAGGAGACCGACTTCGGCAAGCTCGACCCCGCAGCCTTCTGCGCCGAGTGGAAGTGGGACGGCATCCGGGTGCAGCTCGTCGGCGGGCGCGACCGGGCCGGCGATCAGGTCGCGCGCATCTACTCGCGCACCGGCGAGGACATCTCGGGCGCCTTCCCGGACCTCGCTGCGGCGATCGGCTTCACGGGGGCGCTCGACGGCGAGCTTCTGATCCTGCGCGAGGGCCGGGTGCAGAGCTTCAACGTTCTCCAGCAGCGCCTCAACCGGAAGGCCGTGACGCCGAAGCTGCTGCAGGACTTTCCCGCGCATGTCCGCGCCTACGATCTCCTCGCCCTCGACGGGGAGGATCTGCGCGCGCTGCCCTTCGCGGAGCGCCGCGCGCGGCTGGAAGCCTTCGTGCGCGGCCTCGACCATGCCCGGATCGACCTCTCGCCCCTCGTGCCCTTCGGCGACTGGGAGGAACTGGCCGCCGCCCGCGCCGATCCGGCGAGCGTCGGGGCGGGCGAGGATGCCGAGGCGATCGAGGGCGTGATGCTCAAGCGCCGCACCAGCGCCTATGTGCCGGGCCGGCCGAAGGGGCCGTGGTGGAAGTGGAAGCGCGAGCCCTACCGGGTCGATGCGGTGATGATGTACGCCCAGCGCGGCCACGGGAAGCGCTCCTCCTTCTTTTCCGACTACACGTTCGGGGTCTGGCGCGATTCCCCGGAAGGCGGCGAGGAGCTGGTCCCGGTCGGCAAGGCCTATCACGGCTTCACCGACGAGGAACTGGCCAAGCTCGACCGCTACGTCCGCAACCACACGGTCAAGCGCTTCGGCCCGGTCCGCGAGGTCGAGTACGGGCTTGCCAAGGGGCTGGTCCTGGAGATTGCCTTCGAGGGGCTGCAGCGCTCGACCCGGCACAAGTCGGGCGTGGCGATGCGCTTTCCCCGCGTGAGCCGGGTCCGCTGGGACAAGCCGCCCGCCGAGGCCGACCGGCTCGAGAGGCTGCACGAGATCCTGGAGCGCGGCGAGCGCGAGGTGATGCCGGGACGGGAGATGGTGCCATGAGGCGCATTGAGAGGATCGCCGAGGGGGAGGTGACGCGGCAGGTCACGGGCCGGCTCACCGTCGCGACGCAGGGGCAGGGCTTCACCGAGATCACCGCCGACATCGCGGGCTTCGTGCGCGAGAGCGGCCTGACGCAGGCTCTCCTCACGGTCTTCTGCCGCCACACCTCGGCCTCGCTGACGATCCAGGAGAATGCCGACCCGGACGTGCGCACCGACCTCCTCACCGCCCTCGACCGGCTCGCCCCGCGCCAGGGCGCCTACCTCCACGACGCCGAGCTGCCGGACCGATTGCAGGGACGGATGTTCTACCTGCATCGGGACGAGGGTCCCGACGACATGCCGGGCCACATCCGCACGATGCTGACCGACTCAGGCCTCGCGATTCCGGTGATCGAAAGCCGCCTCGCGCTCGGCACATGGCAGGGCATCTACCTGATCGAGCACCGGGACCAGCCGCATCGCCGGGAGGTGATCCTGCACCTTGCCGGCGCGTGATCGGGCGGGACAGCGCGGATTTACGCAGCGCGCCGAAATTGTCGGCGGGGCCACAAAGGCTTAAGTTCGGTGCCAAGAATTCCGTGCCAAGAGAGCCGCCCGGTCGCCGGGTCCGAGGCTCCTTCGCGTGGGCGGGAGGCGCCGCTTGAGTTCCGAGACCACCATCGTCGTCGCCGACGATCATCCGCTCTTCCGGGGCGCCCTGCGGGGCGCGGTCGGCGCGATGCTGCCGGAGGCCCGGATCGTCGAGGCGAGCGGGCTCGACGCACTGACCGCCCTGCTCGACCGCGAGGACGAGGTCGACCTCATCCTCCTTGACCTCACCATGCCGGGCGTGCAGGGCTTCTCCGGGCTCATCTACCTGCGGGCGCAGCATCCGGCGATCCCCGTGGTGATCGTCTCGGCCAACGAGGATCCGGTGGTGATCCGCCGGGCGCTCGATTTCGGCGCCGCGGGCTTCATTCCGAAATCCCTCGACATCGACGAGATCGGCGAGGCGATCCGGCAGGTTCTGGCGGGCGGGACCTGGGCGCCGCCGGACATCGCCCTCTCGGCCTCCGAGGACAAGGAGACCGCCGACCTGATGCGCCGGCTCGCCACGCTCACGCCCCAGCAGGTGCGGGTGCTGATGATGCTGTCCGAGGGGCTCCTCAACAAGCAGATCGCCTACGAGCTCTCCGTCTCCGAGGCGACTGTGAAGGCGCATGTCTCGGCGATCCTCCAGAAGCTCGGCGTCGAGAGCCGCACCCAGGCGGTGATCGCCTCCTCGCGCATCGGCGCGACGCTGAAGCCCCCGGCCGGGGTGGCGTGAGCCTTCAGGCGGCCGAGCGGCCCGCCCGGCCGAGATAGAGATCCGCCGCCCGCTCGTCGGCCAGAAGGCCGTCGGCCGGGCCCTCGATGGCGACGCGCCCGCCGTCGAGGATGTAGCCGTGATGCGAGATCGCGAGCGACTGGCGGGCGCGTTGCTCCACCACGAACACGGTGACGCCGAGATCCGGCAGGCGCCGGATCAGCGCGAAGGCATCCGCCACCCGGGCGGGGGCGAGCGCCGCGGTCGGCTCGTCGAGGACGACGAGCCGCGGACGGGGCATCAGCGCGCGGGCGAAGGCGAGCTGCTGGCGCTCGCCCCCCGAGAGGCTGCCGGCCCGGGCGCGGCGGCGCTCGCGCAGGAGCGGGAAGGCGTCGAACAATTCCTCGATCCGCCGCGCCCGGTCGGGGACGCCGGCCACGACCTGGAGGTTCTCGCGCACGCTGAGCGCCCCGAACACGTTGCCGACCTGCGGCACGTAGCCGATGCCGCGGGCGATGCGCGCCTCGGTGGGGAGCCGGACGATGTCCTCCCCCTCGAACAGGATGCGGCCGGCGACCCGCGGCAGCAGCCCGAGGATCGCCTTGGCGAGGGTCGACTTCCCGGCCCCGTTGGTGCCCGCGACGGTCACGATCCGGTTCGGCTCGAGGGTGAGCGAGATCCCGTTGAGGATGTCGACCTCGCCGTAGCCCCCGCGGACGTCCTCGATGACGAGCAGGCTCACGCCGCACCTCCCAGATAGGCTTCCCGCACGGTCCGGTCGGCGAGCACCGCCTCGGGCGGGCCCGCGGCGATCACGCGCCCGCGGTCCATGACCGCGAGCCGCGGCACCAGACGGGTGAGGGCATCGAGGTCGTGCTCGATCACCAGGAAGCCGATGCCCCGGGCGTTGAGCTCCAGGATGCGCTCCATCAGCTCCTCGATCAGCACCGGGTTCACCCCCGCGAAGGGCTCGTCGAGGAGGATCAGCCGCGGCTCGACCATCAGCGCGCGGCCGAGTTCGAGGAGCTTCTTCTGGCCGCCCGAGAGCCGGCCGGACGGCGTGTCGGCCACCCGGGCGAGCTTGAGGAAGCGGATCGTCTCCTCGACCTGCGCGGCGATCGCCGCCTCCTCGGCCCGCACCCGGGAGGGCCGCAGGAACAGGCCGAGGAGGCCCTCGCCGGTCTGGTTGGGGGCCGCGGCCATCAGGTTCTCGCGCACGGTGAGGTGGCGGAACTCCCGCGGCACCTGGAAGGTGCGCACCATGCCGGCCCGCGCCCGGGCGGCGGCGGGCAGCGCGTCGATGCGCCGGCCGTCGAGCCGCACCTCGCCGGCATCGGCCCGCAGGAAGCCGGAGACGACGGAGAACAGGGTCGACTTGCCCGCGCCGTTCGGCCCGATCAGGCCGAACAGCCCGCCCGCCTCCATGCTGAGCCGCACGCCGTCGAGGGCCCGGAAGCCCCCATAGGCCTTGCTGATGTCCCGGATCTCGAGGGTCATCGCTTGGTGTAGTCCCCCATCAGGCCCTGGGGCCGGAACATCACGAACAGGATGAGGAGGAGCCCGACGACGCCGATCCGCACCGAGGCCATGTCGACCTCCGAGATGCCCGGCACGAGGTCGCGCAGGAAGCGCGAGCCTTCGAGGAAGGCCATCAGGATGGCGGTGCCGACGACCGCGCCCGAGACGCGCCCCACCCCGCCCATGATCATCGCCATCCAGACGTAGAAGGTGACGAGGGGCACGAACTGCTCGGGCACGATGTAGGTGATGTAGTGGGCGTAGAAGGCGCCCGCGATGCCGGCGAGCCCCGCTCCCACCACCAGCACCTGCACCTTGAGGCGGGCCGGGTCCTTGCCGAGCGCCGTGACGGCCTCCTCCGCGTCGCGGATCGCCTCGATCAGCCGGCCGAAGGGCGAGGCGGCGATCCGCCGGATCATCCAGACCGCCGCCAGGGTGACGGCGAGCACGGTCGCGAGGGTCGCTCCCTGCGCGGCCGGGCCGGTGAGGCCCGGATAGAGGCGCGGGATGCCGGGCAGGCCCTGGACGCCGTTCGTCAGCCAGCGCTCGCTCGTGACGACGATGCGCACCACCTCCGAGAAGCCGAGCGTGACGATGGCGAAGTAATCGTCCCGCAGGCGTAAGGCGACGAGGCCGAGGGGCCAGGCGGCGAGGCCCGCGAGCAGGGCGGCGGCGGCGAAGCCGAGCGGCACCGGCACGCCCTTCAGAGCGAGCAGCGCGCTCGCATAGGCGCCGATGGCGAAGAAGCCGACATGGCCGAAATTGATCAGGCCGGTGAGCCCGTATTGCAGCGTCAGCCCGAGGCTGAGCAGCATGTAGATCAGCGCGATGATGGCGATCGCCGCCAGATAGGCTTCCATCAGCGGGCCCCCTCGACGCGGCCGAACAGGCCCCGCGGGCGCACCAGCAGGACGGCGAGCATGATCGCGAAGGCGACGGCGATCTTGTAGGTGAAGCCGACGATCGGGGTCGAGACCTCCTGGGCCATGCCGAGCAGGAGCCCGGCGAGCACGGCGCCCGCCGGCGAGCCGATGCCGCCGAAGATCGCCGCCGTGAAGGCCGGCAGCAGGATCTCCCAGCCGCTCTCGGGGGCGACCACGGTCTTGATGCCGAGCATCATCCCGGCCGTGCCCGCGACCGCGCCGGCGAGCAGCCACAGGGCCACCATCACCCGGCCCGGCCGGATGCCGGAGACGCGGGCGAGATCCCGGTTGTCGGCCACCGCCCGCATGGCCCGCCCGATCGGCGTGAGGTAGAGGAGCCCGAAAGTGACCGCGAGCGCGGCGAGCGCCACCGCGCCGAGCTGCAGGTCGATCGGCGCGATGCGCAGGCCCCCGACCAGGTAGGGCCGGGCGAGCGGCACCCGGAAGACCTGCTGGCCGTGCCCGAACGCGACCCCGAGCCCGGCCCGGATGACGAAGCCGACGCCGATCGAGGCGACGAGGAGCGCCACCACCGAGCGGTCCGCGAGGCGCCGGAACACCAGGGCGTAGGCGAGGAGCGAGGCGGCCGCGCCCGCGACGAGCGCCGTGACGCCGGCCGCCGCGAGCGAGCCGGTGGCGCGGTGCACCATCAGGGCCGCGTAGGCGCCGAGGGTCATCGTGTCCCCGGTCGCCGCGTTCGGGAAGCGGGCGATGCCGAAGACGAGCGTGATCGCAAGCGCCGAGAGCCCGATCACGAGTCCCTGCACGAGGCCGTTGAGGAGGAGTTGCGCGGTCGCCATGCGGGGCCGGGATCTGTCGATCGTTCAATGAGAACAAGGGGTTTGGGCAAGGGGTTTGGGATGGAGCGCGGGAACCCCTCTCCCGCACGGGAGAGGGGTTCCCCATGCCCTCTCGTGAGGGCGTCAGATCTTCACCACGTATTTCCGGTTCAGCACGCCGTTCTGGATCAAGGACACGCCGAAATCCGGCGTGACGTCGCCGTATTGGTCGAAATCCAGCACCGAGGAGGCGCCCTCGTAATTGATCTTGCCCGCCTTCAGACCGGCCTTGCCCTCGGCGAAGCTGGAGACGGCCGCGCCCGGCGGGTTCGAGACCTCGCGCAGTTTGGCGACGATCGACGCCGTGTCGGTGGCGCCGGCCGCCTCGATGGCGAGCGCGAGGCAGGTCACCATGTCCCAGGTCATCGCCGCATAGACGTTCGACTGACCCGGCACGCCCATCGCCTTGCGGTAGGCCGCGTCGTAGGCCTGGAAGGCGGGGGCGGTCTCGTTCGAGATCGAATCGACCGAGATCACGCCCTCGACCACCTCCGGCCCCGTCGCCTTGACGAGTTCCGGGCTCCCCGCCCAGCCGGGCATGATCCACTTCACGTCCTGGCCGGTCTGGAACCACTCTCGCATCAGGATGGTGGTGTCGGCGAGATAGGAGCCCGTGACGATCACGTCCGGCTTGGCGGCGAGCACCTTCTGCAGCTCCGAGGCATAGGTCGGCTGGTTCGGCTCGTAGACGACCGCCTCGACCACCTTGCCTCCCTTGGCCTCCCAGGCCTTGCGGAAGCCTTCCGTGTTGCCGATGCCCGAGGCGTTGTTGAAGGCCATGGTGGCCGGGCGCTTGAACCCTTCCTTGACGCAGATCTCCGCGAAGGCGCGGCCGAAGCGGTCGTTCGTCGCCTGGAAGCGGAAGCCGAGGTGCTTGGCATTGGCGGGCGGCACCGACAGGGCGGGCGCGCCCGAGCAGTGCAGGAGCGGGATGTTCGCCTCGTTGGTGAGCGGGATCACCGCGAGCGAGACGCCCGACGACCACGTGCCCAGGATCGCCTGCACCTTGTTGACGTCGATGAGCTTCTTGGCGGCGAGCACGCCCGCCTGCGGGTTCGTCTGCGTGTCCTCGGCGATCACCTCCAGCCGGCGCCCGGCCGCGCCGCCCGCCGCATTCACCGCCTCGGCGGCGGCGATGATCATCTTCTGCATGCCCGAGCCGAAGGGGCTGCCCGATCCCGTCACCGGGCAGAGCGCCGCGAGGCGGAAGCGCGCCTCGCCCTGCGCCCGCAGGATGGCGGGGGCCGCCACGAGCGCCGAAGCGGCGCCGGCCGACCTGATGAACTGCCGACGGGTTGTCATCGCGTGTGTCCCCTCCAGGCGGGTGCCGCCTCGTCGTTGATCGGTGCCCTCAGGCGTTCAGTTCGTTCTTGTGCAGCCGGCCGCGGGCCAGGATGAGCGGCAGGTGCCGGCCCTGGCCCGTGAGCAGCGACAGGTCGGCGAGCGGGTCGCCGTCCACCACGATCAGGTCGGCTTCCGCCCCCGGCGCGATCGTGCCGATGCGGCCGGAGAGGCCGATGAGCTCGGCCGCGTTCACGGTGGCGGCGCGGATCACCTCGATCGCCGGCAGCACCCGGCCGCGGATGACGAATTCCTCCGACTGGTGCCGGTGCATCTCGCCGAGGAGGTCGGTGCCGAACGCCATCGTCACCCCCGCCGCCCGCAGGATCTCGAGGGATTCGAGGCCGCGCAGGCGCACGTCGTCGATCTTGTCGACGGAGGTCTGGGGGAAGCCGAGCGAGGCGCCCTCGCTCTTCAGCGCCTCGTAGGTCACCAGGGTCGGGCAGGCGAT
The DNA here is from genome assembly GCF_000022085.1 of Methylobacterium nodulans ORS 2060. Classification (NCBI taxonomy): domain Bacteria; kingdom Pseudomonadati; phylum Pseudomonadota; class Alphaproteobacteria; order Hyphomicrobiales; family Methylobacteriaceae; genus Methylobacterium; species Methylobacterium nodulans. The sequence goes on from NC_011894.1 coordinate 1,636,633, forward strand.
GGCGCCGCGCTCCTTCATCAGGGCAGCGGTCTTGGCCTCGATCAGGTTCGCGTGCTCCACCGAGCGCACCCCGGCCGTGACCGCGCGGGCGATCGCCTCGTCGGTGTAGAGATGGGCGGCGACGTAGGTCTGGGCGTTGCGCGCCTCCTCGACGATCGCCGTGAGCTCGTCGGTGGAGAAGCCCAGGAAGGCGATCGGGTCGGTCGGAGAGGCGACGCCGCCATTCGCCATCACCTTGATGAACTGCGCGCCCTGGCGGATCTCGTCGCGGGCCGCCGCCCGGCAGGCCTCGACCCCGTCGCAGACGCGCCCCATCGCCCCGAGGCGCAGCGTCTGGTAGCCGGCGTCGCGGTGGTCGTAGCGCCCGCGGAAATCCGCGTGGCCGCCCGTCTGCGACAGGGCCTTGCCGCAGATCACGAGGCGCGGCCCGGTGATCAGGCCCTGCTCCAGCGCCTCCACGAGGGCATGGGTGGCGCCGCCCACGTCCCGTACCGTGGTGAAGCCCCGGTCCAGCATGCCGCGCATGATCCGCGCGGCGTGATAGGCCACGAGGGCGTCCGGCAGCAGCGCGTTGCGGCCGAGATCCACCATCGCGGCGATGACGTGGACGTGGCAGTCGATGAGGCCGGGCATCAGGGTCCGGCCCTTCAGGTCGACGACCCGCGCGCCCGCATCCCGGATCGGCCGGTCCGAGACCTCCCGGATCACGCCGCCCTCGACGCGCACGAAGCGGTCATGCTCGCCTTCGGGCTCACGGCCGTCGAGCAGGCGGGCATTCGCGAAGATGATCGACTCGGACATGGGGAACCTCTTGTCGGGGGCCTTTTGGGTCAGGGGCCGGCGGGCGCGATGCCGGGCCGGCCGCTCAGCATGGCGGTCCAGTAATCGGCCAGCCGCCGGTAATAGACCGGATCATGGCGCAGGATGCTCTGCACGCCCATGCCGCGCAGCAGGCAGAGCGTGGCGTTGAGGGCGGTCTCGACCTCCCGGTCCGGGGCGTCGTTGCCCCGGAAGAGATCGCGCCACGTGGCGTCGAGGGCGGCGTGGAACTCGCGCACCACCGGCACCAGCGCCTCGCGCAGGGCCGCGTTGTGGCGCGCCTCGGTGACGTGTTCGAGCGTGATCAGGAACAGGCGCCCGGAGAACATCTCCCAGAGCCGGTCGATGAAGCCCGGCAGCGCCAGCGATCCGTTCCGGACGAGTTCGGCGAGCGCGCGGATCTCGCCGGTCGAGGTCCGGAGCTGGTGCTCGACCGAGTGGACCACGAGGTCGTCCTTGCCGGTGAAATGGTGGTTGAGCGCGCCGCGGGTCACGCCCGCGCGCTCGGCGATCTCGGCCGTCGTCGTGCGTGCATAGCCGCGCTCCATCAGCAGGTCGAGCGTCGCCGCGATCAGCCGGGCCCGCGTCTCGGCGGTCCGTTGCTCCTGGGTCCGGCGCGGCTTGACGGCGGCTCTCGACATGGCGCGCGACGCTAGGCTGCAACAAACAAACAGGCAAGTATGAATGTTGTGGAAATCTACGCCAACCTGCCCGCGCCGCGGGCGGCAGCGGGAGGACGCTGCGGGCGGCAGCCGCCGGATGCTACGCTGCGCTGGGGACGTTCAGCGGGCGCCGTGGCGCGGATTGCACCGTCATTGGTCAGTCATGCACATTATTCGTTCGGAACGATCGGCGTGCGACTGCCGTTGAGGGCCCATTCCCGCAATGGAGGTGAAGCAATGATGAAGATCGCGCTGATCACCGTGGCCATGGCGGCCCTTGGTCCGGCTCTGGTGAACTCTGCGGAAGCTTATGAATGGGGTGGCGGCAGCTGCGTCGGCTATGGCTGCGTGCGCGCCCTGCACGACGAGGATTATCGGCCGGTTCGGCACTACCGGACCTACGAGGAGCGGCCGGCGGTTCGGGTCTATGAGCGCCGGACCCATCGCGGCTGGCGCCACCACGACTGGGACGATGACGACGAGTGATTGATCGATAGCGGGCGGGAACCTCAGGAGGCTCCGCCGGAACGATCGTTCATGGAGACCGACACCGGCCGGACCGCGAGGTCCGGCCGGTGTCTTTAGTCAGTAGCCGAAGCGGACGTGGCGGTAGCCGTGATGGCGCCAGCCGTAATGACGGCCATGGTGCCAACCGTAGTGGCGCCAGTGATGGTGCCGCCAGCCATAGTGGCGATGCCTCCAGCCGTAATGGTGCCAGTAGGGGCGGTGGTGCCAGCCATAATGTCGCCAATGGTGCCGCCGGTAGCCGTAACGCACCGGATAATAGGCGACGGGGCGATAGCCGTAGTGCACGGTGCGGTAGCCGAAGGGCCGGCCATAGCCGTGCCGGTACCAGCCGAGATGGCGGCCGCGGCCGTGCCATCCATGTCCGCCATGCCACCCGTGTCCGCCGTGCCAGCCCGTCCAGGCCGTGGGCGCGGTCGCCCGCCCGGTCGCCGCCGGCTCGGCCCGCAGGGCGGAGCCGAAGCCGCAGACGAGCATCAGTACGAGGAGTAATCGTCCAAGACGCATCCAGACCTCCTTCCGAGTGAGGGGGCAGGAACGAAGTGCGGCGCGGTTGGTTCCGCAGCGGCGCCCGCCTGCTCAGGACGAAGGAGCGCCGGCGTCGTCGCGACGGCACCGGCCGCAGGGGTCGGTGCCGTTGCGAAGGGCCCCACTCAGTCGCAGCTCTCCTTGTGCACGGTCTTGGACTCGCCGAGGTCGTTCTCCTTGTGCACGGTCTTGGAGCCGCAGCCCACGCCGTCCGAGGAGTGGGTCACGGTCTTCTTCTCGACGGTGCCGGTGGTGCTGCGGTCGACCACCGTGCCGGCCGGGCCATCGCGATGGATGACGGTGGTGTCCTCGGCCCGGGACGCAGTCGACACCCCCGCGACGGTGGCGAGGGCGGCGAGGGCGATCAGCGTATGACGCATCATTCCAGCTCCTTGTTCAGAACCGGCTCCTCAACGCCAACCCCCATGACCAGTTCCGGCCGGACAAAATGCATATCAGGCAATCTTGTCGCACACGAATTTTCAGAAAACATAGAAATCCATCGACACTCCTGACCCCGGCTTGACCGTTCCGATCGATGGGTTTGGCGTCGGTTCCGGCGGTTATGGGCGTCTGTAACGGGGTTGGACTGCATATGGCGCGCCCGAGGGGAAGAATTAGCAATCGGGCAGGGAACGGTTCCTGCTGAACGGCATTCCTGGCCATCAGCTTGGCCGACCTTGACCCGGAGCAGAGCCACTTGCGATCCGATATCCGCGGCCCGATCCCCGATGACGGGCCCCCCGGCGCGGTCCAGGCCGTCGCCGTCCACATGGCGGTGAACGCTGCCCTGGACGGGCGTCCGGACCTGCCGCCATTCCTGCGCGACCATCTGGGCACGCATCTGCGGGCCTGTTACGCCGCGCTGCTGGCCGAGCCGCAGCCGGCGCTGCTCATCGAACTCGTCGGCCGCCTTGAGGCCGCGCTGGCGGTCGTCCGCCCGGCCTTCTCCTTCCGCGACGAACTCCTGGCGACCCTGCCGTCGCTGCGGGCTTTCGCCCTGTCGCTGACCACCACCCTCTCCCAGGCCGACGATCTGGTACAGGAGACGCTGCTGCGGGCCTGGCAGAACCAGCACCGCTTCGAGGCCGGCACGAACCTCAAGGCCTGGCTGTTCACGATCCTGCGCAATCAGTTCTACACGGTTGCGCGCAAGCGCCGCCGGGAGGTGGAGGATGTCGACGACGCGGCGGCGGGCCGGATGGTCGCCCTGCCGGACCAGGAGGACGGGATCGCGCTGCGCGAGGTCTGGGACCAGGTGGCGCGCCTGCCGCCGCTCCAGCGGGAGGCCCTGCTTCTCGTCGCGGTGCAGGGGCTGACCTACGAGGCCGCCGCCCGGCTGATGAACTGCCAAGTCGGCACGGTGAAGAGCCGGGTCAGCCGCGCCCGCACGGCGCTGGTGGAAGCCCTCGGCGGCGCCGGAGCCTGTTTCGAGAGGTGACCCGTCCGGGCGGGATTCGCCCCGCCCGTCCGGTTGCGGCGCCGCGCGCTCAGCGGCGGGTGCCGGAGTTCTTCGACGAGGCCGGATCATGGCCCGGCGCGTAGCCGGAGGCGCCGGACGTGCCCTTCACGCTGCCGGTGCTCTGCATCTCGTGGCCGGGCGTGTAGCCGGAGGCGCCCGTGGTGCCCTTGGCGCTCCCCGATTCGTGCATCTTCTGGCCGGGCGGCTCGTTGTGCGGGTTCGTCGTGCGGGTCTGGGCCACGGCGGCGGTCCCGAGGAGCGCCAGGGCCGTCGCGACGGAAAGCACGCGCTTCATGAAAGGTCTCCCTTCAGGTGGCGGGGGTGCGCCCGGAAGCGGGCAGGACCCTCCTAACGGATCGTCCCGCTGAACCGTTCCGTGAACGGCGCACGCCGCCGTTCGCGTCACGTCTCCACGGTCGCGCGACCGCCGGCCTCCCGGACGGCCTCCGCGACGCTCGACCGGAACCGCACCTGCGGCGGCCGAACGCCGTGGGTCAGCAGCACCCGCCGGATCGGCGGACGCGCGCCCGCGACGGTGACCGTCGCGCCCTGCCGGCCGGCCTTGCGGGCGAAGCCCTCGATCGTCGCGGCCGCCGTCGAGTCGAGCAGCGGCACCTCCGAAAGATCGATGACGTAAGCCTTCGGGCGCTCGCCGAGGCGGTCGAGGGCGGCACCCACGGTCGCGGCGGCTCCGAAGAAGAAGGCGCCCGAGATCCGGTAGACGATCACGTTCGGGTCGCTGGCGAGGCGGGCATCGTAGGGCGTGCGATCGGCCGCCGCCGCATCGGCGGCATCCTCCGCGACGAGCGGCTGGCGGCGCTCCACGTCGACCGCCTGTGCCATGCGGTGCAGGAAGAGCAGCGCCCCGAGCCCGAACCCGACCAGGATGCCCTCCGTCAGGTCGCGGAACACCACGAGGAGGAAGGTTGCGAGCAGCACCAGGGCGTCGCCCCGCGAGGCGCGCAGCAGCGTGGCGAATTCGTGCTTCTCGGCCATGTTCCAGGCGACGACGGCCAGCACCGCCGCGAGCGCCGGCAGGGGGATGAAGCTCGCGAGCGGTGCCGCGACGAGCATGAACACCAAAAGGAAGGCCGCGTGCAGCATGCCCGAGACCGGGCCGCGCGCCCCCGAGCGCACGTTGGTGGCAGTCCGCGCGATGGTACCGGTCACGCAGATGCCCCCGAACAGCGCCGAGGCGATGTTGGCGGCCCCCTGCGCCACCAGCTCGCAGTTGGAGCGATGCCGGCGCCCGGTCATCGAATCGGCCACCACCGCCGAGAGCAGGCTCTCGATGCCGCCGAGGAGCGCGAAGGAGAGGGCGGCCGGCAGCACCTCCATCACCTTGGCCGGCGACAGGGCGGGAAGCTGCGGCGCCGGGAGATTCTGTGGAATGCCGCCGAAGCGGCTGCCAATGGTCTCCACCGGCAGGCCCGCCGCCCAAGCGAGCGCCGAGGCCGCCGCGACCGCGATCAGGAAGCCGGGCCAGTGCGGCCGGAACCGGCGCAGGACCAGGATGAGCCCGATCGCGAGCGCTGCGACGGCAAGCGCGGCCCCGTTGAGCGTCGGCAGGGCCAGGACCAGGGCCTCCAGCTTCGGGATCAAGGGCCCGGGCTCCTTGGCGGGGAGCGTCAGCCCCAGGAGGTCCTTGATCTGGCTCGCGAAGATGATGACGGCGATGCCGGCCGTGAACCCGACCGTGACCGGGTAGGGGATGTACTTGATGAAGGTGCCGAGCCGCAGGAAGCCGATGCCGAGGAGGATGATCCCCGACAGGATCGTGGCGAGAAGCAGCCCGTCGACGCCGTGCTGGTCGACGGTGGCGGCGACGAGCACGATGAAGGCCCCGGCCGGGCCGCCGATCTGGAACCGGCTGCCGCCGAGGGCCGACACGGTGAAGCCGCCGACGATGGCCGCATAGAGGCCCCGGTCGGGCGTGACCCCCGACGCGATGGCGATCGCCATGGAGAGCGGCAGCGCCACGATGGCGACCGTGAGGCCCGCCACGACGTCGGCCTTGAGGTCGGCGAGCCCGTAGCGCTCGCGCAGGATGGTCACGAGCTTCGGTGTGTAGAGGTCTGCGAAGCTGGGCGCGTGCCGCTCTGCGATCATGGCGGGCTGCTCTTCAGGTTGGACGGCGCGGCCGTTAAAGCAGGGTCCGTTCCACCATGAACGGATCCTGCTCCGGGTTTTTGATTGTGCCGCATTTTCTGCGGCGAACCGGGATCCACTTCGTCGGAAAATGCTCTAGCGCGACGGCCCGATCGGCGGGCCCGGGCGGGCGAGCCGCACGCCGCGGCCGCCCTCCCGGCTGGTCGCGTTGTCGCCGATGAGCTCGACCCCGGCCCGGTTGAGCGCATCGACGACCTTGGTGAGGGTGTCGACGATGCCGCGCACGTTGCCCTCGCTCGCCTCCATCCGCTGGATCGTCGGCAGCGACACGCCCGACAGCTCGGCCAGCTGACGCTGGTCGATCCCGAGCAGCGCCCGTGCGGCGCGCATCTGTGCGGCGGTGATCATGCCGGTTCCTCCGCGGGCAATATCCGTACCATAGAGGAATCATGATGTACAGAACATTAGCGATGATGGCTATACGATGAGCCTTTGGGTTCCGTGCGGGTCAGCGCGCGGCGTCGCGCTGCAGCTCGTCGGGCAGGAGCGTGGCAGCCTTCTGGCGGGCGATCAGGGCCGCGACGCCGACCGGCCGGTCGTCCCAGGCGTCGACGCCGACATCGCAGGAGCGGCGCGTGTCGGGGATCGTCCCGTGGCTGTGGCCATAGAGGTGGCGCGTGCCCCGCCACAGGCCCGGCCAGGCCCGGTGGGCGTAATGCGCGAGGAAGAACCGGCATTCCGACCCCGCCCCGTCCGGGATACGGATGCGGGCGCTCTCGGCAGGGGGATCGGCCCAGGGCAGGGTGAGCACCCGGTTGGTGTCGTGGTTGCCGCGGATCAGCCGCTTGGCGCCGTTGAGCCGGGCGAAGATCTCGCGGCAGCGGGCGCGGCTCGCGCCGGCGGCGAAATCGCCGAGATGCCAGACCTCGTCGGCAGGCGAGACCACCTCGTTCCAGAGGCGGATCAGCGTCTCGTCGTGCTCGTCGAGGGAGGCGAAGCGCGTGCGCTGGCGCAGGATATGCGTGTCGCCGAAATGCGTATCGGCGGTGAAGAACGTAGCCATGCGGATCCGGAGCGAGGGCGGATCCTGCGGAGATAGGGGAGGGGCGGCGAGATCCTCGTGGCCGAGCCGCGTGGACAGATGGCGTGGCTCGGGCGGGGCGCACTGCCGATGCGCAGAGCAGGGCCGAGGCTCATGCGGTTGCAACTTCTGTTCTGTATCGATCGATGCAAGTTCGGCATCGATTGCGCGCCGGCCGGCTCCGCCTCCGGCCGGGGCGCCTCTTCCGTAGGGGGACCGGAAAAACCGCGCCATTGCACGCAGGCGGCGGGTCGCGAAACAATACGGCAACCGTAAGTCACCGTATGACAATCGACGATCCGCGGCCGGTGTGATTATTTCGAATTACGCACCTTTGATCGATTGACGGGACAGCGTGGCCGATAGAAACGTTATCAGGCCACGCAATAGGATGTTTCCATGAGTGCAGCTACCGAAGAGACCCCAACCGGTCTGACAGAACTGACGAGCGATATCGTCGCCGCCTACGTGTCCAACAATCGCGTCTCGAGCGCGGAACTGCCCGCCGTGCTGCGGACTGTTTACGAGACGCTGAACGCGTTGCTGTCGCCGCCCGCCCCGGCGCCGGAAAAGCCTGTACCGCCGATCCCGATCAGGAAGACAGTGACGCCGGACGCCATCATCAGCCTGGAGGACGGCAAGCCCTACAAGTCGCTCAAGCGGCATCTCTCGGGGCGCGGCCTCACGCCCGACGAATACCGCCAGAAATGGGGCCTGCCGCCGGACTACCCGATGGTCGCGGCGAATTATGCGGCCCAGCGCTCCGAACTCGCCAAGAGCCTCGGTCTCGGCCAGTTGCGGCGCGAGCGCGCGGCGCAGAAGCGGGCCGCCGCGGATGCGGTGGTGAAGGGGCCGGGCCGCCGGGGCCGCCCGCGCAAGGATCCGGCCGCGTAAACGGCGCCGCGTAGGCGGTGGTCAGTCCGGGGGCGTGACGAGAAGCGGGGCCTCGGGCAGGTCGAACAGCAGGCAGGTGGTGCTGGCGGTGGCGCAGAGCCGGCCCTCCGCATCGGTCACGCGGCCCTCGGCCACCGCCTGCTGGCGCCCGGCATGCACGACCTCGCCCACCGCCGTGACGACGCCCGACGCCTCCGTGACGGGCCGCAGATAATTCACCTTGATCTCGAGGGTCGTGTAGCCGCGGCCCTCCGGCAGCACCGAGTGCACGGCGCAGCCCATGACGCTGTCGAGGAGTGTGGCGAGCGCCCCGCCATGCACGGTCCCGATCGGATTGTAGAGGTGCTCGCCCGCGCCCATCCGCATGATCACCTGGCCGGCTTCGGCCGAGACCATCTCCATCCCGAGCAGGCTGACGATCGGGGGCCTGGGCACCTCGTCGGTCATCAGCGCCCGCAGGAACTCGAGGCCCGAGCGGCCCCGGCCGGCCCGCGCCGTGAGCCGCGGATCGCTCCATTCGACCATCCGGCGCCGCGCTGCGGGCTCCTCGGTCGGGCGGGTCTCGCTCGTCATCGATCGGTCCTCTCGACGGGCCGGGGTCCGGCCTCGCAGCAGATGCCTTGGGGACGCGGGAGCGCCCGGTCGCCGCGCCCTGGCTCCCGCCGTCGCGGCGGGAGAGACGGAACAGGAGGCCGAGCGCCTGCACGGCACGCCGCGAGACTAGAGGAGCGGTCGTCACCGGACAATGAAGCCGGGACCCGGCGTCCCGCGTCATTGACCCGCCCGCCCGCCGGACGCCAGATGCGCGGCGCAGCCCGGACGGCCCGCGATGCCCTTCAACTCCCTCGTCTTCCTGCTGGCCTTCCTGCCGCTCGCGCTCGGGCTCCATGCGCTCTGCGCGGCGTGGCGCCCGGGCTCGAGGGTGCCGCTCCTCGCCGGCCTGTCGCTGGCCTATTACGCCTGGTGGGATTGGCGCGGCCTGCCGCTGCTCGCGGCCTCGATCGGGCTGAACTGGCTCGCGGGCGAGGTCTACGGGCGCACCGGACGCGCCGCGGTGCTCACGCTCGCGCTCGGCCTCGATCTCGCGCTCCTCGGGCTGTTCAAGTATCTCGGCTTCCTCGCCGGGCTGATCGACGCCGTCACGGGGGCCGGGTTCTCCGCGCCGGCCCTGGTGCTGCCGCTCGGCATCTCGTTCTTCACCTTCCAGCACGTCGCCTATCTGGTCGATCTCCGGCGAGGGACGGCGGCGCGGATGACGCTCACCGAATACGCGCTCTACATCGCCTTCTTCCCGCGGGTGATCGCTGGGCCGCTGGTGCGCCCGGCCGAGATCCAGCCGCAATGGAACGCCGCGCCCGCCTGGGACTTGGCCGCCGCACGCGGGCTCCTGCTGCTCGCCGCCGGCCTCGCCAAGAAGGTCGTGCTCGGCGACGGGCTTGCCGCCGCCATCGATCCGCTCTGGGCCGCGGCGGCCGCCGGCACGCCGCTCGCCCCGGCGGCGGCCCTGCAGGCGGTGCTCGGCTACGCGCTGCAGCTCTATTTCGACTTCTCCGGCTATACCGACATGGCGCTCGGCCTCGCCCTGATGGTCGGAATCCGGCTGCCGGAGAATTTCCGGGCGCCGTACCGGGCGACCTCGATCCAGGATTTCTGGCGGCGCTGGCACATCACCCTGTCGCACTTCCTGCGCGACTATCTCTACATTCCCTTCGGCGGCAGCCGGCACGGCCTGCCGCGCCAGTTCGGGGCGCTCCTCGGGACGATGACGCTCGGCGGCCTGTGGCACGGCGCGGGGCTGACCTTCGTGGCCTGGGGGGCGGCGCACGGCCTCGCCCTCGGCCTCCATCTCCTGTGGCGGCGCGCCGGCCTCGCCCTGCCGCCCCTGGCCGGCTGGGCCGCGACCTTCGCCTTCGTGGTTCTCGCCTGGGTGCCGTTCCGGGCGCCCGACTTCGCGACGGCGCTCGCGGTCTATCGCGGGCTCCTCGGCCTCGACGGCGGCGCAGCCGCCGGAGCGGCGCCGGATGCCTGGCCGCTCGCCGCGGTCGCGTTCGTGCTCGCCGTCGCGGGGCCCACCGCCCGGGACCTGACGGCGCGGCTGCCCCTCTCCGGCCGGGTCGCCGCGGCGACCGCCCTTGTCCTCGCCGCGCTCCTGCTTCAGGTCGGCAACGACGCCAACCAGGCCTTCATCTATGCGCAGTTCTGAGCCGGCCCGGCGCTTTCTCGCCCTCACGGCCCTGATCCTGGCGGGTCTGCTCGCGCTCGTGGCCGCGCGGGTCGTGTGGTTCGACGCCTACTGGATCTTCCGCGCCGACCCGCCCTGGCGCGCGGCGACGGCGGGGGCGAACCGCCTCCTCGACCGGCAGACCCGGCGCGCCAAGGTGCTGCAGGCACTGACCCGCACCTACGGCACGGCACTGATGGGCAGCTCGACCGTCTATCACGGGCTCGACCCGCGCGACGTCGAGGCTGCGCCCGGCCCGGTCTTCAACGCGGGCACCTCGGCGATCATCGCCGATGAATTGCCGCTCGTCGCGAGCGTGGTGGCGGCGCGGGGCGGCGTCACGCGGGTGGTGCTCGGGCTCGACTACTACATGTTCTCGCGCCCGGAGGTGCCGGTGCATCTCGATGCCGCGCTCGCCACCGCGACGGGCCGGCTGACCGTGCGGATGGGCTCCGTGCTCGGCCGCTACGCCATCGAGGACAGCCGCCTCGGTGCCGTTGCGGGCGCCGAGGATCCGGGCCACTGGACCTATGACGGATTCCGGGTGACGCCGCCGCTGCCGCCCGCCCTCACGCGCGAGAACGATGCGGCGCGCCGGCGCAGCACCGCCCCGTTCCGCCCCGAGACCCTGGAGAGCCTCGACCTCGTCCTCGACCGCCTCGCGGGCTTGCGGGTCGACGCCTACCTGTCGCCGGTGAGCGAGGCCCAGCGCCGTGTCCTTTCCGACCTCGGGCTCCTGGACGATTTCGACCGCTGGCGGGCGGAGACCCTGCGGGTCGGCGCCCGGCACGGGGTGACGATCCGCGACCTCTCGGACCTCGGCGCCCGCTTCCCCTTCGATCCCGCGGCCGGATCCACGCCGGCCTGGCTCGACAACCTGCACTACACGCCGCTGATCGGCCGCCTCGTGCTGGAGGCGCTCGGCCTGCGCCGGCCGGAGAGGCCGTGACCGACCCCCGCGGCCTCGCCCCGCCGGCCAAGCCCTCGGGGCTGAAGCGGCACGCGCGGCTCGCCGCGCGCGTGCCGCTGGCCGCGGAGCTCGTCCTCCTCGGCGATTCCCTCGCGGCCGGCTGGCCCGCCGCGCAGCTGCCCGCCGGGAGCTTCAACTTCGGCCTGCCGGGCGACCGCATCCAGACCACGCGCTGGCGCCTGCGCGCGGTCGATCTGCGCGCCCTCTGCCCGCGGGCCGCGATCCTCTGGGTCGGCACCAACAATTTCGGCGACGGGGACCCGGTGGCGGAGATCCTCGCGGGCCTCGATGCTCTGGCGGGCGAGCTGCGCGGGCTGTGGCGCGGCGCCGGGATCGTCCTGATCACCCTGCCCTGGCGGGCGCCGGTGGCCGCCCGTCCGGCAGGCGACCGGCCGGCCCTCAACCGCGGGATCGCCGCGCTGGCGCGCGCCCGTGGCGCGGCCCTCCTGGATGCGGAGGCCGCGCTCGGCGGGGAGGCGCAGGCCGCGCGCCATCTGGCGGCGGATCGCCTGCATGTCACGGCGGAGGGCTACGCCCGGCTCGGCGCCGCGCTCGCCCGGCTGCTCGCGGCAGGATCGCCCGAGGGATGAGGCCGCTCGGCCTGCGCCGCCTCCCGCAGCTTCCTCCTCCGCCCTGGTGGTCCGGGCGCGGAGAGCGCGAGCGGACCGAGCACCGGGACGAGACCGCCGCAAGCGGCACGGGCAATGCTGATCCGAAGATCAGAGGCGGTCCCGTGCTGATTCGCACAGGGTTTCCGCATGGTGATCGATAGATTGCTCCTGTCCGATGGGACCGATGGAGCATCTTGTCATGAAAGAAGCAGCACAGCCGCATGTCTCTGCCAAGGATGAGAGCCTGCCTCTGGCCGAGCCGGTCGTTCTGACGCCGGAGGAGCTCGATGCCGCGGTGGGCGGATTGCTGGCGGCCGGCGGTCTCTCGCAGATCGTGAAGGGCGGGACGACCACGACCGGGCTGATCGTGGGCCCGTACTCGCCCCTGCGTTCGATCCTCCAGGCCAACACCCTGCTCAGCCAAGGCTGAGCCCGAGAGCCGCCGGCGGCCGGCACGAAGGAGGGTCCGGACCATGACCACCCGCATCGATTGTCCGAGTGCACAACCCGGCTCCCGGACGAGCCGCGTCTTCGGTGTCATGACCGGGCCCGTCTCGCGCAGGCGGGTCGGCTACCTGACGAGCACGGTCGAGGCGACGCCCGACCTGCTGGCGAAGTCGGGCGACGCGAAGCCGACCCAGGTGTTCCGGATCGCCGCTCCCTGCGCCAAGTCGGCCTGCAGGCACTTCAACGGCACCTGCAGCCTCGCGCAGCGGGTGGTGGATTTCCTCCCGCCCGTCGTGAGCGCGCTGCCGCCCTGCCAGATCCGCTCCACCTGCCGCTGGTACCTTGAGCAGGGCGCCGAAGCCTGCCTGCGCTGCCCGCAGGTCACCACGGACAAGGCCGATGCCACCGAGGAGGAGATCCGGATCGCCGATGCGGGCGACAACCAGCCCGGCCCGGGTCCGTCCGGCGCATGAGCGGGTCTCATGGAAGGAGATGAGAACTGGATCGATCGGGTGAAATCCTCGGACAGGGCCTGAATAGCGTCTTTTCATATCTGGAACATCGACGCAGGGATTTGCAGGCATCAAATATCTCCCCGAAGAAACGGGGCTGACATGCACAGGCGCGCGGGGACATCGACATTGTCCGGCGGCGGAACTCCGATCGGTCTGACGTCCGGCATCGTATCGGCTTACGTGACGAACAACGCGGTTCGCTCGGCGGAACAGCCGGCTGGCGGAGCGGTGTGCAGCCGCGGGCGCGTGCCGTTCGTCGCGGCGGAGTAAGGCCGGATTGTCGCCTGCCGGGATCCTGGGGCCGTCACGGGCGTTCCCACGCCTCTTCGACCCTTTCGGAGGTCTCGACAGGTGTCCCCGTCGCCGCTGCTTCCGCTGATCGTCACCGCTGGCTTTACGGCTGGCCTGTTCGTCATCACGAAGCTGGAGAGATGGGCCGACCTCGTCGGCGGCGTGCTCGGCGTCACCGCGGTCGGCCTGTTCTGCGTGCTGCTGCTCGCGGTCGCGCCTCCGGCACCCAAGGGGAGCGGCGATGGCCGCCCGAAGGCGCATGTTCCGGTCGGCATGATGGCAGGGGCCGAGATGGCCTGGACGGCCAAGCCCTAGAGGATGTCCGGGAGAAGCGGGCACCGGTTCTCCGGCCGCTTTTCTCTGCCCGGACATACGGCAAAGCAAAGACTCGAGAGTCTGTGGCGGGGCGCCTCCGGCCGAGCCGCATGGCGCTCTCAGCCGCGCGCCGGCTCCCGACCACGCCTGCTCTGCCGGGCCGAAGGCGCCTCCCGGATCCCGGCCTGTTGCGGCGTGTGGACGGGCGGGAGCCGCTCGGCCAGACCTTCGGCCACCCCGCAGAGCACCGGATCGCAGTGGCTCCCGAATGATCGGGGCCGGAGATCCGGCGTGATGAATCCGGGCCCGCCCTGGCCGGTGCGGGAGGGCATGGGTCAGCAGCTGCGGTGGAGCTGGAAGCCGTGCGGTCCGGCAAAGCCGGACACGCGGCAGCCGCCGAAGGAGCCCGAGAAGCCGTAGGCGTTCGCGCCCATCCTCCAGGTCGCGCCCCGTCCGCCGGGATAGCGTGCGGTCCGGTAGCCGTCCGGCTCCGCCGCAGGCGCGGGGCGAAGCGGCCGGTCGGCACGGCGGGGAGCGGGTGAGGGGGGCGGCGGCGCGGCGTCGGGCGGCGGGGGTTCGACCGGAGCCGCCGGGTCGGAGACCGCTGGCGGCTCGTTGCTGGCGAGGCTCAGGCCCGCGCGGGCATCCGGCGCGGCGGCCAGAGCGAGGGTGGCGGCGAGGCCGAGGAGAAACGTCTTCGTCATCGTGCTGCCTGATCGCGATTCGCCCGGGACCGCTGCGCCCCCGACGTCGATGGCAGCGAGTGTCCCGCACCGGGTGCGGCTCCGCGGTGCCCTGAAACACATGCGCCGAACCTTCGCCACGAAGTGCGCCGACGACTCCCGTGGCATGCAGCTTGGAGCAAGGCCGATGAAACACGCTCTCCTGGCACTGTCCGCCGCCGCGCTCCTGGCGGGCCTGTCGCTCCCCGTCGGCGCGAAGGACCCGCCGGCGCGGGCGGGTGCCGCCAAGCCCGCCCCGAAACCGGAGGCGCCTGGCCCTGCCGACGAGGCTGTGCCGGGAGTCGATCCCGCCGTGCTCGCTCAGTGCCGGGCCGAGGCGGATGACAAGCGGCTGAAGGGCGAGGCGCGCAGCACGTTCATGAAGTCCTGCATCGAGCCCGAGGATTAAGGAGCGGGGAGGGCGGCGCCCGGGCCTCCGGTCGGACACGGCGCGGGGCGTCGGACTGGTATTGCCAGACCACCCTTCCGTGCCGGTCCCCGCTGCCGAGCGCCGGCCGCACGCCGCGCGACCGCATGTCCACCAAGCAATTCTCCCGCTCCATTCAATAATCGTTGCTGCGCTGCAGCATAGATATGAATGAATATCCAACATATGTCGGTTCGTGCGGCATGATGTGCAGATTTGCGTGTGGAGCGCGTAGCAGAAATCGCCTCGGTGCCCAGGAACAATCGCGTTTGTGCCTGGTTGGTCGCGGTACCCAAAGGGGGGGACGCCCATGGCTATTCTCATCGGTACCGCGGGACCTGATCAGATCATCGGAACGAACGATTCAGATGTTATCGATGGTCTCGCCGGGGATGACATCCTGCTCGGTCTGCTCGGCAATGACCAGATCAACGGTGGGTCTGGCTTCGATCGTATTGATGGTCAGGCTGGTGATGACATTATTGATACGGGTGACGATACGGACTACGCCGCCGGCGGCCCGGGCAACGACATCATCTACGGCCGGGGCGGAAATGATCAGCTGATCGGCGAAGCCGACAACGACACAATCTACGGCAACGAGGGTGACGACTACGCTGCCGGCAATCCCGGCAACGACATCCTGTACGGGGGAGACGGCAACGACTTCTTCGTTGGCGAGGCAGGCTTCGACTATGTGAGCGGCGACAACGGCAACGATTTCGTCAAGGGGGGCGACGACGACGACACCGTGCTCGGCGGCACTGGCGACGATCTCGTCGAGGGCGATCTCGGCAACGACTTCCTCGACGGTGGTGCCGGACGGGATGTGCTCTATGGCGATGCGGGCAACGACCGCATCCTCGCGGGATTGGACGACGATCAAGCGCTCGGCGGGCTCGGTGACGACGTCCTGTTCGGGGAGTTCGGGAACGACTTCCTCCGCGGCGAGGACGGCAACGACTTCATCGGCGCGGGGGCCGGCAACGATGATCTATCGGGCGGCGCCGGCAACGACGCGCTCTACGGCGAGGCGGGCAACGACCTGCTGTTTGGCAATGCCGGCAACGACGAGCTCGTGGGCGGCACCGGCTCCGACACCTTCGGGTTCGGCCGCGGCGACGGCCAGGATCTCATCCGCGATTTCGTGACGGGCGGGCCTGAGCGGGACGTGATCGCCTTCAACGGCGGCGTCTTCACGTCCTTCGCCGCCGTCCAGGCGGCGACCCAGCAGGTCGGCGCCGACGCGGTGATCTCTTACGGCGCGGGCGACACGATCCGGCTACAGAACGTCCAGGCGTCGAGCCTGACGGCGGCCAACTTCACCTTCAGCTAAGCATCATTCGCCGAAGTGTCCCGCAGTTCGGCGAAGGATGCGGAAGCAAAGACATCCAAGCAGGGTGGTGCGGCTCCGCCCCGCCACCCTGCTTAGGATCCGGCCGCCGCGGCGGATCGCGCGGTGGACGCGGCGTGGGAGCCGGTGACCCGCAAGCCTCGCTCGATCCCAACGGCCTTGAGCATGACCGTCGGTTCCGTTCTCGGATCATCTCATCAAGCCTGTGGCATGACGTCGACAATTCGAGACGCATCGACGAACGGCCCGACGCGTCGGCGTTTCGGGCCGTCGGCACGACCCGAAGCAGAGAGCGTCCGGCCGCAAGGGACGACCGCCGGGCGCTCTGTGGCCGACGCCTCGCCTACCAGACGCGACAGACGCGCCGCGGTCCCCACGGAGTGGGATGCCACCAGCAGCGCCGCCCCCAGTAGGGACGCGGGCCGTACCAGCCGGGGCGCCAGTGGCAGCCCCAGGGACCGCAGACCCACCGCACATCGGTGATGGTGCTCCGGCCCTGTGAGGCTCCAGGCAGCATCGGCCCAAGTGGCGTCGCATTCGCCTCGCCGCCGAATATGAGCCCACCCATGATGAGAGCGGCAGCCGCCGCACTCGCCTTCCAGGTCCGAGTCATCTTGCTCTCCCTCAAGTCGTGAGGGCGATAGAGGCAGCGATCAAGTCAGGTTGGTTGCAGCACGAAGATCGACAGCATGTTTCCCGAGTATCGTTGCCGGATACGGGCGGTCAGGCATGCGCATTCGTCGTTGCGACATTCGCCTGTGCGCGGTTCGTCGGTGCCCGTTCATCCAGATTGGCTGTCCTGATATGCTGAACGTTCCGGCTGGAGGCTCGGACATGCGCTCTCTCGGTTTCGCCCTGCCCTTGATCGTCCTTCTCTCCGCGCCTGGCCTGGCGCAGGCGCCTGCTCCCTCTGCGGCTCAGACGGCGCGGCGCGAGCGGATGAAGAGCTGCAACGCCGATGCGGGCGCGCAGAAACTGACGGGAGATGCTCGCAAGAGCTTCATGGCCGACTGCCTCGCCGGGAAGAGCGCGACGGGCCCTGCCAAGGCACTCACGCCGCAGCAGGAGAAGATGAAGACCTGCAACGCCGAGGCGACCTCGAAGAGCCTGAAAGGCAAGGACCGGCAGGCATTCATGAGCACCTGTCTGAAGGGGTAGCTCACCGGGCGCCATGGATCGCGGGCGGGCCGCTCCTCCGGACGGTTTCATGAGTGGCGACCGCTGCGCCGCAGCGAGAGCCGAGGGGCCATGGCGCCCCAGCCATCACCTGCCGGCGGAATGTCGGGATGCCGTCTCTTGCGAGATCAGAGCCGGCCGGTTCGTGCCCGCGCAGCACGGGCCATCGCGATCGGCGAAGACGTGACGTTCCATGACGGCGTCTGTCTCGTCGCGCCGTCGCAAGGCCCTGCTTCGTCCCCGTCCAGCAGGGCGGGGCATCGTGGCGGGCGGCCGAGGATCACAGGCAAAACAAAACCCCGCTCACGGCCGTGCCGGGCGAGGTTGATGGGCTGAGCCGGAGCCGATTAGGCGGCGAGCTTCGCGGCCAGAATCTCGTTCTCGTTGCCTGCGACCAGCGGCAGGACAGGAGTCTTGGGGGTCAGGCGATCGGCGGCCACCAGCACCAGCGAAGCGTTCACGGCGGCGGCAGCGACGAGGCCGAGGAAGGCGAGAGCGATCATCTGAGAGGTTCCGAGTGGCGTTGTGCGACGCACCAAATATGGCACCGCACAATGCTGATTGGTATACCACATACTAGATGGAAGCCATGCGGCCTCGGCATGCCTCTTCACGCGCCTCAGTTCACGCGCTTCAGCTCCGCACCCGTTTCGGGTGATGGCCCTGGGACATGGGCCTCGGCCTTGCAGGCAGGCTGACGCCGGAGGTGGTCGGGTTCCCGCCGCAGCGATGCGCAAAAGGGATCGCGCTGCCGTTTCGCGGAAGCGGCTTGGCGCGCATGGTATTCGGCTGCCCCTATCCTGCCGATGGGGCTCTCGATTCCGCCCCGCCAAACCGGTACGCCCGGTCTGGGCCGGGCACTCAGTATTCGTCCTGCGGAGCGTACCGGTCAGCCAGCGCGGTGATCATCGTTTCCAGGCGCCTGAGGTTGTTTTCAGCGTCGCGCACCTTCCCCGACATGCACTGCGTGTGGGCGGACCGATACCACAGCAACATGGTATTGAAGTCCGTCAGGCCGGCAGAGACATGCAGGCGAGCACGACGTCCGACCTCGCGGTCGAACCACGGCCGAACCGCCTGCTCGATCTGGGCGCAGTGCGCCGCAGGCTCAGTGACAGCCGTTGCTTCGGAAGTGGGTGGCGACACCAGCATCGTTGCCCAGAATGCTGCTGTTGCAAGTGCAAAGGCCGATCCGAACAGTCTCAGAGCGGTTCTCGAACGTTGTCCGAGCCGCTTGGCGCGGCGCGACGCCGTCCATTCGAAGCGCGGCATTCCCAGAATGTCTTCAGGATGACAATAGGAGTAGTGAGCCGATCCGTCGGCATGCTGATGAGCGATGGGCTTCTGCATGGTAAGCTCCTTCTGTGGAGCTGCTGCACACCACGAAAGCGCTTAGACTCTCAAAGCCCTAAGCATAAGTTGCGACAGCATGAACGATTCGGCTGAACTCATGACGTCAGCCGTCGATCATGGTCGGCGTGCGGAACCGCTTACGGTGATCACCGTCAGCGGACTCGGCGGTCGCCGGTATGTGGCCTCTCACTCAAGGTTACGCATACGACACTGCAAGGAGCTTGGCTGCTGGTTCGGGCTGCAATATCGTATGTGGCGAAGCTTGAAGCAGGTTCTATTATGCCACGGCAGCGTTCTCGCTGAAAGGTTCTTTTTGCAGAAAAACAAGAATGGTAGCGCTTTCATTGCCAGCTGGGCGGTTACACGAAGGCGAGATCATGCATGTGGTGGATGCTTATTACATGGATTACAGCAATGGACCGCGCGTTCTGACGATTGGCGACCGCATCGATATTGCACAATCGGAATTGAGGGGCGCGATCTGCCGAATGCGGCGGTGGCGTTACTGACCCGCGTTGCTCATCGAGGGCGTCGCCTGCGTCGCGGCGTTCCCGGCCGCGGATCATGGACGTCCTCTTGGCCCGCGAGTTCTTGACCCGCGAGGTCGAGCCGGAGCGTCCGACGAGGCTATGCCGATGAGCAGGAAAGCGCCGCTTCACAGCCCTTGGCGCCAGATGCGCCGGCATCGTGGGCCCTTGGTGTGATGAGGGCGCTCCACACGTCCGAGGGAAAGACGACGGTCGATCGTGTCGCTTGGAGGCCGCTATCCGCGGCCTCCGCCGGCATCAAGAGATCGGGATGGTGACAAGGATCGTGTCCGCTCCCGCACGTATGATGAATTTCCAGCCCCTTCCGAGGCTGGCCAGCTCTCCATCCAAGCGCATCTCTTGTATCGCGGCTTCGGCTTGCTTCAGCGCATCTGCGAGGTCGTCCGCCTCCACGCCCTCGTTGTCGGGGATGGTGGTGCGCCCATCGGTGAGGTCGAAGTGGAAGCACTGCGCCACGTGGCTCCCTCCCGGTGCGGATTGCGATCAACCCTGATTGCCGTCCCACGCAGTCAACCACAGTTACCCCTGACCAAAACAAAATGTGGCCTGCTTTCTTTGTGTGCAATCAGACATGTAATGATAAGCTTCACTTACTTGTTACTATTTTGGGTTGGCGGTATGCTAGAAATAGGTAGGCTGATGCGCCTAAAGAAGCGCCGCTCTAGCTCGATGGTATGAGTCTGAAGGCTGTCCGGGTAAGTATACTCACCCCCAGTTTTGGAGACAGAAATGAATCTCATGCTGTCAGAGATCGAGCCGGAGCACAAAAGCGAAGGCATTTCCTCAAACGGAACAAATATTCGCACTCATATCAAGGATCTGATCAGGAAAATTGCCGCTATTAAAAACGAAACAAAGGCACAGATATAGGATTTTCCATGAATTAATAGTCATGCTTTGATTTCTTTGTCTGAGACCATGAGGAGTTCGCCTTGCTCGCAATGTCGTTCGAGACAGCGTAATTATCTTCAGGGCTTCAAGGACGGCGAATCTGCCGGGTGTGCACCGGGATGGGGCGTATAGAATTCTTCGCATGAGCAGACGAAACCGCCGTGGAGCAGTTCGGCGCTGCGGTCGGCATGAGCCGTGTCGCGTGCAGAGGTGGTGCGATTGCGCGCGGCGCGCTGCCGGCGAAGCACCCGCCAGAGGCAGACGGGCTCTCGGCCGCGCCGGGCCCGAGCTGCTGACGCATCGGGCCGTCGACAATCCGAGACCGGAACCAACGGTCATTTTCAAGGCCGGTTGGGATCAGTTCGCCACCAGCTGCGCCGACCCTGACGGATGAAACCGGCCGCAAGGGCGCCCCCATGGCAGCCTCACCGGCCCCTGCTGAGCGCGCTATTACAAGGTGCGGCGATCGCGGATCGCGCAGGCTGCCTCTGGCCGGCGGACGAGGCCGCGCAGCCGGTTCGGACCGAGAGTCAGGCAGTCCGAGCGATCAGCCGACGCGCGAAGGCCCGGGCGCGCCTCGCAGCAGCGACAGCCACTTGCCAAGCCCGGGTAGCCCGGACGGAGGCGAGCAGCGCCTCGCGCACCTGAACGACGAATCCGATCGCGACGGCGAGCCAGCTGATCGTGAGGAGCTTGGCGCGCCCTGCGTGGTAGATGCGCTCGACCAGCACGAAACTGATGAGATAGGCGCTGGCGAGGAGCGCGAGCCCGCCCCAGAGATGTCCCTCTGCCATCCAGATCACGCCGAGCACCTTCAGAGGCTCGACCCCGAGAAAGGGAACGGCGAGGAGCGCGAGAATCGCGTATCGCGGCAGGCGAGCGACACCGGCCTCCAGGCGGCGCACGAGAGCAAGCCGGGACAGCGCGTCGTAGAGGGGGCGGTAGAGCGGACGCGCCAGCTCCGCGCCGATGACGAACGCCGCGACCGCGATGTCGGCGAGGCCGAGCAGGGCGCGCATTGGCAGCGAGCGTGTTCGAGGCATGGCCGCTCCGGGAGACAAGGAAGCTTGGCAGGAGAGCCATGATGGCACAGTCGCTCGCGCCGAGCAGGGCCAACGCTCGTGCAGGAGTGTCGCAGACCGTCGGCTGCACGACGGCCGATGCTCCCCATGGGCCCGAAGGAGGCCCGCTCCACGGTTCCGATGCCAGAGAAAGAGGCGATCATCGCGCTTTGCGTCGGCACATGCTGCTCTGTCTCCAAGCCCTTCATTCGACGGACTTGGCTCGACTTCAAGCCTCCGTACTCTTTGCGCCATCGATAATACGTCACCTCGGTCACACTGATGGCGCGGATTGCTGCCGCCACAGTCCGACCCTGAGAGATCAACAGGTCCGCCTGCCGCGGCTTGGCGACAATCTCCTCGGGCTTGGGTCGCTTGGCCATCTCGTCCGTCCTTCAGGCTCACAATCCATGCCAAAGAGCGGACCATTCCTGTGGGGGGATCAGGCATCCGGTGCTGCGCTGGTGCGTGCACAACGCGGTGCCGGTCTACGGCGACACCGGGCTTCCCTACATCTCGAAACGGAAGAGCACGCAGGCGATCGATGTGCTGGTGGCTGCCGCAATGGCAACGGGCCGGGCCGAATCAGGCGAGGGCGGGCGCTCGGCCTTCGACGAGGCCGACTTCGATCCGATGTGGTGCGTCGCGCTTTGAGAAGCGCCTAAAAGGCGCTGACACCACAGTGACACCCGGGTGTCTGACGAAGGTGACACAACACGCTAAGTCATTGAGGTTGTTGGCGCACCCGACACGATTCGAACGTGTGACCTTTGCCTTCGGAGGGCAACGCTCTATCCAGCTGAGCTACGGGTGCTGACCGCGGCCCCTCAGTAGCGCAAGAGGCGGCAGGGTGCAACGGCGAAGGAGAGATTGAATCCGCTCAAGGGGATCCGGCGAGCCCTCCTCAGGCAAAGGTCACACGGTCGAATCGTGGCGGGTGCGCCAGGCAGCGAAGGATGGAGCTGCCGCGGGCCGGCAATGCGCCCCGGATGCGGACGGAGTGCGCTGCGGTCGAAGGCATGTGCCGCTCGTGCGCCGCCTGCGGGTCCGTATGGCCGAGGAGCACGATGCTCCTGAACCCGGACCGGTGCGGAGCATCGACGCCTCGACGAAGGCAGCGAGAATATCTGGGACATCGGTATCACGCACACGCCGTGCCAGGATGTGGTCCGCATACAGCGCTGCTGCCAGTGAGGAGCGCACGGGCAGCCGAGCCCCGTTCGCGACCGCCGCCGTGCAGACCGCGACCATGCCCTCCTCGGGCTGGACGATGATGCCGAAGCCCGCGTGAAACGGGCCGGCATCGAACAGTCTCATCCCGATCACGAGGTTCTCCGGCGCGGAGGCTTCGAGGCTCTCGTCGAGTAGCCAGAGCCGCCGTCCCGCAGCGAGCAGATCCTCGAGCCACACGCCCGCGTGCTCATGCCACTCGGCCACTCGGAAGGTCGAGAAGAACGCACCTGCAAGCCGTGGAGCGAGGTCCTGCTCCGGCGGAGCCAGAGCGGCGAGGCGGTCGCGCAGAAAGCTGTCGAACACGCGTCTTCCGCGCTGGTTGAGCTCGAACAGCGCGATGTCGAAGAGCATGTTCAAGACCGTTTCGTCCTCAAGCTGCGCCTGATCCATGAGGTTGAGTTGCTTCGCGGAGGCCGTTCGAGGCGCCCCGCGACGCTTCCGGATCTTCCGTCGCACCGAGCCGCTCCTTGAAGCGCCAGTGCGGAGCCGCGTCATCAAACATGCCGATCTTCGCGCGGTTCGCCGGCTGCACCCCGCCTCCGAGCCAGGAGATGAGCGACGCGGCAACCCTGTCGACCGGTCGCATGCCGGTCGCGTTCGGCACCAGCGTCGGCTGGTCGAGGGCGACGAGGCGCAGACTGCAGGCGGCGCCCTCTGCTTCGATCGCTGCGAGGGCTGCGTCAAATGACGTTGGCGGCACGAGTGTGCGGCCTCCGGCGCATGATCGAGGCGGATCGTGCAGATCGCGCCCGGCGCGCGGGGGGTGTCGGTCCAAGCCGAGTCGAAGCCGATGATACTTATCGCCCCGGCTACGCTCACGGGCGGCTGCCCTGAATGTGAGACGCACCATCTTCTGGCAGCTCCCGCTCCTTCGGCACCTCACCCAGGCGCTTACAATCTGTCGTTCGGCTCACGGATCTCGCGCCCCGGGGGACCGGAGCAGGTCTTCGACGACGCCAAGACAGTTCGGCTGTTCGAGGTGATCGACGAGCTGAATCGGAGTGCGGTGGCGTGACAGGGCAACTTCGGGAGAGGAAGAACGCGAAGAAGCTGTGAGCGTCCGTGGGTTCGCGCATGTCGTGTCGCAGATGCTTTCCGTCAATCGTTCTGCCTGTTCTGGATCATCTCCACCCACTGCTCGGTCGGCTGCGCGCCCGAGACGGCCCACTTGCGGTCGACGATGAAGAACGGCACGCCCGTGACCTGCATCTGTGCGGCTTGCTGTTCAATGTTCTCGACGAGCTGCGTTAGCTTCTCGCTGCAGAGCGCCTCGACGACGAGGTCACGATCGAGGCCTGCCGCTACGCCGATATCGAGCAGCACGTCGGAATCGCCGATGTCCCGACCCTCCTCGAAGTAGGCGCGAAAGAGCGCGCCTACGACCGGGTCGGCGCGTCCCACATGCATCCCGGCTGCGATCAGCATGTGGGCGCGTCGCGTGTTTGGCGTCCGGGTCATCCTCTCGAAGGCGAAGCTGATGCCGTCCTGTCGCCCGAGCTCGGCCATCTGCGCGTCGAGCTGGGCGCTTCGCTCGGCCCCGAACTTCCGGGCGCGGTAGAGGGCGCGCTCCATGCCCTCGGCCGGCATGTCGGGGTTGAGCTCGAAAGGCAGCCACTCGACCGCGGCGGTCTCGCGCAGGCCCAGCTGGTCAAGGGCGCGTTCGAGCCGGCGCTTGCCGAGGTAGCACCAGGGACAGATGACGTCGGAGAAGACGGCGATCGTCAGCGGCATGGCGGGCTCCTGCTCCTGCTCGACGTGGCTGATGGTGGTCACGAACGCTCGTCCTGCTCACCCAGGATCCGGAGCACCTGTAGGATGGGCTGGGAGCGTCGCTGAGCAGCTTGGCAGGGTCGAGGGCCAGGGGGTGGATAGCTGATCGTGTGCATGCCCGCCAGCGGCCTCCCCAGCGGTTTGGCCCCGGCAGATCAAGAAAATGCGTTTCTTAGGCGAAACGCCAAGGGCCGACCGCCATAAAGAGCAAGTCGCGGCGCCGCGCTCTCGAAACCACACCAGAAGGAACCCAACGGATGACCTCCTCATCCGAATGCATCGGGTCGAGAGTGGGACATCGCGGCTGCTGCCGTTCTTCGTCAGGGGTAGGTGCGCGATGCGCTGATCGAGGTCGACGTGCTCCCAGCGGAGCGACAGCAGCTTGCCGCGGCGCATGCCGGTCTCGATGGCGAGCACGATCAGCGGTCGGAGATAGCGCACCCGTCCGGCATCGGCAGCAGCGGGGAGGATCTGCTCCTCGTTGCCTTCTGGACGAGCGTGCGGCCTCGTGGAACGGCAGGGCGCCTGACCAGCTTGCACGGGTTCTGGGCGAGGTAGATGCCCCACTCGCGGTGCGCCGTGTCGATCGCGTGACTGATCGTGTTCAGCTCGCGGATGACAGTCGCGGGCGCGACGGTCTTCAGGCGCTCGTCGCGGTAGGTGGCGAGGTCCGCGGTCGAGAGCAGGGCCAGGGTCCGATGACAGATCGGCCGCCGCAGGATGGCGTTGATGCGTGCCATCTCCGAGACAGAGCTGCGCTTCTTGGGCGAGACCTCGTCGCGGTAGCGCGTGAGGACCTCGGCGAGTGTCCTGCTCCCGGCCGGACGGGTGTCGGGGAGAGCGCCGCAGCGGTCGAGCTCGGCTTCGAGGTTGCGGGCCGCCAAGGACGCGCTGCCAAGGTTCGTGTGCGAGATGTGGTGAGCGCGATTCGCACCCCTCCCAAACAGAGCTGACCGTTTTGAATTGTGAAGTGATCATCCAGCGCCTGTCGAGCATCCAGCTCAACGACGGTCTACAGGCCTCATATTGCGGGTCCCGCCGGCCAAACGGCCGGCGGGGCCGTACCGGGATGCTCAGAAGAACCCGAGCGCCTTGGGCGAGTAGCTGACCAGCATGTTCTTGGTCTGCTGATAGTGGTCGAGCATCATCCTGTGGTTCTCACGGCCGATGCCGGACTGCTTGTAGCCGCCGAAGGCCGCGTGAGCCGGATAGGCGTGGTAGCAGTTCGTCCAGACGCGGCCGGCCTGGATCGCCCGGCCGAAGCGGTAGGCCCGGGTGATGTCGCGGGTCCACACGCCGGCCCCGAGCCCGTAGAGCGTGTCGTTGGCGATCGCCAGCGCCTCCTCGTCGTCCTTGAAGGTCGTCACCGACAGCACCGGCCCAAAAATCTCCTCCTGGAAGATCCGCATCCGGTTGTGGCCCTTGAACACCGTCGGCTTCACATAGAAGCCTTGCGCGAACTCGCCCTCCAGCCGGTTGCGCTCGCCGCCGGTGAGAAGCTGCGCGCCCTCCTGCTTGCCGATGTCGATGTAGGACAGGATCTTCTGGAGCTGCTCGCCCGAGGCCTGGGCGCCGATCATCGTGGCGGGATCGAGCGGCGAGCCCTGCTTGATGGCGTTCACGCGGGCGACCGCCTTCTCGATGAAGCGGTCGTAGATCGCTTCGTGCACCAGCGCCCGGCTGGGGCAGGTGCAGACCTCGCCCTGGTTGAGGGCGAACATCGTGAAGCCCTCCAGCGCCTTGTCCAGGAAGGCGTCGTCCTCGGCCAGCACGTCCTTGAAGAAGATGTTCGGCGACTTGCCGCCCAGCTCCAGCGTGACCGGGATCAGGTTCTGGCTGGCATACTGCATGATCAGCCGGCCGGTCGAGGTCTCGCCCGTGAAGGCGATCTTGGCGATCCGCGGCGAGGAGGCGAGCGGCTTGCCGGCCTCCAGCCCGAAGCCGTTGACGATGTTGAGCACCCCGGCCGGCAGCAGGTCGCCGACGATCTCGGCCAGCACCAGCACCGAGGCCGGGGTCTGCTCGGCCGGCTTGAGCACCACGCAGTTGCCGGCCGCCAGCGCGGGGGCGAGCTTCCACACCGCCATCAGCAGGGGGAAGTTCCACGGGATGATCTGGCCGACCACGCCGAGCGGCTCGTGGAAGTGGTAGGCGACCGTGTCCTGGTCGATCTCGGAGAGCGAGCCCTCCTGCGCGCGGATGCAGCCCGCGAAGTAGCGGAAATGGTCGATGGCGAGCGGGATGTCGGCGTGGGTGGTCTCGCGGATCGGCTTGCCGTTGTCCCAGGTCTCGGCGAGCGCGAGGAGTTCGAGGTTCTCCTCCATGCGGTCGGCCATCCTGTTGAGGATGCGGGCGCGCTCGGCCGGCGCGGTGTGGCCCCAGGCCTCCTTGGCGGCGTGCGCGGCATCGAGCGCCCGCTCGATGTCCTGCGCGTCGGAGCGGGCCACCTCGCAGATCACCCGGCCGGTGAGCGGCGACGTGTTCTCGAAGTAGCGGCCGCCGGCCGGCGCCACCCACTGGCCGCCGATGAAGTTGTCGTAGCGCGCGGAGAACGGCGAGGCCGTCGTGCCGTGCAGGAATTCGGGCTTGTTCATCGTATCCCTCCCCAGCTATCTCCGACAACGGAACTGTAGAATTCCAGGCCGCTGTCAAGTTTGCTAAGGCGATAGCTGCTTTCCCCCTGTATGGATGCCCCACCGCGGACCGCATTGATTTAGAGCAAATTCAGCGCACGTTTGGATCGCCTCTGCGGCCAAGATGATGTCGGTCCGCTTTAGCGAGGCGGTATCGGCCTTGAGCGCCGCGATTAGGCCCTCGCTCGGCGATAGGTCGCGCGTCAGCACGACGGCAAAATACTGGAAGACGATGCCGAGTCCGAAGGCGAATACGAAATCGAGGAGCCAGACCGCATACATCTTCTCGGCGAACAGCCACTGCCGGCCGAACCAGGCTACGCACCGCTTCTCGGTCGGCTGGCGCTGCCGACCCTCATGGCCCGCGAGCGTCACGAGAACCCGCTACGCCTGCCAGGGCTGAAGCTACCTAACGAAGCCCGCCAGCAGGCCGTTGATGGGATCCTGGGAGTATCTCATCAGCGTGGCGATCCTGCGCGTGATCATCCTGCTGCTCGCCGGCCAGCGCACGGGCTACGAGACCTGGATCCAGACCTCGATCACCGCCGGCCGTGGGTCGCGCGCCTCTCTCACGCGCCGCAGGATCGGCCAGGTGCCCCGCCGGCCGAGGATCGCCACATGCGCTACGACGCCAAGGAATTCGCCGAGCGCTACCGCGAGCGCCCGCAGCTCCACCGCAGGGGGATCCAGTAGTTCTCCTACGACGAGATCGTCACCGCGCGGCCTCGGCCCGCAAGGAGCGGCGGAGGTTCAAGCTCCTCTGCCGTAAGCGCTCGGGGAGTGGCCCTTGTCGTCAGGCGGCCGCGCGCGAAATCAAGACTCAATACCGGCGTGCCCGCCGCAAAGCACGAGTCAAGCCAAGGGTGCGCCGGTATGAGTTGCCCGTCCGTTCGCGCGAACCGGACACTCGGAGCAAGTTCGTGTTCTGCCCCGTAAGGGGGATCCTGCCGCGGAATGCGACCGACATCGCGGGAACGCCTCAGCCGGACCGCCATTCGCTCGGTGACCGGCCGGAGAACTTCTTGAACGCCCGGCTGAACGCCGCCTCGGAGTCGTAACCGACTTCCTGGGCCACGGCGACGACCTTGGCGCCCCCCTCGCTCAGGCGCCTGGCCGCAAGCTGCATGCGCCATCGGGTGAGATACTGGATGGGAGGATGGCCGGTCAGCTGGGTGAACCTGCCGGCGAGCGCGGAGCGCGACGCGCCGCACGCGGCGGCGAGGTCCTCGAGCGTCCAGGCCCGGGCCGGCTCGGCGTGCAACAGCGCGAGGGCACGGCCCACCAGCGGATCGCGCAGCCCGGACAGCCAGCCGGTGCGCCCGGGGTCGAGCCGGTCCATGTAGGTCCGGACCGCCTCGATGAGCATCAGTTCCGACAGCCGGTTGAGGACGCTCTGGGCGCCCGGGCGCCGGTGCCTCGTCTCGTGCGAGAGCAGGAGGACGAACTGGTTCAGCAACCCGTCCGTCGCCGGCGACGCGCCGCGTCCGACGCGCACGAAGCGCGGCAACGCCTCCAGCAGCGGATTGAACGGGCGCACGTCGCAGCTGAAGAATCCGCAGATCACGTGGGCGTCGCCCGCGCCGCCTGTGCCGGCCCGTAGCCGTATCGGCAGGCCGCCGACCTCGTACGGCCGGCGATGGACGTCGAGATCGGGCTTGGCGCGCATTCCCGGCGCGCTGGAGACGGCGTGCGGCTCGCCATGCGGGATGATGGCGATGTCGCCCTCCTGCAGCTGGACGGGCTCGAACGGCGCACCGTCGACGATGGAGATCCAGCACGAGCCGCGCGTGAGCACGTGGTATTCGATCGCGTGCTGGGCGCCGGGCAGAACGGCGCCCGCGATCTGCGCCGATGGCGGCGCCTCCGCGACCCATGGCGCAGCGGCGGTGATATCGAAGAACACCGAGCCGGTCAGCCGGACCGCCGAGAGCACATCCGAAAGCACATCCGCCGTCATGGCCAGGAGCCTCAGATCCCCGCGCGAATCGAACCTCGGCCGGGCCGATCGCCGGACTCAAAGTAAAACGCGGCGCGGGTGTTCACACGCCTGCCATCGGCCGGGCTGCCGGGTCACCGCACATCCGCGGCGCGCCCAGGCGCCGCTGCCCACGACGATCCCCGAGATGGCGAGCGCCCTGCCGGCGACCAGTTCGGTGGTCAGCGACTCTCCGAGAACCACGATCCCGAGCACCATCGCGGTCATCGGATTGAGCGTGAGATACAGGACCGTCGTGGTCGGCGCGAGCCAGCGCAGGGCCCACATGAAGAGCGGGAACTGCACGGCGCCCGCGATGGTGCCGAGGAACAGCACCGCGATCCAGCCATTGGAGCTGAATGCCGGGAGGGCGAGGCTGCCCTGCTGGACCGCGACGATCGGGGACAGGGCGGCGACCGCGAACGCCATGGCGACCGCGGTGACGAAGATCGGGCCGTGGCGCACCAAGGTGGCGCGGCTGAACCTCGCGCTGATGCACGGCTCCGCCTTCGCCGGCGATGGCATGGCGGCGCTCCGCGCCCTTGCCGAGGACTACGACCGCCGCATCCTCGGGCCGGGCGTGGGGCGCCAGCTTGGCCATGGCGGGATAACCCGAGGGGCCCGTGCAACGGACGCGGCCATCCGCACGCGACCGGGCAGCCGGCCCCGGAGCGGTCGGGATGCGAGATGGTCGGGAGACGTGCCGCGCCGCCCCTCATCGGGGCGACGCGGCGAAGGCATTCAGGCTTCCGGCAAACGGTGGCTGGTGCCGCCGGCTGCTGTGGCCTGTCCCGTCCTCACCGTCGTGTCACGACGACTTCCAGGTATTCGCTCGGCACGACCATGGTCGCGTCGCCGGACTTGTTGAAGCGCCCGATCAGGTCGGTGAGGTCCTGCGCCAGCGTTTTCCTGCCGGTGGCGTCGAGCGCCTCGAAGGCCTTCAGCATCGGGCCGTAATACGTGCGGAAGATGTCGAGGAAGTGCTGTGCCGAGCGGTAGCGGAAGACGAAGTGCCGGGACTGGGCGACGAGCGAGGACGCGTCGGCACCAAAGGCCTTCTCGATCCACTCCGGGGTTCCCCAGAGGGCCGGCGACTTGAGGCCGGGCGGCGGGGGAAGATGTTTGCCGATCGTCTTGAACATCTGGCCGATGAAGCCATCGGGCGTCCAGTTGACCAGGCCGATGCGGCCCCCGGACCGACACACCCGCAGCATCTCGCCCGCGGTGCGGCCCTGGTCGGGACTGAACATCGCGCCGAAGGTGGACGCGACCGCGTCGAAGGACCGGTCCGCGAACGGAAGGTCCTCGGCGTCGGCCTTGCGGAACGTGACGGCCACGCCCTCGGCCTCGGCCCGCCGCCGCCCGCGATCCAGGAGGGTCTCGACATAGTCCGTGGACGTCACGTCGCACCAGCGGCGGGCGGCGGCGAGCGTGAAGTTGCCGTTGCCGGCGGCGACGTCCAGAACGCTCTGCCCCGCGCGCAGCTCCATCGCCTCCGCGAGTTGCTCGCCGACGATCTGCAGCGTCGTGCCGACGACGGCGTAGTCGCCCGACGACCAGGCCAGCTGCTGCCTGGCCTTGATGGCCTTGAGGTCCGGCGTGGCCACGGCCGGGCGGCAGTCGATGACGGTGCTCATGGTATCCCCTCGTCTTCTTGTGTGTTCGCTCCGGCCGTCCGCCGATGCGTCGGGCTTGCGGGGATCACCACTACTGCCGCCGACCGGCCAGGCGAATGGCTGGGCTGCCAGACTTCGTGCTCGGGCGTCCAAACCCGCTCTGGTCGTGTTCAGGTCAGTGCAGCGGGAGAGGCGCGCATTCGCGACGGCGTGCCTGCAGCACCTGCGCTGCCCCGTCTGCTGGTGGTGGCCGAGACCGGGCTGCGTGCAGCGGGACAGGTCGGATGTCCGGTCGCTGCACGCTGAGAGGATGGCGCGGGTGACGCGGACCGAAAAGGATGTTGTTGCTGCACACGCCACGGAGCCTCGGCGACGGCGAGATCACACATCCACGCCGGAGGCATCAGGCAGAGGAGGGTGAGCAGCGAAGGGGCGGGCATCGCGCCCCGGATGCGGATGGTAGCCCGAGATCCAGGGAGCGTGCCGTTCCCGGCCGGCCCTGCGTGCCTCGACCGAGCCCCCGCCGAATTGCCCCTCATCCTTCGCCGATGCGACGGCGCGCGCCCGATCAAGGGCTGGCTGCTCCCGAGACAGCCTTCTCGATCGCAGCCTTTGCGTCGGAGGCGTCCGGCGGGTCGATATGGCGGTATCGGGCCTGGACGAGCCCAAACAGCCCGAAAGCTGCGAGACCGAGAGCCGTGACAGCCAGAATCGCCCAGCCGTAAGGCTGTTGTTGCAAGACGTGCAAGGCTCCGCCGAGCCCTTTGGCCTCTCGCGAACTGCTCTGAATGGCAGCAAGGACCAGGAACACTCCGACCAGCACGAACACGACACCGCGCGCCGCGAAGCCGAGCCGGCCCATCGGAACCGCCCACCGCCGAACCTCGGCAGGAGGCGCGAGCCGCTGCAGCACGTCACCCTTCCAGCCCTTGAGCAGGAAGGCAAAGCCGACCCCGATCACCACCAAACCGACCAGTCCGATCGCCCATTGCCCGAGAGGCTTCTCGAGCACCCATGCGGTCCAGTCTTGCGCCGCCTGATCATCTCCGCCGCCGCGGCGCCGGCCAAGAGCGAGCTGGGCAGCCGACACGGCCAACCCGCCGTAGATGACGCCGCTGATCATGTGCCCGGTCCGGGTCGCGAGAGCCTTGTAGGACCTGCCGAGATGATCGGCGTCCGTCGCCGCCTCGACGACGCGCCAGACCGCAAAGCCGATGAGACCCGCTGCAATCAAGCCGAGCCAGACACGGCCGAACGGCTGGCCGAGCAGCGTGGCGAGGGCGCTGCGGCTTCCCCCCGCTTGCCCGCCGGAGCCGATTGCAGCCAGAACTGCGAGACCACCAACGAGACAGTAGACAACACCGCGAGCTGCGTAGCCGAAGCGGGCGAGCAGCTCGAGCGTGCGGGTTTCCAGCCGGCGCATCACCGATCTCCATCCCGGCGGCGGGGAGGCACAGAGAACGGTGAAGCGCCGATGGTGTTCCGGCCTCATGCAGGTGGCGGCAGCACAGTGCTCCTCGCTTCGCAGCAGAGCGTCTTGCTTCAACGTCGCCGTCGGATGGCGGATTGCTCGGACATCCAGCCTGCATCGGGCAGAACTGCAGCCGCCGAAGTGAATCCCCGCGATCCTTCCGTCAGACCCGCCGCTGTCCCGTGCACGCACCGGCCCGCAGCAGTCCCGCTCAGGTCGCGATGCGGCCATTCCCGCAGCCGCGGAGCGGGAGCAGCCGCGGAGCGGGATCGGACTGGAGCCTGTCGGGCCCTTCGAGAAGCGCCTGACAGACTCTCGGTCTGTGATGCGTCGGATGTCCGGACGGAGAAAAGGTGCCGGAGAACCGGTGTCCTCTTCTCCGGGACATACTCTAGTAAGGGGACTGTGTCTCGGGGGCGGGGGCAGGCTGGATCTGCAACGGCTCACGCTCGCCGGCAGGTCGCGAGGGAGAGCGCGGAGCGCTCGGTGGCCTGCCTGACGGGCCTGCCGGCCCTCTGGGACCGGGCGGTCCCGCCGGGCCGCGCGGCCCGACCTTTCCATGAGGTCCCATCGGTCCCCTCTCGCCAGGAGGACCTGCCGGTCCAGGCTCGCCCGGAAGACCGCGGGGGCCTTGTGGGCCTGGCGCTCCCGGGTCGCCTTTCGGTCCCATGGGACCTGGCGGGCCCACGACCCCAGGGGGGCCAGCCGTGCCGATTGGACCTGCCGGGCCGGCGGCTCCCGTCGCGCCGGCCTCTCCGGGCGGACCCGCCGGTCCGGATGGGCCTGCGGGGCCGATGTCTCCGCGAGGCCCGGGCGGGCCCGCAGGGCCAGCGTCACCCTGAGGACCGGGCGGACCTGCAGGGCCGGTGTCACCCTGGGGCCCGGGCGGGCCCGCAGGGCCGATATCGCCCCGAGATCCAGGGGGGCCGGCAGGGCCGGCGGGCCCAGGCGGACCTGCGGGGCCGGGAGGTCCCGCCGGGCCGGCGATCTCTGTCTGCACCGCTGCTCCGGCCTCTCCCTGCGGGCCGGGCGGGCCTTGCGCGCCGGGAATCCCTGCGGGCCCCTGCTGCCCACACTCGCCAACGACGGCGCGCCGATCCTGACGCTTCGTCTGCAGCGTGACGATGCATGTGGCCGGGTGATAGATGACGCGGAACTCGAACCTGCCCCTTCCATCCGTCCTGGTTCGGAAGCGCCCGTCCAGCACAATCTCCTCGTCCGGCTCGTCGGCCGAGCCAAGCACCCACAATTCACCGGCCGTGATCTTGGCTGCAAGGATCTGCACATCGGCCAGGACCGGCGATGGGCCGAG
Organism: Methylobacterium nodulans ORS 2060; assembly: GCF_000022085.1. Classification (NCBI taxonomy): domain Bacteria; kingdom Pseudomonadati; phylum Pseudomonadota; class Alphaproteobacteria; order Hyphomicrobiales; family Methylobacteriaceae; genus Methylobacterium; species Methylobacterium nodulans. The sequence continues at coordinate 1,669,625 of NC_011894.1, forward strand.
ACAAGCGGGTGTGATCGCGAACATCAGCCATCGCTTGAGCATTGGCCTAACTCCGAACAGCGATCCCCGGACGCGATCGTCAGCTTGAGCATGTTCGTGCGGCGAGGGAAGCGTATCCTATCAACGGTCAACAAGTCCTGCCGTGGGACCCGTGCTCCGCTCGAGCCGGAGGGGAGCAGTCACGGCCGCGGCGGGCGCCTCGTTGCATCCGGCTTAAGAATCGCAGCGCTGCCCCGCATGCGGTTCGCACCCACCACCCGCTCGTCTATGCTCGCCGGACCTGACACCGGCCGAGATCGACACGTGCAACTGACCCAGATCACCCACCATGACCTCGACGGCTATGGTGCCGCGACCGTCGTCGCGGCCTATGCCGACCCGGGCCGCATCGTGCACGTGCCGCGATACGGCGATGTCGGCCCGATCGTCGACGACGAGCTGAAGCGCCTCGGCCGGACGCGGAAGCCCGAAATGCTGCTCCTGACGGATCTCGGTCTCGAAGAGCCGACGATCGCGTTCCTGCGCCGGTTCGCCGCCATGAACCGGCGCCGCGAACCTGCCGAGTTCCATCGGCTGATCGTGCTCGATCACCACGCCTCGTCGGTCGAGCAGCTTCGCCGCCAGCGCCTGGAGCCTGCGGACAGCCCGGATCGCGCTCGCCCGATGCGGTTCGACCTCGGCGACCCGCACATCACCGTGCTGGTCGACGAGGGCCGCAGTGCGACCAGGATGGCCTCCGAGCACCGGGCCTTGTTCGCGACCCGCGAGGCGGATCCCGACCGCGTCGCCGATCTCGGCACGCTCATCGAGGCCGTGGACGCCCTCGATCTGTGGCTGAAGGACCGGCCGAGCTTCGCGAGCGGCCTCGCCCTCGACGAGGTGTTCTGGGACAACGTGGCGAGTTTCGTGCCGGTCGGGCACCCGGCCCATGACCCGTTCGTATCGCGCCTTCTGCTCGATGCGAGCAGGCTGATCCGCCAGGGTGCGACGCCCGCCGCGCTCGAACGGGCGGTCCCGGCCCTGCGGGAGGGTATCGTCGACGAGTTGATGCGCGATGCGCCCGACGACGATCCGAGCCTGACGGCGCGCACGCGCCTGGCCCGGGCTCTCGCCCGCTCCGACGACCTGTTCCACGCGCTCTCCGACGGCACCTTGCTGTCGTTCGCCCTCGATCCGGGCACGTTCCAGCGGGTGTCGGACCTGGTCATGTCGGGGGGCCGGGCGTCCCGCCTGATCAACGTGCAGCGCACCGGCACGCTGTCGTTTCGCTCGAACGACGGCACCGCGCTGAGTGGGGCACGGCTGTTCCGTGGCGGCGGGCACCACGACGCCGCAGGCGGCAGGCTGCCGAGCGGCTCGGCCTTCTCGCTCGCGGATGCGGTCCAGCAGATCGAGCCGGTGCTGAACCCCCCGCCGCCCCGCGCCGACGACAGCCCTTTCGCGGCCCTTCGCAACTGGAAGGGCTGACGCGAAGCCCGGATCCGGGGGCGCCTCCGGGTCGGGCGCCACCCACCGGACAGCGTCGTGCCAGAGAGCCGGAGGCGCAGCGAGCCCCCGGCTCCCGTCATACCAACGGCCCAGGATGCTGACGCATCGGACCGTTGACCCATCCCGAATTTTCGATGCCAAGCCGAAGGCTTCGTGACGAGGCTTGGCGACAATTCGAGAGAGGAACCAACGGTCACATGGAAATGACCGTTGGTATCAGGCGGCGGGCCGCTCGGCTGCCGTCTGACGGGAGCACCGCCGAGGCGGTCCTCAGTCGAGGGAGGCCGTCTCGTTGACCTCGGCTGGCGCGGGGGTGACCGAGACCGCGTCGTTGTTGCGGCTGATCTCGATCGACCGGGCCGCGGCGCCCGCCTGCCGCGGCGTCGAGACGATCACGCTCTGGCCTGAGGCCAGCACCGCTTCGAACCGCAGGGAGGGCGCCGCGGCCCGCGGCGCGAGCGTCACGACCACGTGGTACCCCTTGGGTTCGACCGTGTAGTAGGCAACCCCGGCCAGCGGGCCGAGATCGATGCTGGTGGCCCGAGAGGGCTTGGCGGCGTCGGCATAGGCCGAGCCGATCAGAGACGAGGCGGCCGCGGCCGCGAGGAGCGTCGTGCGGAAAGTCATGATCCTGGTCTTTCTGGCTGGTCGGAGCCGGTTCCGGCCCCGCGTCTGCGCCCTATATGCGCTGCGCCGCAGCATGGATCAAACAGATTGCATCGATAATGACTATTGATCATATCGATCTTGCCCGGATCGATCTCAACCTGCTGGTGGCCCTCGATGCGCTCCTGTCCGAGCGCAGCGTCACGCGGGCGGCGGCGCGCACCGGGGTCGGGCAATCGGCGATGAGCAGCAGTCTCGCGCGGCTGCGCGCCCTGTTCGGCGACGAGCTGCTGACGCGCGCGCCCGAAGGGATGCGGCCGACGCCGCGGGCGCTTGCGCTCGCCGAGCCGGTGCGCTCGATGCTGCGGCAGGTCCAGTTCCTGGTGCGGCGCGACGAGGCGTTCGACCCGAGGATTGTGGAGCGCACCTTCACCATCAGCCTGCCCGACAGCACCGAGGTGCTGCTCGGGCCGACACTGCTCGCCTATCTGCGCGCCGAGGCGCCCGGGATCAGCCTGCTCCTGCGCACCATCGACCGCGCCCACATCCTGCAGGAGATCGATGCCGACCGGGTCGATCTCGCCATCGACCTGTCGTTCCGCGGGCAGCTGCACCACAAGCAGAGCCTCCTCTATCGGGACAGCTACGTCTGCCTGTTCAACGCCGCGCTGGTGGGACTGACGCCGCCCATCTCGCTCGAGGATTACCTGCGCTTTCCCCACGTGCTGACGAGCCTCAGGGAAACCGCGCACGGGGTGGTGGACGACGCGCTCGCGAAGATCGGCCGCAGCCGCACCCTCGCGGTCACCTCGCCCCGCTTCCTCGCCGTGCCCTTCCTGGTGCGAAAGGCGCCCGTGCTGACGACCATGCACGCCCGCCTCGCGCATTTCTTCGCGGATGCGCTCGGCCTGACCGTGAGCCCCGCGCCGGTTCCGCTGGAGGACGTCGCCATGTCGATGCTCTGGCACGCCTCCTACGACGATGATCCGGCCCATCGCTGGCTGCGGACCCTGCTGCGCCGGCTCGCGAGCGACCCGGCGAGCGGACGCGCCGGCGATTGATCACGCCGTGCTCCGGTCCTCTCGATCATTGATCGATCGGATGTCCGGGCGGAGACAAGGTGTCCACTTCTCCCGGACATCCTCCAACCCGCCAACGACCTCGACGCACGCGAAGACGCGGGCCGGCGCTCGCTCCTGCACATCGCAGCGTCTGCAAGCTGCTCAAACTTCCACCTCGGTGCCGACCTCCATCACTTTGCGGGCCGGGACGCAGAAGTAGCTTGCAGTCTCTTCGGCATTGCGCTGCATCAGCGCGAAAATCTCCTCTCTCCAGACCGACATGCCAGGCTTTCTCTCCGACGGAATGACCGTTTCATGACTGATGAAATAGGTCAGCTTCTCGACGTCGAGCTCGGGCAGCTGGCCCGACTCCGCAGCCAGCTGCAGGGCGGCCGGGACATTCTCCTCTTCCGTGAAGCCGAAGCGGAGAATCACCCGGCTCACATCCTTCGTGATCGGCACCACCTGGAGCCTGTCGGCATCGGGCGCCCGCGGCAGATCCAAGCTCTGAACCGTCACCAGCAGCACGCGCTCGTGCAGCACGCGCAGATGGTGAACGAAGTTCATAAGCGGCAGCGGCATGCCTTCGGTCGCCCAGGTCAGGAACGCCGCCGTCCCGGGAATGCGGGGAAGGTGCTTGGCTTCCACGCGGGCCAGAAACTCCTGTTCGGGGATGCGGACGTGCCTGCGCGCGTCCTCCATCAGCATCACCCCACGCCGCCACGTGAGCATCAGGAACGCCACGCCGGCCGCCAGCACGAGCGGGAACCAGCCGCCCTCGAACAGTTTCACGCTGTTGGCGCCGAAGAAGGTCAGGTCCACCAACAGGAACATCCCGTTGACCATCAGAACGAGGATCGGATTGAAGCCCCATTGGCGGGCGATCAGCGCCGCCAGCACCGTCGTGATCACCATCAGCAGCGACACCGCGATGCCGTAGGCACCCGCCAGCGCGTCGGACGATCCGAAGGCCAGGACGGCGCCCAGGGTGCCGAATGCGAGGAACCAGTTCACGATCGGCACATAGATCTGGCCTGCCTCGTGCGTCGAGGTGTGAACGATGCGCATCCGCGGGAAGAACCCGAGCTGGATTGCCTGCTGGGTGAGCGAGAACGCGCCTGAAATGATGGCCTGCGAGGCGATCACCGTCGCGAGCGTGGCGAAGCCGACCAGAGGGTAATGCGCCCAATCCGGAGCGAGCTGGAAGAACGGGTTGTCGGCTGCGGACGGGTCCTGCAGCAGCAGCGCGCCCTGGCCGAGGTAGTTCAGTGCCAGCGCCGGCAGCACGATCGAAAACCACGCCAGTCGGATAGGGCCACATCCGAAGTGGCCCAGATCGGCATACATCGCCTCACCGCCCGTGACGGCCAGGAAGGCGGCTCCGAGCATGGCAAAGCTGACGTGCGGACCGGCCGCGAGCAGATGATGCAGGGCATGATAGGGATTCAGCGCCATCAAGGCTCGCGGTGCCTGGAGAAGGCTACCGATCCCGATTCCGGCGATCACCAGGAACCACAGCAGCATCACCGGGCCGAAGACGCGGCCGATCAAGCCGGTGCCGTGACGCTGGACGAAGAACAGGCCGATCAGAATCGCGAGCGTGATCGGCACCACGAAGGGGGTCAGGCCGGGGGCATCGACCTTCAGGCCTTCGACGGCGCTGAGCACCGATATGGCGGGCGTGATCGCGCCGTCACCGTAGAGCAAAGCTGCTCCGATCAAGCCGACCAGGAGCAGCATGGCGCGCCAGGAGCGCGGTGGCGCGTGGCGAGCGCCCAGCAGGGCCAGCATGGCGACGATCCCGCCTTCGCCCTTGTTGTCGGCGCGCAGGATGAGAACGGCGTATTTGAGCGCCACGATGAGCACGAGGGACCACAGGACGAGCGAGACGGAGCCGAGCACAGCCTCCTCTCGTGGCGCGCTCCCCCCGGTGGCGGCCTTGATGGTCTCCTTGAGCGCATAGAGAGGACTGGTGCCGATATCGCCGTAGACGACGCCCAATGCGCCGAGAGCCAGTGGTACCGACAGATTCGGGGCGTGTCGCCGACCCGCCTCGGCCCGCGCTGCTGCTTCCACTTCAGCCTCCCTGACCGCGATTGGCGTCTCAAGAGCGCCTTGCACTGCGCCGTCACTTTGATCGCGATCGCTTCACCGTTCCAGTGTTTTGGCTTGTGAAGATCAGGCTCGCGCCCCGGTGACGATGACGTTGACAGGCCCTGAGTCGGGAGACGGTCCAGGGCAGCCTGCAACCTCGGCCGAGACCCGGCGCGGCGGGATCCCGGGGCATCATGGGCGCCACGGTTCGGCCCCGCGCGGCCGCTTCTCAGGCCGGCTCGCTTCGGCCCTCCGGATGCCTCAGCTGCGACACGCGCATGTGCAGTTCGGTGAGAAAGTCCGCCAAGGCCGCCTCCGGATCGTCCGAGTCCCCCGTCACGGCGGTCAGGCCCCACTGGGCGAGGACGGCCTCCTGGATCGGATCGGCCCGGGACATGAAGACGAACGAGTTCGGACGGTTGCGCTCGTAGCCCGATACGCGCCAGGTCCGCCACAGCTTGTGAAGCAGCAGGCGGATGTTCATGTCGGTCATGCTGTATCCGATGAACAGGACAGTCTTGCCGAGCGCATCCGACCTGAATTTGATGTCCAGCGGCGAGTCGAATTCGAGGCGGTTGAAGTAGTCTGTCTCGGTAATCACGAGGGATTGGTCGTCCTCGAAATCGCCGTGAAATTTGATGATCTGCGTGGAGCTATCGTTGATGCGGGCGATGTCGCGCGCGTTCGCAACTTTGACGTATTTGATACCGCGGGCCTCGTAGGCAGATTCGATATTGCGATCGTAATTGGTCGTGTAGATGATCGGAAAATCGAGATCGATGATGAGCTTGTGCAGCCGGGAATCTCCGATGTCGTGCTCGGATATCTTCCAGTTTCGGTCCATCCAGCTGCGCAGGGGGCCAATGCTGCCCTTGGAGATGCGGTAGTACTCGGCCAGGGTGTGATAGCTGATGCTGTGCCGCGGAATGCTGTCCTGTCCCAACCCGAGCTCTTCCGCCATGTGGGCGATCAGGTCCCGCCAGGACGGCAGGCCCACGGAGATCGAAAGGCCGGCGCCCGCGAACAGGATCGCGCGGCGCTCATGGATCGCCGTCGCGAGCTGGCTCGTCAAGGTTGATGAGAAGGGCATGCAAGCTTAACTTTCCGGATTCGGAGCTAAATTATCCGGCATCGTCAACAACGATAGAGCTATGGTGTTCCTTCGTGCCGATTCGGCGACTTGTGGTTCCGAATTAACGAGGGTCAATATTATTGGAGAGGGAAAGCGCTCCAGAGCGCTCCCCGCCGAAGTGGAGGCCGGTCCGGCGCAAGGGAGCGCGAAAAATCAAAGACTGAAGAGCCGTGGCCGTTTCAATCGAAACGGCCACGGCTCTAGGCGAGCGGCCAGACGAGGAGGATCAGCGGCACTCCGGCGACGAGGACGAGCAGCGAGAGAGGGGCGCCGAGGCGCGCATAGTCGCCGAAGCGGTAGCCGCCGGGCCCCATGACCAGCGTGTTGCACTGGTGGCCGATCGGGGTGAGGAAGTCGCAGGCGGCGCCGATCGCCACCGCCATCAGGAAGGCGTCGGGCCGGTAGCCGAGCGTCCTGGCGAAGCTCGCGGCCAGCGGCGCCATCACCAGCACCGTCGCGGCGTTGTTCAGGAAGGGCGTCACCAGCATCGCGGCGATCATGATCAGGGCCAGGGCGCCCCAGCCGGGCAGCAGGACCCCGACCTGCGACAGCCACCCGGCCAGGAGGTCCGTGGTGCCCGTGCTGCGCAGGGCGTCGCTCACCGGGATCAGGGCCGCCAGCATCACCAGGATCGGCCACTCCACCGCCTCGTAGGCCTCCCGGGCCGGCAGGGTCCGGAACAGCATCATGCCCAGGGCGGCGGCGAAGAACGCCACCGCGACCGGCACGAGGCTCAAGCCCACGGCGGTGATCGTGGCCGCGAGGATCGCCAGGGTGATCCAGCCGCGGCGGGTGCTGCCGAGGGAGAGGGAGCGGGAGGCGAGCGGCAGGGCGCCGAGGTCGCGCAGCCGCGCCGGCAGGCCGGCCTCGCGGCCCTGCAGCACGATGACATCGCCGGTGCGAAGCGTGATGTCGCGCAGGCGCTCGGTGAATCGTTTCCCCGCCCGGCTCACCGCCAGCAGGGTGACGTCGAAGCGGTCGTGCAGGGCGAGCCGGCCGGCCGTCTGACCGACCAGGATCGAGGTCGGTCCGAGCACGGCCTCCACGGTGCCGATCTCGTCATCGGCGCCGTCCTCGGCCTGCAGCCTGCGGTCCTGGCCGTCGAGCAGAAGGCCCGCCTCGCCGACGAAGCGGGCGAGGGCGGCGGAATCGCCGCGCAGGATCACCCGGTCGTGGGGCCGCAGCACGGCATCCGGCAGCGGCGCGGTCAGGCGGGTCTTCTCCCGCACGAGCCCCGTCACGGCCACGCCGCGATCGGGGCCCGCCGTCAGATCGGCGACCGTGCGGCCCGCGAGCGGCGAATCCGCGGGGATGCGCGCCTCGGTGGCATAGTCCGTGATCGCCACCGCCTCGTCGAGGCCGGTCGTGCCCTGCCGGCCCCGGGGCAGCAGCCGGTAGCCGACGCTCAGGAAGGCCACGCCCGCCACCGCGAGACCGATCCCCACGGGCGCGAAGTCGAACATCCCGAACGGCACGCCCGTCAGCTCGCCGCGCAGCCGCGCCACGATGATGTTCGGCGAGGTGCCGATCTCGGTCACGAGCCCGCCGAGCAGGGCCCCGAAGGCCATCGGCATCAGGAAGAGCGAGGGTGAGCGGTTGCCCTTGCGGGCGAGCTGGTAGGCGATCGGCAGCATCATGGCGAGCGCGCCGATGTTCTTGATGAAGGCGGAGAGCACGGCGACGGCGGCGACCAGCACGGTGACCTGCGCCTGCGCGCTGCGCAGGCGGGGCGCGACGGGCCGCAGGACGGCCTCGATCGCCCCCGAGCGGGCGACGGCGGCGCTGACGACGAGCGCACTCGCGACGATGATCACGATGTCGTCCGAGAAGCCGCTGAAGGCCTGCTTGGCCGGCACGAGCCCGACGGCGATGCCGGTGACGAGCGCGAGCCCCGCCACGATGTCGTAGCGCATCCGCCCCCACAGGAAGAGCGCCATGGTGGCGCCCATGAGGGAGACGGCGAGGGTCTGGTCGACGGTCATGGCGTCACCGCGCAGCCGCGCGGGGCGTGCGATCCTGGATGCGCGTTCCGGCCCGGCGCGGGGCGGGTGGATCCCGCGGCGGCGCGGGCCTCCGGTCGAAACAGCATGGTCTTCCATCCGGCCGGCGGCGAGGCTCAGAGAACCCGCCGCGGCCGTCCGGTGTTCCTGGGCTGTTTTGACGGGACCACCGCCGCGAACCGTGAGGGGCCGCAGGGCGTTGTCCGCGCCCGGTAGGGTGGGGGCGGTGGGGGCATGGTGAAGCACAGGCGTCGCGTCGCGGTCGGTGAGAGCGCCGCGGAGATCATCGCACCGGCCATCCCCTCGGGGGCGCTCGCGGTCGCCCTCATCGGGCTCGCGGAGACGGCCGCGCCCCTGGTGTTCCTCGCCCGCGACGGGCGGCGGCTCGACGAGATCGCCGCGATCCTCCGCAGCCTCGCGCCCGCGCGCCAAGTGGCGGTCTATCCGGAATGGGACTGCCTGCCGGGCGACCGCACCTCGCCGTCCCGCGGCACCATGGGCGCGCGCGCAGGCGTGCTGCGCTGGCTGGCGGACACGGCGCACCGTCCGGATCTGCTCCTCAGCACGGCGCCGGCCCTGATCCAGCGGGTGCCGCCGCCCGAGATCTGGGCCGAGGCCCGCGTCGCGCTGCGGGTCGGCGACGGCTTCGAGGCCGCTTCCCTCACCGCCGCGCTCACCCGCCTCGGCTACATCCTCGACGAGCGCGTCGACGAGCCCGGCGAGATCGCGGTGCGCGGGCGAACCCTCGAGGTCTTCCCGGCGGCCGCGCCGCGCCCCTGCCGCATCGAGCACGAGGACGGGCGCATCACCGCGATCCGCTCCTACGATCCGGTGACCCAGCGCTCGGTCGCCGACGCGGCGGAGCTCGTCATCGATCCGGCCACCGAGCTCATTCTCGGTCCGGATGCGCCCGAGCCGCTCGCGCCCTTCACCGGCCAGGAGCACCGCCTGCCCCGCTTCTACCCCCGCCTCGCGACCGTCCTCGACGCGCTGCCGGGGGCGAGGCTGGTGGTCGAGGCCGGCGCCGAGGCGCGCGCTGCGGCCTTCTTCGAGCAGGTCACGGAGGGGAGCGCGGCCGGGGAGGCGCATCCGGCGGATGCGCGGCTCTACCTCACGCCGCCGGAATGGTCCGATGTGCTCGACCGGCACCGTTTCGCCTCGGCCGATGCGATCGGGGACGTGGCGGTGCCGGCCTTCGTCCGGGAGCGGCGCCCGGCCGCCGCCTTCGGCCGGTTCCTCACCGAGCGCCTGAGGGCGGGGGACCGCGTCCTGCTGACCGGCCCGCCCGGGCCCCTGCGCCGGCTTGCCCGCGAGGCCGTCGACCAACTCGGGCACAAGCTCCTGCGGGCGCGCAGCTGGGCCTGCGTGCTGGCGGCGGAACCCGGACAGGTGGCGGTGCTGGAGGCGCCGATCGGGGCCGGGTTCCGGGTGCCGGAGGCAGAGGTCACGGTGGTGGCCGCCGCCGACCTGCTGGGCTTGCGGGCGGCGCCGGCGCAGGGCGATGCGGCCGCGGCGCTGCCCTTCGGCGAGATCGACCTGCACCGGGGCGACGTCGCCATCCATGAGGATCACGGCCTGTGCGTCTTCGAGGGGCTGGAGCCCGTCGGCGGCCCCGACGGCGAGGCCGAGGAGGCGGCACGCCTGCGCTTCGCCGACGATGCCGTCCTGCTCGCGCCCCTGAGCCAGGCCGACCGGATCTGGCGCTACGGGTCGGCGGCCGAGGCCGTCTCCCTGGACCGGCTCGATGGCGGCACCTGGGAGAAGCGGCGGGCGACCGTCGCGGCGGCCGTCGCCGCGACGGCGCGGCGGATGCTCGATCTCGCCGAGACCCGCCGCCGCGCCCGGGCGGAGCCCCTGATCCCGCCCGACCGGCAGATGGAGCGCTTCTGTGCCGGATTCGGCTTTTCCCTCACGCCCGATCAGGCGGCCGCGATCGACGCGGTGCTGGAGGATCTCGCCGCGGGCCGTCCGATGGACCGCCTCGTCTGCGGCGATGTCGGCTTCGGCAAGACGGAGGTGGCCCTGCGGGCCGCGGCGGCGGCGCTGTTCGCGGGCCGGCAGGTTGCCCTCGCGGCGCCGACCACGGTCCTCGTTCGCCAGCATACCGAGACCTTCCGGCGCCGCTTCGCGCGCTTCGGCATCGTGCCGGCGCAGCTCTCGCGCCTGACGCCTCCCGCGGAGGCCAAGCGCGTGAAGGCGGGCCTTGCCGAGGGCAGCGTGCGGCTCGTGATCGGCACCCACGCGCTCGCCGGCCGCGGCGTGCGGATGCCGGATCTCGGGCTCGTGATCATCGACGAGGAGCAGCGCTTCGGCACCGCCCAGAAGGAGCGGCTGCGCCGCGCCGCCCGGGGCGCGCATGTCCTGACCCTCACCGCCACCCCGATCCCCCGCACGCTCCAGACGGCGCTGGTGGGCCTGCAGGACCTGAGCGTGATCGCCACGCCCCCGGTGGTCCGCCAGCCGATCCGGACCGTCATCGCGCCCTTCGCACCCGACACGGTGCGGGCGGCGCTGATGCGCGAGCACCGCCGCGGCGGCCAGAGCTTCGTCGTCTGCCCGCGCATCGCCGATCTCGCGCCGATGGAGGCGCAGCTGCGCAGCATCGTGCCGGAGCTGACGATCGCGCTCGCGCATGGCGAGCTTCCCCCCGACACGATGGACGAGGCGATGGTCCGCTTCGCGGCCGGGGAGGGCGACGTGCTGCTCGCCACCAACATCATCGAGAGCGGCCTCGACGTGCCGCGCGCCAACACGATGCTGGTCTGGCATCCGGAGCGGTTCGGCCTCGCGCAGCTGCATCAGCTGCGCGGGCGCGTGGGCCGCGGGCAGCGGCGGGCGGCGGCCTACCTGCTCACCGATCCGCAGGCGCGGCTCCCGGCGGCGAGCGAGAAGCGCCTGCGCACCCTCGCGGCCCTCGACCGGCTCGGCGCCGGCTTCGCGCTGAGCGCCCGCGACCTCGATCTGCGCGGCGCGGGCGACCTCTTCGGCGAGGATCAGGCCGGGCACGTCAAGCTGATCGGGCTCGACCTCTACCGCGATCTCCTGGAGCGGGCGGTGCGGGCCGCCCGCGGCGAGCCCGACGAGGCGGCGCCGGCCGAAATCAGGCTCGGCCTCGCGGGGCGCATCCCGCAGGAATACGTGCCCGAGCCGGAACTGCGCCTGAGCCTCTGTGCGCGTCTCGCGCGGCTGCGGACTGCCGACGAAGCCGAGGCCCTGCGGGACGAGATCGAGGATCGCTTCGGCCCGCTGCCGCCCGAGGTCGACACTCTGCTGACGCTGGCCCGGCTGCGCGCGGCCTGCCGGGACCTCGGCATCGCGCGCCTCAGCGCCGGACCGCAGGGCCTTGCCGCCGACTTCGAGCCCGGCCGGGTGGAGGCCGTCGCGCGGGCGGTGGATGGCGTGGTCCGGCGCGGCGACCGCCTGATTCTGCACCGCCCCTGCGCCGATCCGGCCGAATGCGGGCGCCTGGCGGCCCGGTTCCTGCGGGCGCTGGAGGCCGCGCCGGCGTGAGGCGACGCCTTGCGGTCATGGCCCGTTGCTTACCCCTCAATCATGCAAGGGGGCGGAAGGTTTCTGTTGCGCCGTCCCCCGCTCACGCCGCTTGGCTCACGCGGCCTGAAGCTCCAGATCCCCCCGCAGGCAGGTGCCCCGCACCGCGAGGTCCGCATCGAGCACGACGAGGTCGGCGGCGCAGCCGGGGGCGATGCGCCCGATCCGGTGATCGAGGCCGAGCCAGCGGGCGGGCGTCAGCGAGGCCATGGTCATGGCCTCCTCCAGGCTGGCGCCGCCGCGCGAGGCCATGTGGCGCACCGCCCCCGCCATGGTGAGCGCCGAGCCCGCGAGCGTCCCGTCCGGGCCCGTGAGCCGGTCGCCCTCGCGCGTGATGGTGCGCCCGAACAGCGTGAAGCGCGTGCCGCCGCGCGGGTCGCCCACCGGCGACATCGCGTCCGTGACCAGCATCAGCCGCTCCGGCCCCTTGAGACGCCGGGCGATGGCGAGCGCCGTGTCGCCGACATGGTGGCCGTCCGCGATGATCCCGGCGAAGACGCGCGGATCGGTGAGCGCGATCCCGACCGCGCCCGCCTCGCGGGGCCCGAGCTGCGACATGGCGTTGAACAGATGCGTGGCGCCGCTGAGCCCCTCGTCGAGGGCGGCCCGGAAGGCCGTGCCGTCATCGGCCGTATGGCCGGCGCTGACGCGGGCGCCGCGGGCCACCAGGGCCGAAACGGTGCCGGGCGGGGCGATCTCGGGCGCCAGCGTGATCAGGGTGATGCCCCGGCTGCCCAGGCCCGTCAGGAGCTCGACGTCGCCCGGCTCGAAGGCGGCGAGCCGCGCGGGATCGTGGATGCCGGGTCGCCGGGGACTGAGGAACGGACCTTCGAGATGGATGCCGAGGATGCCCGGCATCCCGGCCGCGATCGCCTCCGCCACGGCCGCGATCGCCGCGCGGATGACCGGGCGATGGTCGCTGATCAGGGTCGGCAGGAGAGCGGTCGTGCCGCCGCTTCGATGCGCCGCCGCGATCCGGGCGATGGCGGCTGGCGTCGGGTCGTCGTTGAGGAGCACGCCGCCGCCGCCATTGACCTGGAGGTCGACGAAGCCCGGCGCCAGGATCGTGCCCGGCGGCAGGCGCACCAGCGGGAGGCCGGGAGGCGGCTGCGCGGTGAGGTCGGCGATTTGCCCGCCGCGCACCACGACGGCGCGGGCGCCGAGGAAGACCTCGCCGTCGAAGACGCGTTCCGCGGCGATGACGCGATCGGGGCCTGGGGTGTCGCTCACAGCGTTTCCGTGACCTTGGTGAGGCCCGGAGGAGCATCCGGGTCGAAACCGCGGCGGCGGGCCTCCGCCTCGATCGCCCGGTAGGCCGGCACCAGCATCAGGATCGGGTCGCAGGCGGGATGCCCGTCGCCGAGCCAGGGCAGGGAACCGGCCGGGCCGCCGCAAGCCTGCACCGGCACGCCGTCGCTGCGCAACTCCTGCACCAGGTCGTCGACGCCCGGCGCCAGGGCATCGGCCTGCCGCAGCGCCAGGACCGGCGTGTGGCGCGACAGCGCGGCGCGCGGACCATGCCGCAACTCCGCCGCGCTGTAGCCGAGGGCAGGCAGGCGCAGGGTCTCGGAGAGTTTCAGGGCGATCTCACGCACCGGCCCGAGCCCGTGACCGCGTCCGGTGACGAAGGCGGCGGTGGCTTGCCGCGCGAGATTCGCGCGCGCGAGGTCCGCGCTCCAGGCGGACCAGTCGAGCGACAGGGCCGATCCGAGCCGGTCGGGGAGGGCGGCGAGACCTTGCGCGAGGGCGCGGTCCTCCGCCCAGGCCGCCACCAGGGCGGCGCCGGCCACGAGGGAATTCACCACCGTCTTGGTCGCCGCGACGGCGCGCTCCGGCCCCGCTTCGAGCGGCAGCACGAGGTCGGCCGCCCCGGCCGCGGGCGAGGCGGCATCGTTGACGATCGCAAGGGTGAGCGCGCCGCCCTCCCGGGCGGCCTGGGTCGCGGCGACGAGGTCGGGGGAGCGGCCGGATTGCGAGATCACCACGAACAGCGCCCCCTCGACCTGCGGCGGGCGGCCATAGCCCGTCACCACGGAGGGCGCCGCGGCCGAGACCACGAGCCCGAGCCGCGTCTCGATGAGGTAGCGCAGATGGACGCCCGCATGCCCGGAACTGCCCCGCCCGCACACAACCACGAAGGGGAAGCGGCGCCGCGCCAGGGCGGTGCCGATTCGCGCGGCCTCGCCGCCCGGCGCGCAGAGGGGCGCCGCGACGGCGGGCACCTCGGCGATCTCGCGCGCCATGAGGCTCTCGGGGCCGCTCATCGGGCGGGCTCCGCCGGGCGGAGATCCTCGCGGTCCGCGCCGAGCGCGCGACGTAAGCTGCCCTCGTGGCGCGCCAGCAGGCGCTCGGCCCTCTCGCGGGTGGCGCCGGTGCCGATCAGCACGGCGAGCTTGATGTCGCCCTCCGCCTCCGCCAGGGCGCGGGCCGCCGCCTCGGGATCGCAGGCGGCGAGTTCGGCCACCATGGCGACGCCGCGGGCCCGCAATTTCCGGTTCGTGGCGCGCATCGCCACCATGCGGCCCCGGTAGACCCGGCCGAGCCGGATCATGATCAGCGTCGAGAGCAGGTTGAGGACGACCTTCTGGGCCGTGCCGGCCTTGAGCCGTGTCGAGCCGGCCACCGCCTCCTCGCCGGTCGGCACCAGCACCGGGTGGTCGCATTGCTGGAGCACCGGCGTGCCCGGATTGTTGGCGATGCCGATCGTGACGGCGCCTCGTGCCCGGGCGCACCGAAGCGCCGAGACCGTGAACGGGGTCGTGCCGCTCGCCGAGAGGCCGACCACCACGTCCTGCGGCCCGATTCCGGCCCCGGCGATCCAGGCCGCCCCGTCGGCGGTCGAATCCTCGGCATCCTCCACCGCCTGGAGCAGGGCGCCGTGCCCGCCCGCGACGGCGAAGCCCAGCCTGTCCTCGGGCCAGTCGAAGGTCGGCGGCAGCTCGGCCCCGTCCTGCACCCCGATCCGCCCGGAGGTGCCCGCGCCGACATAGACGAGGCGTCCCTCGCGGCGCAGGCCCGCCTCCGCCGCCTCCGCGGCGGCGGCGAGCGCGGAAAGGGCCGGGCCGACCGCCGCCACCGCGGCGAGCTGCCCCTCCCACAGCGCCTTGAGGATGTCGAGGCTGTCCCAGGCGTCGAGGTCGATGTAGCGGGCGCTGGCTCCCTCGGTGCTCATCCGGTCCCGGTCCCTGAGACGCCGCACCCGGGATCGGGCCTGCGGCTCTGCTTCCCTGTCTCTAACGGACCCCGCCGTGCAAGGATCCCTGCGGGGCGCGAATCCGGCGCACGGACTTCCGGGCGCGGCCGTGACGGAGCGGATGGATAGTCCCGCAGCCCCGGAGGATCGTCATCCTGCGGGCTGCCGCAGTCATCCCGCGGGCTGCCGTAAAGGCCGGCGCGGGCCGTCAGGCCAAGGTGGTGAGGTCCTGGAACCAGTGCTGGGCCTGGGTGTAGCCCTTCACCTTGGCCGCGAGGGCGTGCGGGTTGGTGTCGTGCACCACCCAGACCTGCACCGCGTCGTCCACCACGATCTCGTGGATGCGGGCGAGCATCCGATCCTGCTCGGCGGGGTCGAAGCTCGCCTGGATCGACTCGCAGAGGGCATCCACCTCCGGGTTCCGGTAGTGGCTCCAGTTCACGCCGGTCGGCGCGATCTGCTTCGAGCTGTAGAAGCGCAGGATCGCGTAGAGCGGGTCGGAGGTGACATACGCGATGTTGCCGCCGGTCACGCCCCTGAGCGACGGGTCGGCTGCGCCCTGGCGCCACGCCGTGTAGGCCACCTCCAGCTCCACCGGCTGGAACTCCAGCGCGATGCCGATCTCGGCCCAACTACTCTGCACGAACTCGTTGATCGGCAGCGACAGCATCTGGCCCGAGCCGCCGGTCGGGATGATGAACCTGGTGCGCAACGGATTCTGGGGGGAGTAGCCCGCCTCCCGCATCAGCTTGCGGGCGGTGTCGATGTCGTAGCCGATCTTGAAGGAGGGCTTGCCGAACCAGGGGCTCGACGGCTGCACCTGGCCCACTGCCGGGGTGGCGAGGCCACCCATCAGCGCGACCACGCCCTCGCGGTCGATGGCGAGGTTGGCCGCCTTGCGCAGGCGCAGGTCGCGCCACGGGCTGCCCTCCAGCATCGACAGATGGTAGTTCCAGACATGCGGCGTGTCGTTGCCGGTCACCCGCATGCCCGCCGCCTTGAGGTGCGGCACCGCATCGGGCGCGGGCAGCTCCACGAGGTCGACGTCGCCGCTGAGGAGCGCGTTGACCCGCGCGAGATTGTCGGGGATGCAGGTCAGCGTGAGCCTGGCGAGCTTCGGCATCCGCCTGGGGTTCCAGTAGGTCTCGTTCGGGACGAGTTCGAGCCGCACCCGCGGCACGAGCTGGCCCATGCGGTAGGGGCCGGTGCCGGAAGGCTGGAAGGCGAACTTGGTCCAGTCGCGGCCCACCGCCTCGTACTGCGCTGGCGAGGAGACCAGGAACCACAGCATCTGGTAGGGGAACAGCGCGTCGACCGCCTTGGTGGTGACCTGCACTGTCATGGCGTCGAGCTTCCTGTAGGAGGCGACCGAGGGCAGGCGCGGGCGCACCTGCGAGGCCTGCCGCTGGTCGTAATGCGGGGCCTTGTCGTTCAGCACCTTCTCGAAATTCCAGATCACCGCATCCGCGTCGAAGACGGAGCCGTCGTGGAACGTCACGCCCTCGCGCAGGCGGAAGGTCCAGTTCTTCCGGTCGGCGGGATCGCTCTCCCAGGAGGTGGCAAGGCCCGGGATCAGTCTGCCGGGCCGGTCGGCGACATCGAGTTCCCAGGCCACCAGTGGGTCGTAGAGGGTGAGCCCGGTGAACTGGTAGCCACCCGCCCCCCGGTCCGGCTGCCCGGTGGTAAGGGGCAGGTCGAACATCGAAATGCCGTAGGTCAGGCTGCCGGACGGTGGCCCTGCGGCGAGCGCGGACCCGGTCGGCCCCATCGCCGTGAGCGCCGCGGCGCCGGCCACGAACTGGCGGCGGGAGAGGGAGAACTGGCTCATCGAAGACCCCCCGAGTGGCGCGGCCTTCGCGGCCGCCGTGATCGAGCGGCCGTCTGCAAATTGTATGCAACATGCCAGCAGGCGGCCTGCGGCGCGGCGCCGCGACGCTGGCGGCCGTATGGCGGGGGTGTCCCTGCTCTGGCACCCCCACCGGCCCGCATGCTGGGGTGCTGCGTAGCAGCCTCGAAGCACCCCTGAACGCCGGTCCGGGGCTTTGGTGGCTGGGAGCACCGGTCCGGTGATGCCGGCCAGAGGCTCGCTCCGGTGCGATCTTCGATCGCCAGTGCGATCTGCGATCGCCAGCACCTCAGCATGAGGGCCGTTCTGGCCTCCACGACCGTTTTCCGGAACAGGGACGGGCGGCCTTGGCTTCTTCCGGCGCCATGGGCGGATCGCATAAAGACATCTTTATGTCTTGATCGCTTCCCGGGCGGCGCGCTATAGGCCGGCCAGCAGCCGACAGGGAGCACCAGGATGCCGAGCGCGCAGGACTACATCGTCAGGGACATCGGCCTGGCCGATTTCGGCCGCAAGGAGATCGCGATCGCCGAGACCGAGATGCCCGGCCTGATGGCGGTGCGTCGGGAATACGCCGCGAGCCAGCCCTTGAAGGGCGCCAAGATCGCCGGCTCGCTGCACATGACGATCCAGACCGCGGTGCTGATCGAGACCCTGAAGGCGCTCGGCGCCGACATCCGCTGGGTGTCCTGCAACATCTACTCGACCCAGGACCACGCCGCCGCCGCGATCGCCGCTGCCGGCATCCCGGTCTTCGCCGTGAAGGGCGAGACGCTCACCGAGTATTGGGACTACACCGCCAAGCTGTTCGAGTGGCATGACGGCGGCATGCCGAACATGATCCTCGACGACGGCGGCGACGCCACGATGTTCGTGCATGCCGGCCTGCGCGCCGAGCGCGGCGACGCCGTCTTCCTCGACAAGCCCGGCTCCGAGGAGGAGGAGATCTTCTTCGCGCTCATCAAGCGCATGCTGAAGGAGAAGCCGCAGGGCTGGTTCGCCGGCCTCGCCGAGTCGATCAAGGGCGTCTCCGAGGAGACGACCACGGGCGTGCATCGCCTCTACCTGCTGGCGCGGGAGGGCAAGCTGCTCTTCCCGGCGATCAACGTGAACGACTCGGTCACGAAGTCGAAGTTCGACAACCTCTACGGCTGCCGGGAATCGCTCGTCGACGGCATCCGCCGCGGCACCGACGTGATGATGGCCGGCAAGGTCGCCATGGTCGCGGGCTTCGGCGACGTCGGCAAGGGCTCGGCCGCCTCCTTGCGCAACGCGGGCTGCCGCGTGCTGGTGTCGGAGGTCGATCCGATCTGCGCGCTCCAGGCCGCCATGGAGGGCTACGAGGTCACCACCATGGAGGACGCCGCCCCGCGCGCCGACATCTTCGTGACCGCCACCGGCAACAAGGACGTCATCACCCTCGACCACATGCGGGCGATGAAGGACCGGGCCATCGTCTGCAACATCGGCCACTTCGACAACGAGATCCAGGTCGCGGGCCTCCGCAACCTGAAGTGGACGAACATCAAGCCGCAGGTGGACGAGATCGAGTTCGCCGACGGCCACCGCATCATCCTGTTGTCGGAGGGCCGCCTGGTCAATCTCGGCAACGCGATGGGGCATCCGTCCTTCGTGATGTCGGCCTCGTTCACCAACCAGACCCTCGCCCAGATCGAGCTCTGGACCAACCAGGGCAAGTACGACCGCCAAGTCTACACGCTGCCCAAGGCCCTCGACGAGAAGGTCGCGGCCCTGCATCTGGAGAAGATCGGCGTGAAGCTGACGAAGCTGCGCCCCGATCAGGCCGCCTATATCGGCGTGAGCGAGAACGGGCCGTTCAAGCCCGATCATTACCGCTACTGAGCGTTTTTACCCGACTAATACCGACGGGCCTTGAAAAGGACCGTTGGTTCCGCTCTCGCATTGTCGCCAAGCCTCTGGCTTGGTGTCGAAAATTCGAGATGGGTCAACGGCCCGCTGCGTCAGCAGCCTCAAGCCGTCGGTATAAATGCAGCGAGCCCGGCCGCAAGGCCGGGCTCGTCGCGTTTCGGGCGCCACCGTTCCACCTCTGTTCTGCCGCAGGTGTGGCATTTCTGTGCTCAGCCGCGGGAGACGCGACGGTTGGCCGAAATGCTGCCGCGATTTCGCTTCCGGCCGGATTCGGGAGCGCGCTACAGTCGTGGTGATTCTGGACAGGGACCCCGAGTCGCGGCGAGGGGTCGGGGAGGCGGGGCGCCGGGCGGCGCGGCGTATCCCTGTGGGAACGGGACGGGTTATGGGGGTAGGACGGACGCTGCGCTGCCGGCCACGCGCCGGCGCGGTTGCGGGCGCATGGGCGGCTGCGGCCGCGCTCACGGTGGTGCCCGGGGGGGCTGCGCAGGCGCAGCCCCTGCTTCCGGCGACCGGCGCGCTCGCGCACAACGCCATGGCGCTCGCCCTGCTGATCGGCCTGATCGTCTTCTCCACCATCCTGTCGCTGCTGCACATCCGCGAGCGCGGGCGCTGGGCGCGGCGCGAGCACGACCTCGTGGCGGAGCTCGCCGACCTGCGCGGGGCGCACGACCGGGCCGCGCTGCTGCTCGGCTCCGAGCGCCAGATCATCATCACCTGGTGCGGGCGCGACGAGCCGCAGATCGAGGGTGACGCCAGCCTCGCCATGGACGGCACCCGCTCGGCCTCGCCGCGCCGGGTGCTGGCCTTCGGCACATGGCTCTCGGCGGCCGACGCCGCCGCCCTCGATGCGGCGGTCGACACCCTGCGCAGCCGCGGCGAGCGCTTCCGCCTCACCGTGCGAACCCTCGGAGGCCGCACCATCGAGGCGCAGGGCCAGGCGGTGAGCGGCCGGGCGCTCCTGCGCCTGCGCGAGCTCACGGGCGAGCGCCAGGAACTCGTCGAGCTGCGGGCGATGCTGCAGGAGGCCCGCGGCAGCCTCTCGGTGCTCGCCGCGCTCCTCGACGCAATCCCGCAGCCGGTCTGGCGCCGCGGCCGGGATGGGCGGCTCCTGTGGGCCAACGCGGCCTACGTGGCCGCCGTCGAGGCGGGCGACCGCGAGCGGGCGCTGGCGGAGGGCACCGAGCTTCTCGACCGGGTGGCCCGCGAGGAGGCGGGGCGCCGCCGCTCCAGCGGGCAGGGCGGCGCGCTGCGGGTCTCCGCCGTGATGGCGGGCGCCCGGCGCACCCTCGACGTGACCGAGGTCGCGGTCGAGAGCGGCAGCGTCGGCATCGCGGTCGACGTGTCGGAGCTCGAGAGCGTGCGCGCCGACCTGCAGCGGCAGATGGAGGCGAATGCCCGGACCCTCGACCAGCTGCCGACCGCGGTCGCCATCTTCGACGCGCGCCAGCGCCTGATCTTCCACAACGCCGCCTACCGCCAGCTCTGGGACCTCGATCCCGGTTTCCTCGACGGGAACCCGCTCGACGGCGAGATCCTCGACGCCCTGCGCAACGCCCGCAAGCTGCCCGAGCAGGCGGATTTCCGCTCGTGGAAGACCGGCGTGCTCTCGGCCTACCGGGCCGCGGAGGCGCAGGAGAACTGGTGGCACCTGCCGGACGGGCGCACGCTGCGCGTCGTCGCCGACCCGAATCCCCAGGGGGGACTCACCTACCTGTTCGACGACGTCTCCGAGCGCGTGCACCTCGAATCCCGCTACAACGCGCTGATGCGGGTGCAGAGCGAGACCCTCGACACGCTGAGGGAGCCCGTCGCGGTGTTCGGCTCGGACGGGCGCCTCAAGCTCGCCAACCGCGCCTTCACGGCCATCTGGCGCATCGGACCTGAGCTCCTGGGGACCCAGCCCCATATCGACGAGGTCATCGCCCTCTGCCGCCCCTTGAGCCCCGCCGAGGAGCCCTGGACCGAGATCCGCGGCGCCGTGACCGGCCTGATGGATGCGCGCCACGCGCTGGCCTGCCGGCTCGCGCTCAAGGACGGGACGGTGCTCGACTGCGCGGCCCAGCCCCTGCCGGACGGGGCGACGCTGCTCACCCACATCGACGTGACGGCGAGCGTCAATGTCGAGCGGGCGCTGACCGAGAAGAACGAGGCGCTGGAGCGCACCGCGCGACTGCGGGACGAGTTCGTGCACCACGTCTCCTACGAGCTGCGCTCGCCGCTCACCAACATCATCGGCTTCACGGAGCTGCTCGGCGACGAGACCGTGGGCGCGCTCAACACCCGCCAGCGCGAATATGCCGACCACATCATGCGCTCCTCGGCGGCGCTGCTCGTCATCATCAACGACATCCTCGACCTCGCCTCGATCGATGCGGGCTCCATGGAGCTGACGCGGGAGGTCGTGGACGTGCAGGCGACGATCGCGGCGGCGGTGCGGGGCGTCGAGGACCGCCTCGCCGAGGCGGCGATCACCCTCGATCGTGACGTGCCGGCCGATATCGGCGGCTTCGTCGCGGACGGCAAGCGCATCCGCCAGATCCTGTTCAACCTTCTGTCGAACGCCATCGGCTTCTCGGCGCCCGGCCAGACCGTGGTGGTCCAGGCCCGCAAGACCGACCGCGAGATCGCCTTCGCGGTCATCGATCAGGGCCGTGGCATGCCGCCCGAGGTGGTGGCCCGGGTCTTCGACCGTTTCGAGAGCCACACCCTCGGCACCCGCCACCGGGGCGTCGGTCTCGGCCTGTCGATCGTGCGCTCCTTCGTGGAGCTGCATGGCGGCCGCATCGACATCGCCTCGGCCCCCGGGCAGGGGACGAAGGTCACCTGCACCTTCCCGATCAGCGGCAGCGAACCCTCCCTGGCGGCGGCGGAGTGATCTGGTTTCCGGATGATCGCTTCGGTGACCGTATCGGTTCACCACCGGCCGGGCCGACCCCTGGTGGATGAGACCGGCTGAATGAGCGCTCCCTCCTGTGGCATCCCCACCGGCCCTCATGCTGAGGTGCAGCCGTAGGCTGCTTCGAAGCACCCCGGAACGCTCGTCCCAAGCTCCGGGTGGCCGGGGATCACCGGTCCGGCGTGCTTCGAGGCTCCGTGCGATCTTCGATCGCCAGGAGCACCTCAGCATGAGGAGTAGGGCGGCTTCCATGCACGGTGTCGGAGAAGGGGATAGGGCTCTGCTTCTATTCTGAGGGGCGCCTCGCCCATCCGGGCGTTTTTCGCGGGATCACCGGGCCCACGGATACGTGGTTCGATTAAGGTTCCTCGTTTATGACGGATCCGGGCCCCGCGAGGGCGGGCAACGAGGATGCCGGAGTGGACCGGGAGGCGATGGACGCGCGCACACCCTGGGAGATCATGCTGCCGGACGAGAGCGCGACCGAGGATCTCGGGCGCTTCCTCGCCGAATTGCTGCGGCCCGGCGATCTCGTGGCGCTCTCGGGCGGGCTCGGCGGCGGCAAGACCACGCTCGCCCGCGCCCTGATCCGCGAGCTGACGGGCGATCCCGAGCTCGAGGTGCCGAGCCCGACCTTCACGCTCATCCAGCCCTACGAGGGGCGGGACGGCCTCGCCCTGGTCCATGCCGACCTCTATCGCCTGCGCGGGCCCGACGAACTCGTGGAACTCGGCTTCGACGAATTGACCGAGCGGGCGATCACGCTCGTGGAGTGGCCCGACCGGCTGCCGCCGCGCAGCGGCCCGACGCTCGCCATCGACCTCGCCCTCAAGCCCGAATTCGGCGACACGGCCCGCCTCGCCCGGCTGATCGGCGGGGGCGGCATGGGCGAGCGGCTGCACCGGGCACGGGCGCTGCGCGCGCTCCTCGACCGCAGCGGATGGGGCGAGGCTGTGCGCACGCCGATGCAGGGCGATGCGTCGAGCCGCGCCTACGAGCGCCTGACGCAGGCCGACGGGTCGACCGCGATCCTGATGATCGCGCCCGCCCGGCCGGACGGGCCGCCGGTGCGCGATGGCAAGCCCTACAGCGCGATCGTCAAGCTCGCCGAGAGCGTGCATGCCTTCGTGGCCATGGACCGGGCCTTGCGGGCGCTCGGCCTGAGCGCGCCGAAGATCCTCGGCGAGGATCTGGAGGCGGGGCTCCTGATCCTGGAGGATCTCGGCTCCGAGCCGGTCGTCGACGCGAACGGGCCGCGGCCGGAGCGCTACGCGGAGGCCGTCAAGGTGCTGGCGCGGCTGCACGGCACGGCGCTGCCCGCCGTGCTGCCCGTGGCCGAGGGCCGGGACTACGCGCTGCCGCCCTACGACCTCGAGGCCCTGCTGTTCGAGGCCGAGCTCCTCGTGGACTGGTACGCGCCGCACATCGCCGGCACGCCCCTGTCGGAGGCGCAGCGCAGCGCCTTCACGGCGGCCTGGACCGAGGTGCTCGACGGCATCACCCCCGAGCGCCCCACCTGGGTGCTGCGCGACTTCCACTCGCCGAACCTGATCTGGCTGCCCGAGCGGGACGGGCTGGAGCGGATCGGCCTCATCGACTTCCAGGACGCGGTGCTGGGCCATCCGGCCTACGACGTGGCCTCGCTCCTTCAGGATGCCCGGGTCGATGCCTCGGCGGAGTTCGAGCTGCGGCTGCTCGGCCTCTACGCCCGCGAGCGCAAGCTGCGCGAGCCCGATTTCGACATGCAGGGCTTCGCGCGGGCCTACGCGGTGCTGGCCGCCCAGCGGGCGACCAAGATCCTGGGCATCTTCGCCCGTCTCGACCGCCGCGACGGCAAGCCCGGCTACCTCGCCCACCTGCCGCGGATCGAGGGCTACCTCAACCGCAACCTCGCCCACCCGGCGCTCGCCGGCGTGCGGGCCTGGTACGAGACCTGCCTGCCGCGCCTCGTTCCTGCTGCCTGAAATCCTTGCCCGCCGCCTGAAATCCTTAGCCAGATGAGCGACGCCCCCATCGTCCCCGCCGTCTCCCGCGCCTTCGTGCTCGCCGCCGGGCTCGGCAAGCGCATGCGCCCGATCACCGCCACGGTGCCCAAGCCCCTGGTGGAGGTGGCCGGCCGCGCCCTCGTGGATCACGCCCTCGACCGCATCGCCGAGGCCGGCATCACCGAGGCGGTGGTCAACGTCCACTACCTCGCCGACCTCATGGAGGCGCATCTCGCGCGCCGACAGGGGCCGCCGCGGATCACGATCTCGGACGAGCGCGACAGCCTGCTGGAGACGGGCGGGGGCGTGCGCAAGGCCCTGCCGCTGCTCGGCGAGGGGCCGTTCCTCATCCTCAACTCGGATTCCTTCTGGCTGGAGGGCCCCCGCCCCAATCTCGGGCGCCTCGTGGCGGCCTGGGATCCCGAGGCCATGGACATGCTGCTCCTCGTCGCCTCGGCGGCCACCAGCCTCGGCTATGACGGGCTCGGCGACTTCCAGATGGAGAAGGACGGCCGGCTCAGGCGCCGGGCCGAGCGGGAGGTCGCCCCCTTCGTGTATGCGGGCGTGGCGATCGTCGCGCCGGCCTTCTTCGCCGGCACGCCGGACGGGCCCTTCTCCCTCAACCTGCTGTTCGACCGCGCCGCCGCGCGGGGCCGCCTGCACGGGCTGCGCCTCGATGGGCAGTGGCTGCATGTCGGCACGCCCGAGGCGCTGCAGGACGCCGAGGAGCGGGTCCGCACCAGCGCGACGCAGCCGTGAGCGCGGGAGCCGGGACCCGGATCGTTCCGATCGGATCCGCCGAGCGCGCTGGCATCCTCGACTGCGCCCACGCGACCCTCCGCGGCCGTGCCGAGGCGGTCCGCTGTCGCAATCGAAAACAGCGGTCCGTCCCCGTCCCGGACCCCGTGCCTGGAAGCCGTCCCGCTCCTCATGCTGAGGTGCTGCGGCGCAGCCGCAGCCTCGAAGCACGCCTGAACGCTCATCCAAGATCCGGGTGGCCTGGATCACCGGTCTGGGGTGCTTCGAGGCAGCCTGCGGCTGCACCTCAGCATGAGGGCCGGGGCTGGTTGCCACGGGAGGGAGCGCTCGGTCGGCCGGTTTCATCCGTCAGGTGCGGCTCGGCCGGTGGTGAACGCATGCGCGACCATGTCCCGGGAGGCGCCGGATGAGCGAGGACCGGATCTTCACCATCCCGCCCGGCGTGCCTTTCCTCGCCACGCTGGCGGAGGCGCTCCTCGACGGGACGCTCGCCGGGGATGTCGGGCGCGATCCGCTCGGGCTTGCGACGGTCACGCTCTACCTGCCGACGCGGCGGGCCACCCGGGCGCTTGCGGCGATCCTGGC
Source organism: Methylobacterium nodulans ORS 2060 (assembly GCF_000022085.1). Classification (NCBI taxonomy): domain Bacteria; kingdom Pseudomonadati; phylum Pseudomonadota; class Alphaproteobacteria; order Hyphomicrobiales; family Methylobacteriaceae; genus Methylobacterium; species Methylobacterium nodulans. The sequence goes on from NC_011894.1 coordinate 1,694,712, forward strand.
CGAGCGCTGCGGCCCGGCCGCGCTCCTGCCGCGCATGGTGCCCCTCGGGGAGGCCGACGAGGCGGAGCTCGACCTCGCGGCGGCCCCGTTCGGCGAGCGGCAGGAGGCGGTGCTGCATCCGCCGATCCCGCCGCTCGAACGGCGGCTGATCCTCGCCCGTCTCGTCCAGGCCTGGGCAGCCAGCATCGACCGCCAGCTCCTGCCGATGGATGCGGAGGTGCCGTTCCGCGTGCCCTCCTCGCCCGCCGACGCGGTCGGGCTCGCGGCCGACCTCGAAGGGCTGATGGACGCGCTCACCGTCGAGGGCCTGCCCTGGGACCAGATCGGCCAGGCGGTGGAGGCCGAGTATTCGCGCTACTTCTCCCTCACCCTCGACTTCGTGCGGATCGCCGCCGAGCACTGGCCCGCGATCCTGGCCGAGCGGGGAGTGAGCGATCCGGTGGCGCGGGGCCGCGCCCTGGTGCTCGCCGAGGCCGCGCGCCTGCGCCGGGAGCGCCCGGCCGACCCGATCGTCGTGGCGGGCTCGACCGGCTCGGTGCCGGCGACGGCGGCCCTGATCGCCGCCATCGCGGCGATGCCGCGCGGCGCCGTGGTGCTGCCGGGCCTCGACCTCGCCCTCGACGAGGCGGGCTGGGCCGCCATCGACACCGGCGAGGCCATCGCCCATGGGCATCCGCAGGCGGTGATGCACCGGCTCCTCGGCCCCGGCGCCCTCGATTGCGGCCGCGCCGCGGTGCGGCCCCTCGGCCGGCCGAGCCCGGAGGCGGAGGCGCGGGCGGCGCTGCTGTCGCAGGCCCTGCGGCCGGCCGAGACGACGGATGCCTGGGCGGACCTCGATCCGGGCCATCGCGTCTCCCTCGCCCGCGCGGGCGGGGCGGGGCTCGGCATCGTGGAGGCGGCGGACGAGCGCGAGGAGGCGCTCGCCGTGGCGGCGGCCCTGCGCGAGACCCTGGAGCGCCCGGGCCGCACCGCGGCGCTGATCACGCCCGACCGGACCCTGGCCCGCCGGGTGGCGGCGGAGCTCAAGCGCTGGAACATCGTGGCGGACGACACGGCCGGGCAGCCGCTGGCGCTCTCCCCCGCCGGCCGGCTCGCGCGGCTCGCCGCGGACGTGGCCGCCCTCGTTGCCAAGCCCGACCGGGTGCTGGCGCTCCTCGCCCATCCGCTGGCGCGCCTGGGCTGCAGCCGGGCGGAGGTGGTGCGGGCCGCCTCCGCCCTCGAGATCGGGGTCCTGCGCGGCCCTGCGCCGGGCAAGGGCTTCGCGGGCCTTGCCGAGGCCCTGCGCGTCGCCCGCACGGAGGAGCGCCCGCACGATCCTCGAGCTCGCCGCCGCCTGACGGAGGCGGATTGGGACGCGGCGGCGGATCTGGTCGACCGGCTTTCGGTCGCCTTCCGGGACTTTTTCGCTGACGAGGACGATGCGGTGCGCGATCTCGTCGGGCTGGCGCGGGCCCACCGCACCACCTGCGATCTCCTGCTCGACGGCCCCGACGCCGTGGAGGACGAGGCCTCGGTGGCCGTCCTCGACGGCCTGTTCGACGATCTCGCGCTCGCCGAGACCGGCCTGCTCGCCGGCCGGTTCTCGGATTATCCGGCCTTCTTCACGGCGCTCGCCCGCGAGCGGGTGGTGGCGGAGCGCCGGGCTTTGCCGCATCCGCGGCTGCGCATCCTCGGCCTCCTCGAAGCGCGCCTGTTGTCGGTCGACCGCGTGGTGGTGGCGGGGCTCGACGAGGGCGTCTGGCCGCCGAAGGCCGAGACGGATGCCTTCCTCAACCGGCCGATGCGCGGGGCGGTCGGCTTGTCTCCGCCCGAGCGGCGCCTCGGCCAGACCGCCCACGATTTCGTGCAGGCGCTCGGCTGCCCGGATGCGGTGATCACCCGCGCGCACAAGCGCGAGGGCTCGCCCATGGTGCCGTCGCGCTTCCTGCAGCGGCTGCGCGCCTTCATGGGTGAGGAGGCCTGGAGCGCGCGGGTGCGGGCGGGCGAGCGCTTCCGCGCGCTTGCGGCGGCCCTCGACCGCGGCACGGAGCCGCTGCCGCCGCGCCTCGCGCGCCCGGCCCCAAAGCCCGACCCGGCGCTTTTTCCGCGCAGCCTCAGCGTCACCGAGGTCGAGACGCTGGTGCGCGACCCCTACGCGATCTTCGCCCGCCACGTGCTCGGCCTCGATCCGCTGGAGCCGGTGGCGGTGCAGCCGAGCGCGAGCGACCGGGGCACGATCGTGCACGATGTGCTCGGCGGCTTCGCGCAGCGTTTCCCCGAGGCCCTGCCGGCGGATCCGCTCACCCCGCTCCTCGACCTCGCGGTCAACGCCTTCGCGCCGATCGCGGATGCCTATCCGGAACTCTATGCCGAGTGGTGGCCGCGCTTCGAGCGGATGGCGGGCGCCTTTCTCGCCTGGGAGGCGGAGCGCCGCCCCGGCCTCGCGCGGGTTCATGCCGAGACCTTCGGGCGCTGGCGGATCCCGATCGGTCCGGCCGAGGACTTCACCTTACGCGCCCGCGCCGACCGGATCGAGGTGACGCGCGGCGGCGGCCATGTGATCGTCGACTTCAAGACCGGCCAGCCGCCGAGCGCCAAAGAGGTCTTCGCCGGGTTCGCGCCGCAGCTGACGCTGGAAGCCGCGATGCTGCGGGCGGGCGGCTTCCGGGACCTCGGCGCCGCGGCGGCGGTGCCGGACCTCCTCTACGTACGGGCGGGCGGCGGCAAGGTGCCGCTCGACCCTGTTCCCCTGAAGCCGCCGCGGGGCGAGGAGCGTTCCGTCGCCGATCTCGTTGACGAGCATGCGCGCCGCTTCCAGGCCCTGATCGCCCGCTTCCTTCAGGGTGAGGCCGCCTTCCTGTCCCGGCCCTACCCGAAATACGCCAGGGCGTATTCGGCCTACGACCATCTGGCGCGGGTGAAGGAATGGTCGCTGGTGGAGGGGGAGGGGGCGTAAGCGCGCGCGGCCTTTTGCGACTCGTGCCTTCCCCTACGCTCACCCCCCCTTTCCCGGACGACTGGAGCGCCAGCGGAAGGAGATCCGGGAACCAGCACGAGGACTTGCCGCGAAGCGGCTCAATATAGACACTGTCGATCACCGCTGATCGCACGGTACAGCCCGACGTTTCCGACAGCCCAGTCTCGCTGTCCAGCCTCTCCGAGACTGCCATTTCCAGCGCTTTGGGAACGCCCGAGCTACTCCCCCACTAAGCTTGACCATGACGCGGTCCGCTGCTATATTAGGTTGAATATTATTGGGTGCCGAGATGGGAAGTTGTGATGCGCTCTATTATCCATTCTCCCGGTGCATAGGCAATAGGGTCCTGAAGCAATACCTGCTGTTGTTTGACAGCATTACATTCTTGGATCCTGTGGACGACGATGATTGGCGCGGAAAGCTGTTCGAGGGAGTCGAGCATCAGGACGCAAAGTACGCCGCTTACAGAGACCTAGCGGACGCAATGCCTTGGTTGCGGCGTGAAGGGGTGATCAAGGTCCGCTCCCCTGAGGAACTCCGATCGCGGGAGCATGAGATCACGGTGGCGGCCACACTGAGCGATTTGTCGGACCCGAGTTGGGTTAATGAGGCGAACCCGTTGTCTTATGCTTTGCTGACACAGTGGTTCGATGGTCAGCCTTCGTGGAATGTCTTCCGTCCCAAGCTCCCGAATGGGGTCGTTAAGGCCCTCTACGAAGACCCTAAATTGTGCCATCATCTTTTGGCCGAAGGTGGCGATGAGTACGCTTGGCAGCTTTCTTACGCCGCCGGCTCGTCGATCGGCATCAACGTACACTTGGCAGCAGCTGAGGAACTGTCTCTCGCCCCAGTGACCGACAGCCGGCTGCACCATCATCTCATGCTGCGGAAGCTGCAGCGCGGGGTTAGCTCAGACATGACCCCAGCCCGTGTGGATCAGGTGGCGGATGCAGTCGCGACAAGGACCGTCTTCAAAGTGTTGGAGGCGATCTTACCTCCGCCCAGCCTAGATGCGCTCTCACTTGAGGACATCCTTCATTTCCGGCGGGCGACACAATCCGTACGGCGAGACTTCCTGGCGGACGTCAGACGCACAGTTTCTGCCGAAAGCGATCCTGCGCACCCGGTACAAGCCGAAAAGGTCGTGAACCGGATCACGCAAGATCTCATGAATCGCGCCCGTCGTTATGGCGCGGAACTGCAGGGTGCCCGTGCGAGGCTATGGCCCAAGCTCATCGACGTGGCGCGATCACCCACCACAGCAGGGGGAACCGCTGCAGCCCTGGCCGCCTCCTACATCACTGGATCAGGTTACGTCCTCTTGACGTCAGCTTTGCTCCCCACCCTTGGCGCGTTGAAGGCCGTAACTGAATGGAAGACTGAGGAGGACTCGGTACGCAACTCACACGCGACGTCGGTCGCGTACCTATCTCAGCTCAGCAGCCTCGCATGACATCTGCGCGGCCTCCATAGCTACGAACTTCCGCGTGACGTCGGAGCGAAGCTTTGGATCGGAGCGCTGCACGCGTAGTCGTGAACGTTGTGTTTCCGCGTCCATGCCAAGGTCCAATACTGGCGCGATGCAACATGCAGGCGCAGGTAGTGGTGGAACAGCCCCGCCGTCGCGTGCAGCCCGGCCACCGCGATCACCGCATGGCTGCAAGCTCGTGCCAGTGGTTGATCGGCCCGCGCCGGTCGCCGGCCCGCTTTCCCTGTGCATAAGCGTGGCCAACGCTGCTGCGCCTTAATCCGGCGCAAGCCTCCGGCAGGCACAGTGATCCATCGTGCCGGGCGCGGAGGTGGGGCCGGATGGGGATCGAGGGTTTCGTGGTCGATGCGGTCACGCGCACCGCGCAGCGGCGCGCCGCGGATCCATGTGCCTCGGCCTGGGTCTCGGCCAATGCGGGCGCGGGCAAGACCAAGGTGCTTACCGACCGGGTGGTGCGGCTTCTGCTGCACGGGGCGGCGCCGTCGAAGATCCTCTGCCTCACCTTCACCAAGGCGGCGGCCGCGAACATGGCGATCCGCGTCTTCGAGCGGCTCGGGCGCTGGGTGACCCTCGACGCCGAGGCGCTGCGGGCCGAGCTGACCGAGCTCGAGGGCGAGCGGCCGGATGCCGCCACCTTGCGCCGGGCGCGCCGCCTCTTCGCGCGCGCCGTCGAGACGCCGGGCGGCCTCAAGATCGAGACCCTGCACGCCCTGTGCGAGCGGCTCCTCCATCTCGTGCCCTTCGAGGCGAATGTGCCGGCCCGCTTCGTCGTGCTCGATGAGGCGCAGACCCGCGAGGCGGTGGACCGCACCATCGACAACGTGCTGGCGGATGCGGTGGACGGCACCCATCCGGATCTCGCCGGGGCGCTCGGCCTCGTCGCGCCCGAGGCCGCGGGCGAGACCCTGCGCCGGGCGATCGGCGAGGCGGTGCGGGCGCGGTCGCTGCTTGGCCATCCGGACGGGCCGCAGGCGCGGCTGGAGCATTTGCGGGATGCGCTCGGGCTCGCGCCGGGCGAGACCGCCGCGGCGATCGAGGCGCGGATGCTGGAGGAGGGTCCGGGCGACTGGGCCGGCCTCGCGGCGCGGCTGCGTACCGGCAAGGCCACCGACGAGAAGCGGGCCGAGGCGCTGGCGCTCGCCGCCGTCGCGGAAGGCCCCCAGCGCCTGCCGCTCTACCTCGCGGTCTTCTTCAAGGACGAGGGGGAGGGGGATCCCTACGCGGCGGCGACGCTCGGCACCAAGGCGGTGCCGGAGGCGGTCAAGCAGGCGCTCCTCGACGAGCAGGCGCGGCTGTCGACGCTGCGCGAGCGGCTCAAGGCGGCCCGGGCCCATGCGCGCACCTGCGCCCTGTTCACCCTCGCGGCCGAGATCCACCGGCGGGTCGAGTTGCAGAAGGCGCGTCTCGGCGCCCTCGACTTCGACGATCTGATCCACAAGACCCTCGACCTGCTGACGCGGGTCGATTCGGCCTGGGTGCTCTACAAGCTCGACCGCGGCATCGACCATGTCCTGATCGACGAGGCGCAGGACACCAATCCGGAGCAATGGGAGATCCTGCGCCGGATCACCGAGGATTTCTGCGCCGGCGCGGGGGCCCGCAGCGGCGAGATGCCCCGCACCCGCTTCGCGGTGGGCGACCCCAAGCAGTCGATCTACAGCTTCCAGGGCGCGGCGCCGGAGGAATTCGAGACCACGCGGCAGGCCTGGCGCAAGGCGGCGCTCGGGGCCGGGCTCACCTTCGAGGATGTCGGGCTCACCCTCTCGTTCCGCTCCGCCAGGGGCGTGCTGCGGGGCGTCGACGCCACCTTCGCGCTGGCGGAGCACTTTCGCGGTCTCTCCTTCGGGGATGAGGCGGTCGGCACCGTGCACGAGACCGTGCGGATCGGCGCGCCGGGGCAGGTCGAGCTGTGGCCGGCGGAGACGCCCTCGCCGGAGCCGGAGCCGGATGCCTGGGTGCAGCCGGTCGATGCCGTCGAGGCCGGCGCGCCCGCGCTCGTCGTAGCGCGGCGGGTCGCCCGGGCGGTGCGGTGCTGGACCACGACCGGCGACGAGGCCGGCCGGATCTGGCGGCCGGGCGAGATCCTGATCCTGGTGCGCAAGCGCTCGGCGGCCTTCGAGGGCGTGATCCGGGCCCTCAAGGCGGAGGGCGTGCCGGTGGCGGGCCAGGACCGGCTCGACATCGCCGCCCATATCGCCGTGATGGATCTGGTGGCGGCCGGGCGCGCCGCGCTGCTGCCCGAGGACGACCTCACCCTCGCCACCGCCCTCAAGACGCCGCTCGTCGGGCTCTCCGACGACGACCTCGTGCGCATTGCCGCCCGGCGCGAGGCGTCCGAATCGCTGGCCAGAGCGCTCGCCCGGCATGCCGAGGCCGGCGATCCGGCGGCGCAGCGGGGCGCCGCCGCGCTCGCGGAATGGCAGGCGCTCGCCCGCGAGACGGGTCCCTTCGGCTTCTACGCGGAACTGCTCGGGCCGCGGGGCGGCCGGACCCGGCTCGTGGCGCGCCTCGGCGGCGAGGCGGGCGATGCCATCGACGTCTTCCTCACCGCCGCCGTGCAGGCCGAGCAGGGCACGGATGCGCCCTCGCTCACCGGCTTTCTGGCCCGCTATGCGCCGAGCGGCGGGCGGGATGCGGGCGGCCACACGGTCAAGCGCGACCTCGAATCGGTGCGCGACGAGGTTCGCGTGATGACCGTGCACGGCGCCAAGGGCCTGGAGGCGGGCCTCGTCGTGCTGATCGACGGCTGCGAGCCGCTCGGCCGCAACGATCCGCCTCTGCTGCCGATGGAGATCGGTGACGGCACAGCCGTCCACGGCGGCACGGTGCCGGTCTGGTCGCCGTCGAAGGGGCACGATTGTCCGGCCATCGCGGCGGCCCGGGACGCCCTGCACGACCGCGCCCGCCAGGAGCACAACCGCCTGCTCTACGTCGCGATGACCCGGGCGAAGGACCGCCTCGTCATCGCCCCTTACCGGGGCAGCGACAAGGAGACCCCGGAGGCGTGGTGCGAGATGGTGCGCCGCGGCCTCGTCGAAGCCTTCGGCGGCGTCGAGCGGACCGAGATGCCCTACGGCCCGGCCGAGACCTGGCGCGAGGGGGCGGCGGTGCCGATGCCGCCCGCCCCGCCCGTTTCCGCCCCCGCCGCCGAGGCCCTGCCCGACTGGCTTTTTCGGCCGGTCGCCCCCGAGGCCGAGCCGCTGCCGCCGCTGCGCCCCTCGGGTCTCGGCGCCGCCGACGAGCCGCGCCGCTCGGATGCCCGCTCCAGCGACCCGGCGGCGCGCCGCCGCGGCGTGCTGATCCACGCCCTGCTGGAGCATCTGCCGGCCGTGGCGCCGGAGCGGCGCGAGACGGCCGCGACGGCCTTCGTGGCGGCGCGGGCGCCGGGCCTCGCCCCGCCGGATCGCGCCGCTATCGTGGCGGCGGTGATGCGCCTTCTTGCCGATCCGGACCTCGCCGTGCTGTTCGGCCCCGCCGCCCGAGCCGAGGTGACGCTCGCCGGACGGATCCCGCTGCGCGGCGCCGAATGGCCGGTGCATGGCCGGGTCGACCGGCTTGCAGTGACGGACGAGGCGGTCTGGCTCTGCGACTTCAAGACCGGGCGACCACCGAGTGAGGATGCCCCGGTGCCCGCCGGGATGGCCGCGCAGGTCGCGCTCTATGCGGCTCTCCTCGCGCGCATCCATCCGGACCGGGCGGTGATCCCCCTTCTCGTCTGGACCGCAGGGCCGATCATCCGGCGGTTGAGCGAGGCGGAATGCGCGGCGGCGCTGGACGCAATCGTGCCGGGCTGATGGCCTCGCCAGTGTGGCAGCACGCTACCGTGTCGCGGCGCGGCGGGCAGCTTCCTCCCGGGCCTTGATCTCCTCGGCCCGGTGCTTGGTGAACTGGAGCGCGACCAGGGCGGCTCCGATGGCGATGAGGGGGAGCCCTAAGGTCGCGATGGTCTGAAGGCTCATAGGAGATACCTCAGGAACAGTCGCGCTATCCCATGTAGGATAAAGCCGGTCAGAATCCAAACAAGCGCCCGGACGAGCTGTTCCGCTTCCGTCGCCTGATTGCCGAGCCCGAGCATCGTGGCGACCCCGCCGCCAACGAGAAAGGCGAGCGCCACCCCATTGATCAGCGTCGCAGTGAGCTTCGTCTGCTCGTTGTGGATCAGCTTGTCGCGGTCGGATGGCGGTGGCGGCGAGCTTCCGGACGATGGCGGGGGATCGCGGGAGGGGGCATCATCTGGGTCTGCCGCAGCGGGGAACATGGCCTCCCACAACGATTCCTCCGGCCTCTTGGGGCCATGACCACCTTTCGGCTGAGGACTGGCTGCCATTATCGGTCCGCTCATTGTGGATGAGGGTCATTCCTAATTCTTAAAAGGGGCGGAGGTGCCTGGTCCTGGCACGGGCCGCGGGAGTCCGGTTATGAGAGCCGACGACCCCACGAGGATCACCCCATGGCCGACATGCCCTCCGTCGAACCCACCCGCATCGACCCCAAGCTCCTCGAACTCCTCGTCTGCCCGCTGACCAAGGGCCGGCTCGAATACGATTCGGCCCGCCAGGAGCTGATCAGCCGCTCCGCCAAGCTCGCCTACCCGATTCGCGACGGCATCCCGATCATGCTGCCGGAGGAGGCCCGCCCGCTCGCCGACTGACGGCGCGCTGACACGCCGCGCGGGCTCACAGGAAGCTCTGCGGGTCGACGTCGATGCCGACCCGTACGCTGCCGCGGGGCTTCGGGCCGCGGGCGAGCCAGTCGCGCAGGTAGCTCTGGACATCGACCTCGCGCTCGGCCTTGACGAGCAGCCGGAAACGGTGGCGCCCGCGCACGAGGGCGAGCGGTGCCTCGGCGGGGCCGAGCACCATCACGCCCGGCGGCGGGTTGGCGACCTGCGCCAGCGCCCGGCCATGCGTCTCTGCCGCCTCCCGCTCGGCGGCCGAGACGATCAGCGCCGCGAGCCGCCCGAAGGGCGGCAGCCCCGCCAGCTCCCGGGCCGCAATCTCCTCCTCGTAGAAGCGCTCGGCGTCGCCCGAGATCAGGGCCGCGATCACCGGGTGCTCGGGCTGGTAGGTCTGGACGAGGGCGCGGCCGGGCTTCTCGCCGCGGCCGGCCCGGCCCGTGACCTGCTGCAGGAGCTGGAAGGTGCGCTCCGCCGCCCGCGGGTCGCCCGAGGCGAGCCCGATATCGGCGTCGAGGACGCCCACCAGCGTCAGATGCGGGAAGTTGTGGCCCTTGGCCACGAGCTGCGTGCCCACGACGATGTCGCAGCCGCCCTCCGCCACGGTCTGGAGCTCGGCCCGCAGACGCTCGGCCCCGCCCGGGAAGTCGCTGGAGAGCACGATCACGCGCCGGTCCGGGAAGGTCGCCGCCACCTCCTCGGCGATGCGCTCGACGCCCGGCCCGCAGGCCGTGAGATTGTCGAAGGTGCCGCAGGCCGCGCAAGCCTCCGGGCGCCGCTCGGCATGCCCGCAATGATGGCAGACGAGCGCCCGGCGGAAGCGGTGCTCCACGAGCCAGGTCGAGCAGTTCGGGCATTGGTAGCGGTGGCCGCAGGCCCGGCAGAGGGTGAGGGGCGCGTAGCCCCGCCGGTTGAGGAACAGGAGCGCCTGTTCGCCCCGCGCATTGGTCTCCGCGATGGCGGCACTCAGCGTCGGCGAGAGATAGCGGCCCCGGGGAATCGCCTCGCGGCGCATGTCGATGGGCTGGATCTCGGGCAGGCGCCGCCCGCCGAAGCGCTCGGGCAGCACCACCCGGCGGTAGCGGCCCCGGGCGGCGTTGACCCGTGTCTCGATCGAGGGCGTGGCCGAGGCCAGCACGGCCGCGGCGTTCTCCAGCTTCGCGCGGACCACCGCCATGTCGCGGGCATGGTAGCAGACGCCGTCCTCCTGCTTGTAGGCGGCCTCGTGCTCCTCGTCGACGACGATGAGGCCGAGCCGCCGGAAGGGCAGGAACAGGGCCGAGCGGGCGCCGACCACCACCGGGATCTCGCCCGCCGCCACGCCCGCGCGGATCCGCTCGCGCCGCCGCCCGCCGATACCCGAATGCCAAGCGGCGGGCCGCGCGCCGAAGCGGGCGGCGAAGCGGTCGAGGAATTGGGCGGTGAGCGCGATCTCGGGCATCAGCACGAGGGATTGCACGCCCCGGCGCACAGCCTCGGCGACGGCCTCGAAATAGACCTCGGTCTTGCCCGAGCCGGTGACGCCTTCGAGGAGCGTCACGCCGCCATCCCCGGCCGGGCCCCCGTCTCGCGGCGGCACGGTGAGCGTCGCCACGAGTGCGCGGGCGGCGTCCGCCTGCGGCTCCGAGAGCGTCGCGTGCGGGTGGTCGGGATCCGGCGGCTCGGCGACGCGCTCGGGGGCGAGCGCCACCGTCTCCAGGACGCCATCGTCGATCAGCCCGTCCACCACGCTCGCGCTGACGCCGGCCTCCAGGCCGAGCGCCCGCTTGCCCCGCACCGCCCCGTCCGCGGCCACCGCCAGCACCTTGGCGCGGGCCGGCGTCATCCGGCTCGGCGGCATCCCGGTCGCGCGGACCCCGATGCGGGCGACCTCCGTACGGGACCCCTCCTCGGGCAGCCGCAGGGCCATGGCGAGCGCCGAGCCCTTCGGGGCCAAGGTGTAGCGGGCGATCCAGTCCACGAGGCGCCGCAGCGGGGGCGGCATGCCCTCGTCGGCGATCTTGGCGGTGACCCGCCGCAGATTGCCGCCCGAGGCTCCCTCGCGCAGGGACCAGACCACGCCCACGGTCTCGCGGGGGCCGAGCGGGATCTGCACCACGTCGCCCTCGGCGAGGTCGAGCCCGGCCGGCACGGCGTAGCTGTAGGCCGTGTCGAGGGCGAGCGGGATCAGGACGTCGGCGATCGCGGCATTCATCGCGCGGGGCAGGGCTTTCGGAGAACGGAACCGGAATATAGGCGAGGCGGCGCCGATTCGCGCCGGGGTCAAGCTTCCTCGGCCTCCTCCCCGATGCGGCGCTTCACGCCCCACTCGCCGAGCACGGCATTGAGGTCGTCGAGGACGAAGTGGCGGGCGCTGTCCTGGTCGTAGCCCTCGTCGAGCAGCGCATCGTATTCCGTGAAGACGTGGCGGGCATACGCGACCATGCCGAGCCATGCCGCTGTCTCGGGTGCCGCGCCCCGCAATCCCGGGCTCGCGAGCGCCCGGTCGACGATGGCCTCCGCCTCGAATTCCGGCACGCGCGGCGCCAGGCGGCCCAGCGCCTCTTCGACCATCTCGCGGCGGGTGAGCCCCCGGTGCGGCGCGGGGCCGCTGCGGCGTGCGGTCATGCGGGGCTCCCCTGTGTGTGGGCCCCACCGTACCACATCATACCAACGGCCCAAGATGCTGACGCATCGGGTCGTTGACCCGTCTCGAATGTTCGGTGCCAAGCCAGAGGCTCTGTGCAAAGGCTTGGCGAAAATTCGAGAACGGAACCAACGGTCACTGGAAATGACCGTTGGGATCAGTTCTCCACCGGCTGCGCTGACCCTGACGGATGAAGCCGGCTGACCGACACTTCCTTCCGTGGCAGCTAACGCCGGCCCTCATGCTCTGAGGTGCAGGCGATCGAAGATCGCACAGGCGATCGAAGATCGCGCAGGCTACTCGAAGCACGCCCGAACGCTGGTCCGGAGCTTTGGTGGATGGGAGCACCGGTCCGGGGTGCGTGCCGGCTGATGCCGGCCAGAGGGCTGGCTTTCGCCGGCCACCTCAGCATGAGGAGCGGGGCGGCTTCCACGCAGGTCAGGTTCTATATTTAGTCCCGCAGGATGGCGGCTGTCGGCGCGACGACGGCCGAGCGGTCCGCGAGGCCGGCGAGCGCGGCGCGCTGGATCGCCGCGGCGGCGATGGGCGCCCCTCCCATCGGGTCGGGCAGGGCGCGGGTCGCCGTGGCATCGCCCGCCACCGTGACGCGCTGGCCGAGATCGAGCCCGGCCCGGGCGGTCGCGCTCACGCAATTGTGGGTCATGAAGCCGGCGAGCAGCAGGTGAGGGCGCGCCAGCGCCGCGAGGCGGGCTGCGAGGTCGGTGCCCGCGAAGGCGTTCGGGAGCGTCTTCTCCACGATCGGTTCTCCGGCGGCGGGCGCCGCCTCGGGCAGGATGGCGCCGCCGGGGGCGTTGCGATCGAACAGGCCGCCGGGCCGGCCGCGATGCGCGACGTGGATCACCGGCGCGCCCGCCTCCCGGACCGCCGCCAGGAGATCGCGCAGGCGGGCGAGCGCCGCGTCGAACCCGTCGAGCGGCAGGCCGCCGCCCCGGGCATACTCGGCCTGCGCGTCGATGACGACGAGGACGGACTCGGCCATCCGGGCAGGCGTCAGTGGCGCTCCCGCCAGCTGCAGGAGAGTTTTGGGTTCGGCAGTTCTGGGTTCGCTCATCGCCATCCTCCGGGGGAGGGCTGCGGGATCGCACGTGCACTCGCGCCGGACTAGCGGCAAAACTCGGGCTGAAAGCTGCATCAATGCAGCCCGCGGAGGACGCGATGGAGAGCTGGGACGCGTGGCAGACGCTGCTCGCGGTGGCGCGGACGGGGCGGCTTGCGGCGGCTGCGGACCAGCTCGGCATCGACCCGACCACTGCCGGGCGGCGGGTGCGGCGGCTGGAGGCGGATCTCGGCCGGCCGCTCCTCGTCCGCGCCGGCGGCGGGCTCGTCCCGACCCGGGCCTGCCTCGATCTGATGCCGCGGCTCGAGGCGGCCGAGCGGGCGCTGCGCGGCGTCGGCACCGGCCTCGCCGGGTCCGGCGAGGCGGGGCGGCCCGCCTGGCGCACGGTCCGGGTCACCGCGGTCGCTTTCCTCTGCGACCACCTGCTGGCGCCTGCCGTCCCGGCGCTCCTCGCCGGTCGGCCCGCCCTCGGGCTCGACCTGATCGCGGAGGACCGCAACCTCAGCCTCACCCGGCGCGAGGCCGACCTCGCCCTGCGGCTCGGCCCACCCGTGGCCGGCCGCGCCAGCGCGCGCGAGATCGGCCGGCTCGCCTACGGGGTCTATGCGGCCGCCGGGACGGCGGCACCGGACCGGCTGCCCTGGGCCGCCCTCGACGGGGCGCTCGGTCACCTGCCGGAGGTGCGCTACGCCGAGCGGGCGGCCGGCCGCGCCGGCCTGCGCCACCGGGCCGCGCGGCTCGAGACCCTCCTGCGCCTGACGCGGGCCGGCGGGGTGCGCGCCGTGCTGCCCGAGATCATGGCCGCGGGCGATCCGGCCCTGGTCCGCCTCGGGGCCGAGCCCGTGGTGATCCGCCCGGTCTTCCTGATCGGCCACCCGGAGGATGAGGCGGCGCCGCCCGTGCGCGCCGTGGCAGGCTGGATCGAGGCGCTGTTCGCCCGGATGCCGCCGGACCCTGCACCCGACCGGCGAAGCAATCCATCGGATCGGGTATGAGGCCGCGTCAGCTCACGCGAGGATGTCCGCCTGACGCGTCTGGAGGCGATCATCGATTGGCTCGCCCGGCCTCCTGTTGCCCGCTCTCCCTTTCCCGGGCGCATTCCGCTGGCGCTGCAGTCGTCCGGGAAAGCATCTGTGTTTGGCGTCAAGCCTGTTGGGGCTGATTTGGCGTCCAGAGGCGGTCCTGAGCGATGAGGCTGTTGGCCAGCACGGCGAGCTTGCGGGCCACGGCGATGATGGCGCACTTTGGCTTCTTGCCGTTGGCGATCAGGCGTTCGTGGAAGGCTTTCAGGCCGGCGTTGTGGCGGGCGGCCGAGAGCGCCGCGAGGTAGAGGACGCGGCGCACGGGCGGGCGGCCGCCCCAGATGACCCGCACGCCCTGGCGCGCGCCGGAATCGTCGGCGACCGGCGCCAGGCCCGCCAGCAGGCCGATCTGCCGGCTGCTGCAGGTGCCCAGCTCGGCCAGGCTGGCCACCAGGGTGGCCGCGATCGTGTCCCCGATCGAGGGGATCGAGACCAGGATGGCATGCCGCCGGGCCAGTCCGGGATCGGCCGCGATGAGCCGGCGGATCTCGCCGGCAAGGGCCTCGATGTCCGCGGCGATCCTGGCCAGACGGTCCTGGAACTGGCGGATCAGGAACGGGCTTGCGGCCGCGGCCAGCTGGTTCTTGAGGGCGGTTTGTTCGGCCACGGCGCTGTCGCGGGCCGCGACCAGTTCCTGGAGCGCTTCGAGCGCGTCCGAGGCCGGCGGGCGCTGCGGGGGGGCCATCACCGCGGCAAACTGCGCCAGCACGCGGGCATCGAGCCGATCGGTCTTGGCCCAGATGCCTTGCGCCTTGGCGAACATGCGCACCCGAAACGGATCGACGACGGCGACCGGCAGGCCCGAGGCATGCAGGCTGCGGCGGGTCTGGCGGTGCCACTTGCCGGTGGCCTCGACCACGACCAGCCCCAGAGCAAAGCGCCCAAGCCAGCGCTTGAGCTGCCGGATGCCGACCTCGGTATTGGCGAACCGCTGGGCTTGGCCGGAGGGGAGGACGTGGACGTCGAGCCAGCTCTTGCTGACGTCGATCCCCACGCTAGACTTGCCCGCGGTCTCTTGTTTGGACACTTCCTTGCCTTGCATACGGGACTTGCTCCCCAGCATCTGTTCAGGACAAGAGCCAGAGGGCGGCCGGATCCTGCTTTCCCACGGTGCCAATCCTAGAGGGAGATCGATCCCGGCCGCCCGCGTCGCGGCCGGTGGCCACCGGCCGCGACGCACCTCACAGCTTGGTGCGCTGGTCGGCCCGTCAAACATGCAAGAGGGAGCGCGAAGGGGCGGAGAACCATCCGCCTGGGCAAGCCGACATCTGCATGGCCAAGCCATCACCGGATGTCGGATGACTGGCCGGGCACCGGTCATGCCGCTAGGATGGTCCGCCTGTACGATCCCGCCGCAGGCTCACCCTCGAAGACATCACCCATGCGCATTCTCATCGCCACGGCGTCCCTCGGCCTCGCGCTCCTGCCGGACCTCGCCCGCGCCCAGCAGCCGACGCCGACGAGCCCGCCCGGCCTCGCCCAGCCGGCCCCCGCAGCCGTGGGGCGGCGGCAGCCGCGGCCCGACACGGTGGGGCAGGGCGCGGCGGGGCAGAAGCTGCCGAACCCCGACGAGGCCGCCCGCAAGGCGGCGGCGCGGGACAAGGCCTGGGACGCCCGGATGAAGCGGACCCTCGGGTCGATCTGCACGGGCTGCTGACCCTTCGCGGATGATCCGCTTCGAGAGCGCGTGCAAGATCTATCCGGGTCAGGCACGGCCGGTCGTGGACGGCGTCGACCTCGCGGTTGAGGAAGGCACCACCTGCGTCCTCATCGGCCCGTCGGGCTGCGGCAAGTCGACCACCCTGCGGATGGTCAACCGCCTCGTGACTCCGACGTCGGGCCGCGTGCGCGTCGGCGGCGAGGATGTGGCCGGGCTCGACCCGATCGCCCTGCGCCGGCGCACCGGCTATGTGCTGCAGGGCATCGGGCTCTTTCCCCACCACAGCGTCGGGCAGAACGTCGCCACGGTCCCGGGGCTCCTCGGCTGGCCGCGCCGCCGCATCGCCGAGCGCGTCGATGCCATGCTCGACCTCGTCGGGCTCGATCCGGACAGCTTTCGGGCGCGGCGGCCGGATTCCCTCTCGGGCGGCCAGCGGCAGCGGGTCGGCGTCGCCCGGGCTCTCGCCGCCGACCCGCCGGTGCTGCTGATGGACGAGCCCTTCGGGGCGGTCGATCCGCTGGAGCGGGGACGCCTCCAGGGCGAGATCCGCGCCATCCTCCGGCGTCTCGGCAAGACGGTGCTGCTCGTCACCCACGACATCGACGAGGCCCTGCGCATGGGCGACCGGATCGCGCTGATGCGGGAGGGCCGCCTGGTCCAGGTCGACGCGCCCGAGCGCCTGCTCGCCCGGCCCGCCGACGCCTTCGCGGAGGCGTTCGTCGGCTCCGATCGCTGGCTGCGGCGGCTCGCCCTGATCCCGGCCGCTGCGGCGCGCGAGGTCGGCGCGGCCCCGGAGGCGCCGCGCCTGCCCGCCGGTGCCTCCCTCAAGGATGCGCTCGGCCTTCTCCTCGCGGCCGGCGCCGAGCGGGTCGCCCTGACGGACGAGGGCGTGGTGACGCTGGCCTCGCTGCGGGCGGCGGCTGCGGCCGATTCGGCCGGTGGCTTCACCTGCGCTCCCTGATGGTGTAGCGCGGCGGCACCCCCGCGCTGCGCCCGAGCGCGACGGAGTCGCTGCCCGCCGCTCCCGGAGGCCAGAGAGACCGCCATGACGACCCGCCTCGACGACACCTTCGCCCGCTGCCGCGCGGAGGGACGCGCCGCCCTCGTCACCTACGTGATGGCCGGCGACCCCGATCCCGAGACTTCGTTCGCGGTGCTGCGCGCCCTGCCGGCGGCCGGTGCCGACATCGTGGAGTTCGGGCTGCCCTTCACCGATCCGATGGCGGACGGCCCGGCGATCCAGGCGGCCGGCCTGCGGGCGCTCAAGGCCGGCCAGAGCGTGGCCAGGACCCTCGATCTGGTGCGCCGCTTCCGGGCCGAGGATCCGCGCACCCCGGTCATCCTGATGGGCTACTACAACCCCATCTACACGTATGGCGTGCCGCGCTTCCTCGCCGACGCCGTGGCGGCGGGAGTCGACGGCCTGATCGTGGTCGACCTGCCGCCCGAGGAGGACGACGAGCTCTGCCTGCCGGCTCGGCAAGCGGGCCTCGCCTTCATCCGGCTCGCCACGCCGACGACGGACGAGCGGCGCCTGCCGGCCGTCCTCGCGAACACCTCCGGTTTCGTCTATTATGTGTCGATCACCGGCATCACCGGGGCGGCGACGCCCGATTTCGGTGCGGTCGCGAGCGCGGTCGCCCGCATCCGGGCGCAGACGGCGCTGCCCGTGGTGGTCGGCTTCGGCGTGAAGACGGGCGAGCATGCTGCCGCGATCGCCCGGAACGCGGATGGCGTCGTGGTGGGCTCGGCCTTGGTGGACACGCTCGCCCGCTCCCTCGATCTCGAAGGCCGCGCCACCTCGGGCAGCGTCGCGGCGGTCTTGGCGCTGGTGCGCGACCTCGCGGCGGGCGTCCGTTCCGCCGCGGGCGGGGCGGCTTGAGCGGAGGTTCGCCATGAAGGTCGAGACGATGAACTGGATCTCGGAGGTCGTCCGACCCCGCATCAAGACGCTGTTCAAGCGCGAGACGCCCGAGAACCTCTGGGTGAAGTGCCCCGAGACCGGCCAGATGGTCTTCCACAAGGAGGTGGAAGCCAACGATTACGTGATACCGGGCTCCGAGCACCACCTGCGGATGACCGCCCAGCAGCGGCTGAAGATGATGTTCGACCAGGGCACCTGGCTCGACGTGCCGCTCCCCGAGGTGCCGGTCGATCCGCTGAAGTTCCGCGACGAGAAGCGCTACGTCGACCGCCTCAAGGACGCCCGGGCGAAGACCGGCA